>JBOGNK010000088.1:0-66026 GCA_050747085.1 Candidatus Acidiferrales bacterium
GACGCGGTGTCGTGCAAATCAGCGCGTATGTGGACGCGCTGCTCGCCAGCCTGCTTCCCACGGGCGCCGTGGCCGGCCTCGCTTACGCGCAGATTCTTTACATGCTGCCCGTCAGCCTCTTCGGCATGTCGGTCTCCGCTGCGGAACTCCCGCATATGTCCGGCGCGGTTGGCACGGACGACGAAGTAGCGCCGGTGCTGCGCGGGCGGCTCAACGCAGGCCTCCGGCAAATCGCTTTCTTTGTTGTGCCGTCAATCACCGGGTTCCTGATTCTCGGCGACGTCATCGTCGGCGCGATTTACCGCACCGGCAAGTTTGGGCAATCGGACGTGATCTATGTGTGGGGAATTTTGGCTGGGGCCACTGTGGGTCTGCTGGCATCAACTCTCGGCCGCCTGTATTCGTCAACCTATTACGCGCTGCGCGACACGCGCACTCCGCTTCGCTACGCCATCGTTCGCGTAATTCTGACCAGCGGCCTCGGCTATTTCTGCGCCATTCCGCTGCCGCCAATGCTCGGCATCGAGCCTCGTTGGGGCGTTGCCGGGCTGACGATTTCGGCGGGCGTCGCTTCGTGGTTCGAATTCACACTCCTGCGCCGGACGCTGAATCGCAGAATCGGAAAAACTGGCTTGCCTGCTCCGTATCTCGTGAAAGTCTGGATCGCCGCGCTCGGCGCTGCCGGGGCGGCATGGCTCATCCACCACTCGTTCCGGCACCACTCGCCCGTCCTCGCCGCGGTCGTTGTGCTGGTGCCGTTTGGCGTTTTCTATTTCGCCGCGACTCTTGCCCTTGGGCTTCCAGAAATTCGCACGCTGTTCCAGCGCTTATCGAACGCCGCCAACCGCTCGCGTTAGACGCGCACGCTGCTTCTAGGCCGGTCCAAGCATGGGTCACGCACCACGAATCGGCGTGTCCCTCGGAGCCGCACGCAGGTACTGCGCGGGCCACGGAACCCTGTGACCGAGTTCGCGCGCCGCGTAAAATGGCCAGTACGGACGTCGCAGGAATTCGCGCGCGAGCAGCACCACGTCGGCATCGCCTCGCGAAATGATTTGCTCGGCCATGCCCGGCTCGCTGATTACGCCCACGGCGCCCGTCATGATGCCGGCGCCGCGCTTAATGTCCGACGCGAAGGGCACTTGATATCCGGGCCGCTGCGGCGCGTATCCTCCGGGAACGAGCCCGCCCGACGAACAATCGATCACGTCGATTTCGAGCCGCTTGAGCTGCCGCGCCAGTTCGATCGATTGCTCGACATTCCAGCCGTTGTCGACATAATCGCTCGCTGAAATTCGAACGAATATCGGATTGCCCTCCGGCCACACGCGCCGCACCGCAATCGCGATCTCGCGAAGCAGGCGCGCACGATTGTCCAGCGTACCCCCGTAGCGATCCGTCCGCTGATTCGTAATCGGTGAAAGAAATTCATGGATCAAATAACCGTGCGCCGCGTGAATTTCAAGCACTTGAAACCCGGCTCTCTGCGCGCGACACGCAGCATCGGCAAACGCCTGAACGATACCCGGAATCTCGCCCTCCGCGATCGCGCGCGGCGCAGCGTGTTTTTCATCGAACGCAATTGCGCTGGGCCCAATCGGCGCCCAGCCTCCCTGAGAAGTCGGAATCGTTCCCACTCCGTCCCAAGGCCGCGGCGTGCTGGCCTTGCGACCGGCGTGTGCGATCTGGACCCCGGCCAGCGCGCCCTGATCGCAGATGAAGCGCGCAATCCGCGATAGAAACTCGTTATGTTCATCTTTCCAGATTCCCAGGTCGTATGGGCTGATTCGCCCTTCCGGCGTCACCGCGGCGGCTTCGGTAAACACCAGCGCGGCGCCTCCCACCGCGCGCGAGCCAAGATGAACGAAATGCCAGTCGTTCGCGAATCCGTCATTGCTCGAGTACTGGCACATGGGAGAAACAACGATGCGATTGCGAAGCGTCACCTGCCGAATCGGAAGCTGATCGAAGAGCATGAGAGAACCGCCTCCTGGCGGTAGAACTTGTGCGGAAGGCTGGGACGCGCGGTTTAAGCGCCGCGCCGTCGGGCGTGCTCCGTTCGAAGTGCGACGGGTTCGACGAGGCGAAGAATGTGGTCCCCGGTTTCGCGATCAAAACGATAGATCAGAACAGCGTCGGCGGCCTGGTCGTCTGCCGCCAGCTCCAGTTCCGGATTATCGACGACTACATCTCCAGTATTCTTGATGCGCAAGATAGTGCCCACCTGCAGTGCAATCCTCATTTCGTTCGCCCGCCGCGGTTCCGCGCTCATACAGCCTCCTTGTATTACACGTTCGACACGCAATCGCCCAGCAGCCGATGTTCCGTGTCGAACCCGAATCCTATTAATGTGATGAGAGTGGCGCCGGAAACGTGGCGACACCTAAGCGCCGGCGCGCTTGCTCCGAGGTTTCGGTTCGCGTCTCTCGGTCCATGCGGGCGCGTCGCTCGCCGGAAAAGATTCGCGCGAAGCCTCGTCCACGATGTCGAGTTTCTCGCCCTGTTGAGATTGGTCAGCAGCTTCCTCGCCGGATGTGCTTTTGTATTTCGCCTGTTTGGGGCTTGCTCGTCTTTTCCCTTCCGACTTCTTTCTTTTTCGCTCCACTGAACCCTCCAGCTAAAAGGCTCTCAATAATTGTATTAGCACCGGCCGGACGGCTGCGCAAGAAGCCGGTATGCGCGACGACGAAAATCCCCGAAACGCTGAAGCCCTCGTACACGATTGCAACCGGCACATTTGAACTTCACATAGTACTCCCGCACGCGAGTCGAAAATCTGTCGCGTTGTCGCCTCACCGTCGACGGCGCTGCATCAGCGGTTGCCTCACCCAGCATCACTGGAGCAGAATCTTTGCGCAACGGCATCATCGGTTCTCAACCACACTATGGCCAAATGCAATATCACGGAGAATAGCGAAAATCCTCGCGAGCGCGGCTGGGTCAGCCTGGTCCCCTACGGCCTGCACGAGCAGCATCCGAATGCCTACAAAGATATTCTTTCGACCATTTGGGAGAACCGCGACAATCTCGCTTATGCCTGGCGGATCCTGAACAACGGCTGCTGTGACGGCTGCTCCCTGGGCACGACGGGGATGCGCGACTGGACGATGAAAGGCGTCCATCTGTGCGCAGTCCGCCTGAAGTTACTCCGGCTGAACACCATGCCCGCGATGGACGCCCGCCTTCTTGAAGATGTAGCGCAACTCCGCGGCCTCTCTTCCCGTAAGCTCCTCAAACTCGGCCGGCTTCCCTTCCCGATGCTTCGCCGGCGCGGTGAACGCGGCTTTCGCCAAATTTCCTGGGACGAAGCGATCGCCATTGCTGCCGAAGAATTGAAAGCCATCGATCCTCAACGCCTTGCCTGGTACATCACTTCGCGCGGCCTCACCAACGAATCGTATTACGCGCACCAGAAAGTCGCGCGCTTCTTCGGCACAAATCACGTGGACACCAGCGCGCGGATCTGCCACGCGCCCAGCACGTCCGCGTTGAACGCCACGGTCGGCTGCGCAGCCACCACCTGTTCCTATTCCGACTGGATCGGAACCGATCTGCTGATTCTTGTCGGGTCGAACATCGCCAACAATCAGCCCGTCTCGATGAAATATCTGTACTACGCGAAGCAAAAAGGCACGAAGGTTTTCGTTGTGAACCCATATCTCGAACCGGGCCTCGACCGCTACTGGGTGCCTTCGGTCGCCAGAAGCGCGCTGTTCGGCACACGCGTCGCGGACGATTTTTTCCCCATTTTGATCGGTGGAGACATTCCGTTTTTCTATGGCGTGCTCAAGCATTTGATTGAGAACGCTTGGGTCGACCGAGCTTTCGTCGCCGCGCGGACGACGGGTTGGGATCTGCTTGAGGCGAAGGTGCGTGCATTTTCATGGGATGTCCTTGAGAACGGCTCCGGATTGCGCGCCGCCGACATGTTTCGCTTTGCGGATGCATTCGGCAAAGCCCGATCCGCAATCATGGTCTGGAGCATGGGAATCACGCAGCATCGGCACGGCAGCGACAACGTGCGCGCCATCGTCAACCTGCAACTCGCTCGCGGCAATGTGGGCCGCGAGAAGACCGGTCTTATGCCGATTCGCGGCCACAGCGGCGTCCAAGGCGGCGCGGAGATGGGAGCGATGCCCGGCGCTTACGTTATGGGTGCCGCGGCAAACGAAGAAAACGCGCACAAATTCGCTCAGCCAGAATATTGGGGATTCGAACCGCCCGCATGGAAAGGTCTGGCCGCTGCGGAGATGATCCTCGCGGCCGAACGGGGCGAAATTGACGCGCTGTGGCAGAGCGGCGGAAATTTCCTGGAGACGCTGCCTGAACCGGATCGCGTCCGCAACGCCGTTCGCAATATCCGCCTGCGCATCCACCAGGACATCGTCCTCAGCTCGAACATGCTCGTCGAGCCGCAGGAAACTGTGCTCCTGCTGCCGTCCCGCACGCGATACGAGCAGCGCGGCGGCGGCACGGAAACAAGCACGGAACGCCGCGTCATTTACAGTCCTGAGATTGCAGGGCCGCGTCTAAGCGAAACGCCAGGACTTGGTCGCGCTGAAACACCGCGACCTGATCGCGTTCAGACAAAAGACGAGTGGGAAATTCCCGTGCTCGTTGCGCGTCGCGCTGACCCGGAGCGGGCAGGCTCCGCATTCTCCTGGCGCGACACCCAGGACATCCGCGACGAGATCGACCGCGTCTGCCCCACCTACAAAGGAATCGCGAATCTGCGGAAGAAAGGCGATCAGTTCCAATACGGCGGTCCGCGGCTCCTTACGGACCGGTTCCCAACCTCCGACGGCAAGGGTCACTTTTCCGCGATCGAGTTGCCGGGCAGCCGCGTCCCGGAAGGCTATTTCCTGCTCGGCACGCGGCGCGGCAAACAATTCAACAGCATGGTCCAGGCGGAAATCGATCCGCTGACGGGGGCAGGCCGCGATGCCATTTTCATGTCCGCTTCCGACGCCGAACGGCTAGGACTCGCCACTGGCGATCCAGTCTTGGTACGGAACGATCGCGGAGAGTTTCAAGGCCGCGTCAAAATCGAGCGCATCAAGCCCGGATGTCTGCTGGGTCATTGGCCCGAGGTGAACGTTCTCATCCGCGCCGGTTGCCTCGATCCCAGCGGTGTCCCCGATTACAATGCCATAGTCGAAGTGATCCCCGTCGGCAAGCCCGCCCCTGCGTTCGTTCCCGCGCCCGCATAGGCGCTTTCTGCTGCTATTCGACCGGTCACTCTAAAACTTAGTATCCGCATACGGAAAACCGTACCGCCGGACAATCGATAATTTGTCTCGGCGATGTCAACTCGTTAGAAACACTCCAAATGTGAGCAGCAGAACGGCCTTCTATCGTCTGGCGCTCCGATTGCTTCAATAGCAGTGCTTGTCCGCAAGGTGGGAGCAATCATGCGCTGTTGTCGCATCGACTCTGGGAAATAACTGGCCCTTCCAGCAGGCCGCCTTTCAACCGAAATCAACCAGCGCGGAAATTCGAACACTCTTTTTGTATTCAAAAGGGGCGCCAAGGAGGAATCATGTCAGGATCACGTTCCGGGCGGTGGATCACTAAGTACTATCTCTTGCTTTCGATATTTGTCGCTTTCGCGGCGATTGCGATGGTTGCGCGCGCGCAATCCGCAGCCACTCTGCAAGGTACAGTCACCGATACGTCTAGTGCGGCGGTGTCTTCAGCGAAGGTTGTCATTCACGATCAGGATACGGGAGTGGAACGCACGACGCAGACCAACGCAAGCGGATTCTATCTGATGCCGGGACTCCTGCCGGGAACGTATCAGATCAATGTGAGTGCCAGCGGCTTTCAGAAATACGTTATCAAAGATTTGAAGCTCGACGTTGCTTCCACGGTCACCGAAAACGTGCAACTCAAGGTTGGCGCGGTGACTGAAGAAGTGACCGTATCAGGCGGAGCGCCCCTGGTGAATACCACCACCAGCGCCGTCAGCCAGGTGATCAGTTCCAAGACCGTACAAGAAATTCCGTTGAATGGACGGCATTTCCTCGATCTTGCGCCTCTTACGCCGGGCACTATGACGGCGCCGCAGAACGGATTCCTGGTCGCGCCCCTGCAAGGCCTGGGCGCATTGAGCATCGACACGGCCGGCCAGCGGGAGACCACGCTGAATTTCCTGATCAATGGAATCAACCTCAACGACGAAGTCCAAAATCAGGTGACCTTCCAGCCCTCGATCGACACGATGTCGGAGTTCAAGATCGATAACTCGACCTTTCCCGCACAATACGGCCGGAATTCGGGAGCGATTATCAACGTCGCGACGCGTTCGGGGACGAACGACTTCCACGGCGAGGCGTTCAATTTTCTCCGCAACGACTATCTCGATGCGCGCAACTACTTCAATCCTGTCGGAACGCCGAAATCGCCGCTCAACCGCAACGATCTTGGCGGGGACTTCGGCGGACCCGTCAAGAAAAACAAAGTCTTCTTTTTCCTGAGCTACGAAGGATTGCGCCAAAAGCACGCGCTGCCGCTGCAAGTAAGCGTTCCCGCGGCCGGCACAACGTCGAGCAATGCCACCGTCAATAACCTCTTGGCGATTCTGGAGAAAGAAGCCCCCGCGAACGCAACCTTGGGCGGCCAGCCGGCTTTCTTCGGATCGACCAACGCTCCGGTGAACGAGGATATCGGTACCGGCGACGTGGACGTGAATCTCACCGGCAACGATCAGTTTCACGGATACTACGCCGTCGAGAAGGACCATCGTTTCGAGCCCACTTCCGGAACAAACGTGCCGGCGTTCGGTGACACTCGCGATGGATCACGTCAACTCCTTACATTAAATGAAAGTCACATCTTCAGCCCGCAGTTGACCAACCAGGTTCGGCTCGGCTTCAACCGTCTCTTCATCACGTTTGAGCCAAACGACACCGCTCTAACGTCGTCTGGCGTGGGGATTGGCCTTCCGGCTGGCGTCCCGGACATTGGTTTGCCGAGCATCGTGATCCAGGGTGTTCCCTCCGGCGTAATCGAGTTCGGAAATCCGGGAGGTGAACCTCAGGGCCGGGGTGACACGACGGTCGCCTTCAACGATACGGTGACATGGCTCAAGGGACGGCATTCCCTCAGTTTGGGTGTGGATGTCAGCCGCTTCTACAACAATAACGTCGCCGAAAACGTCGGATCGTTCACATTCAGCTCGCTGACGAATTTCCTGAATGACGCAGCAAGTGCGTTCTCGACGCAGGAAGGCAACGGCAACAACAAGATTCTTATGCCGGCCTGGGGCGCGTTCGTACAGGACGATTTCAAGTGGAAGCCGAATTTAACTTTCAATCTCGGGTTGCGTTATGACTGGAATGGCACGCCGTCCGAAGCGACCAATCGATTGGCGGTCTTCGATCCTTTGTCCGCTTCGCTCGTAACCATCGGCTCGCCGGGATTCAGCCAGGTATTCCCCACGAACGACAAGCTCGTCCAGCCGCGCGTCGGGTTCGCATGGGATCCCTGGGGAAATGGGAAGACCTCCGTTCGCGGCGGCTACGCGATTCTTGCACAGCAGCCAACCACGAATATCGTGTCTGGCCTGTCCGGCAATCCACCATTCGCCGTGCCACTCTCGAGCAGTTCGCTGACGAACAGCATTACCTTCGAAGCTCCTCCCGCAAATCCGAACACTGTCGCGCCATTTACAGTGAGCCCGAACTATCGCGACACATACATGCAGGACTGGAATCTGACGATTCAGCGTGCGCTTACCGACACTCTGGGCCTCCAGGTGGCCTATGTGGGATCGAAAGGCACACGCCTTCAGCAGGAGATCAACGAGAATCAGCCGCTGGTTTTCGCTGGAGCTTTTGGCCCCGCGACCTCGGCTCCTTTCCCGAATTTCTCCAGAATTCGGGAGGTCACCAGCAACGGTAATTCGAATTACAACGGTCTGTGGGTCACTCTACACGACCAGTTGACGCATAACCTGCAGTTCCTTGCCACCTACACCTGGTCGAAGTCGCTGGACTATGCCTCGCTCGACTTTCCGAACGTTCTGCCGCAGAACAGCTACGATCTGCGCGGCGAATACGGCCCGTCGGACTTCGATGCGCGGAATCGTTTTGTCTTGAGCGGCTTCTACACTTTCCCGTTCAAAGGCAACCGGCTCGTTTCCGGCTGGCAGCTCGCGGCAATCACCACCGCGCAGAGCGGCAACCCGCTGACTGCTTACATGTCCGGCGTCAGCGGTTTGTTCTCCGGCGCTGTGGTGCGGCCGAATCTTACCGGAGCAGTGCACGTCACCGGCAGCCCGCACGATTGGATTGCCAATCCGCAAGTCTTTACCAGCCCGTGCAGCTCTGCGAGCGGGACGCTCGTATGCGCGCCCGGAACGGAAGGCAGGAACGCAATCATCGGACCGGACTATCTGGATACGGACTTCTCGCTGATCAAAGATACGAGGATCACCGAGAGGCTCTCCATCCAATTCCGCGCCGAAGCCTTCGACATCTTCAACCAGGCCAACTTCGGCGATCCCAGCTTTGTAATCACGCCAACCAGCAGCGTAATGACTTCAAGCGTGATTACGAGCACGCGGTTTCCGGAGGGTGATTTCGGCTCATCGCGGGAATTGCAGCTCGCGCTGAAACTGATGTTCTAAACCGATCCTCTGTTGAGGGCGCCTTGGCAAGCTCAGCGGTACGGGCTGATAAAGGCGCCTTCTTTTTTTCGGTTGGCCCGATTCGGTAGGTGTGTCCGCTGGCAAAAATGCGTGAGCCGTTCAGATGTGTTGGATTTTTGCGTCTTCCACGCGGGCTCTCTTCAGGGAGCGGCAGATTCGCATCCGCCGCCTCTCCCTGAACCTGCCCTGCATCACTTTTCCTGGAGGCAAATCCCTCTCTTGTCACTACTTGCGGCAAAGGCGTACTATCGCGCTTCATTTTTCGCGAGGAGATGCACAAATGAAGCGACTGCTCTCTGCCGTCATCTTTGTTGTATGCAGCACCTGCACCGCGTTCGCCGAGCCGCCCACTCACAACGCCGCCAACAGGCAATCGCCCGCGCACTTCACCATCGAACAGGTTTTGAGCTTTCCCTTCCCCGCCGATCTGACCGCCTCTCCCGCGAAAGGCATGTTCGCCTGGGTTTTCAACGCCGAGGGCAAGCGTAACGTCTGGGTTGCTGAACCTGGCCAGAACGGCGCGTATTCCGTCCGCCAGCTCACGAATTACACGGAAGACGACGGCCAGGACGTCGGCGAGATCGCATGGACGCCCGACGCGTCCGCGATCGTCTACACCCACGGCGGCGATTTTGAATTTCCCAAGCGCACCTACCCAAACCCTGCGCGCTTTGCCGCGGCCGTTGAGCAGGACATTTACGTCATTCCCGTCAGTGGCGGCACGCCGAAAGAAATCGGCGAAGGCCATTCGCCGGCCGTTTCGCCCGACGGCCAATCCGTCGCCTACGTACTGAAAGGCGAAATCTGGCTCGCGAAGCTCGACGGCAGCGAAAAACCGCAACAGCTCATTCACGAGCTGGGCGAGAACAGCGGTCTTCGCTGGGCGCCCGACGGAAAGTCCATCGCCTTCGTCAGCGCGCGCGGCGACCACACCTTCATCGGCGTCTACACGCTCGGCTCAAAAGTGGTGAACTATCTCGACCCCAGCACCGATCACGACGGCGAGCCCGCTTGGTCGCCCGACGGCACCAAGATCGCCTTCATCCGCGTTCCGTCTTCAACCGAGCACATATTTGAGCCGCGCCGCACCGGTCCGCCGTGGTCGATTCTCGTCGCCGACGTCGCCACCGGCAAAGGCCACGAAATCTGGCGCGCTGACGACGGCCCCGGCAGCGTCTTCCACGAAGTCGAAGCCGAAAACCAGCTCATGTGGGGAGCCGGCGACCGCCTCGTTTTCCCCTGGGAAAAGACCGGCTGGGTTCACCTCTATTCTGTTTCCGCCACCAGCGGGGCCGACAACACCCGGGACGCGGCGACTTTGATGACGCCAGGCGATTTTGAACTCGAGCACGTCAGCATGAGTCCCGACCGCAAGTCGATCGTCTATTCCTCGAACGAAAACGATATCGACCGCCGTCACATCTGGAAAGTCGCGGTCGACGGCACTCAGCCAGAACAATTAACGTCTGGCACCGGCCTCGAAATGTATCCCGTCTTCTCCAGCGATAACCGCACCGTCGCGATCCTGCGCTCCGGCCCGAAGTGGCCGATGCGTCCCGCGGTCCTCGGATCCGGCAACGCGATGCACGACCTTGCCGACAATCAGATTCCCCACGAGTTCCCCGCCAACGATCTCGTCGTCCCGCAGCAAGTAATCTTCTCCGCTGCCGACGGCATGTATATCCACGGCCAGCTCTTTCTCTCCCCCAACATGAACGACGGCCAGCGCCATCCGGCCATCGTCTTCTACCATGGAGGCTCGCGCCGCCAGATGCTGCTCGGCTGGCATTACATGGACTACTACAGCAACTCGTATGGTCTGAACCAGTACCTCGCGAATCACGGATACGTCGTGCTGTCTGTGAACTATCGCAGCGGCATCGGCTACGGTCTGAATTTCCGCGAAGCGGTCAACTACGGTGCGGATGGCGCGAGCGAATTCAACGACGTCGAAGGCGCCGCGCTCTATCTCCGCTCGCGTTCCGACGTCGACGCGAAGCGCATTGGCTTGTGGGGCGGCAGCTATGGCGGCTATCTGACAGCCATGGGCCTCTCTCGCGCATCCGATCTCTACGCTGCGGGAGTCGATATGCACGGCGTTCACGACTGGAACGTCGAGATCGGCAACTGGGCTACCTATAATCCAGCCGCGCACGCCGAAGCGGCTCGCCTCGCACTGGAATCGTCGCCGATTTCGTCCGTCAGCACGTGGCGCTCGCCCGTCTTGCTGATTCAGGGCGACGACGACCGCAATGTGCAGTTCACTCAGATGGGCGAGATGGCCAACGCGCTGCGCAAGCAGGGAGTCCATTACCAGGAACTCGTCTTTCCTGACGAGATTCACGGTTTCCTCCGCCACATAAGCTGGCTCCGCGCCTACACCGCCACCATCCAATTTTTCCAGGAGCAACTCAAGCCATAGCACACGCTTTGGTACCGCCGGGCGTTTTTGCGTTTAGTTTGTTCTTGGCGTGGCGCTAGCGCCGCGTGTGCCCTGTAGCGCCGGCGTTTTTGCCTTAGGTTTAAATGTAGCGCCGGGGTCTTCAGCCCGGCAGCCTTCGCTTGGCCCGGTAGACAGATCGAGCGCAGTCGAAGGACGCGCCCTCGGCTGCGCACAGCCGCGTGTGCCCTGTAGCGCCGGCGTTTTTGCCTTAGGTTTAAGTGTAGCGCCGGGGTCTTCAGCCCGGCAGCCTTCGCTTGGCTACGTCACATAGACGGGGCAGGTATCAATTCAGTGGTTCCGCAGGAATGGCAGACGCTGTTTGGCGTCAGGCCAGAACTCGTAAAACGCATTATTCGCCAGCCGCCATGCGAACGAGTACGTCGTCCTCAGGATCGCGGCACGAGCGGTGTTTTCATTGTGCGCGCGCCACGTGTTCGTCAGGAAATTCCCGGATGGAATCGCGACAAACCGCGCATACGCCACACCAAACGTCCCATCGTCGCGCCGCGTGATGAACGCCTGTTTGATGACGCTGTGAACCCGGCGTGAGAATGGCTGCTCCGGCACGCGGAAATAGCGCGGGTCTTCTCCCCACGCAGCGCCCAGGATGTCCTCAAATCCGTTGTCGACTGCTGCCTCGGCCGTCCGCATTCCATAGCGCTTCCCATAACCCTTCCATCCCGGTCCATACGCCTCGGGAACGTCTCGCCCCGTTTGTATAGCCGACGTAACGATGCCTACAGCAAGTGTTTTGGGTCCGACCGTCGATCGCACCCACCACGTAACGCGCTGTCGGTTTGTCAGCGGCTGATATGTGCCGGTCTCCCGCGCCAGCCCAAATGGCGAACTCTGCCGGCGAATCTCGTACTGGCCTTTATGATCGCCAGCCGTCGCGGGACTATCGGGCTGCGTGTCGCTGGGCTGTATCTGCGCGAACGCGGTGGCCGGTAAACACCACAACAAGGCCGCGAGAAGAATTGGAAAGCGAAAGGGGCGACGAAACGGGAATTCGCAGGTGTTCTTTTCTTTGGAACCGCGAGAGCCTAGGTTCACAGGCGAATTGTACGCGCTTTCGACCCCAAGTCTAATCAGGTCCAATGCTTAGCACGCCTGAAGGGATTCAGCCGGCCCGAAAGGAACTGCGCAGCGACTTCTACAGGCTACTACCGTGGTTCGGGAAATCGCACGCAACCATTGGGGGGATCGATCCTCTTCACCTCCTTTCAATGCCGGTTGGCCGACACAAGAATGATCATCCGCTGCCGATCCGTATAACTACGTAACGCACTTTCCGTACTTTGCCATCTAGTCCGGCTGTCTACGTAATGCAATTTCCCGTAGTTTTGCGATCTAGTCTGGCTCCCCATTTCATGCTAGGTTCGGTCACTTTATGCGATACGTACCCGGTCGCAAGCCACGACGCCGACCTTGGCCTTCTCGCCGCCAGGACGACGCCCTGTTCCCCGGCGGCGACGTCCGACTCATGACCAGCGCGCCACCCTTCGCCTTTAGCGGCGATCGTGTTCCGGCGTCTCCGGGTCCAGTTTGTCCCGGACAACAATCGCAAGAAGCCCCCCAATCTCTCCCAACCCGTCAGCCCGGCAGCCCCGAAAATCGCGCTCCTCGCGTCGAGCCAGATGAAGATGCGCGCTTCGAGCGTGAGCAGCAGCCCAGCGCGCCAAACGACGCTGTGACCGCGCCAAACAGTCACGGTTCTAACGAGCTAAATTTCGACGAAAGGAAGGAAACCACCGCGCCGTCGGCAGACGAGCAAACCGGACTCGCCATCACCGAACCGGCCCAGCCGACGCTGGTTGAGGCTCAGTGGACAAACAGCATGGAAACAAATTCCACCCATATTGACTTACAGAATCAGATGCCCGACGAGTTTGCATCTTACGAAACCGAGATCGAAGCCGCAACGGCCGACCACCGCGCAGCCGAAAAGAGAAAGCGCGCCGCCCACAAGCGCGAGCTGGCCGCCGGTCGGCCTACGCAAAAGGAACTCGATCGATCTGCACAATTGGCTCGTTTTCCGCTCGACAGCGCCAGAACAGCGCTTGCTTCCTTCGCGGAATCTAGCCTCCAGGCATCGGCCTCCGCACCGCCGCCCGATTTGGCTCGCCACTCGCGTCGCTGTCTGGTTTGCTCCCATCCCGATCGCGATGCCATTGAAGCGGAGTTCATCCGCTGGCGCAGCCCGATCCGGATCGCTGAGGAGTATGGCATCGCCGACCGCAAATCGATCTACCGTCACGCGCACGCTACCGGGCTCATGCATCGCAGGCGCTGCGAAGCATCCCGCGTCCTCGAACACGTCCTTGAACGCGCCGAATCAACCCCCACCGAAGAATTCGACGTGATCACTCGCGCTCTTCGCCTCTATACCCATCTCGACGTCGACGCCCGCTTCCGCGAACCCGTCCGCACCCACCACGTCCTCCACGGCCAAATCGCTCCTCCGGCCGCTAACGCAATTGATGTCATCCCGCCCGACCCGTCAGACGTGCACTCATAGCCGCACCCTGCCGTTTCAATCGCCCCCCTACCCGAGTACCCCATTCCGAATCTAGCGTTTGTTCGCGCGGCCGCAGCCCACTTTGGAGTGTGCCCGCCTGCCCGTTATCTTGGTGAGCGGGGCCGCCCGCCATCTTGTTGGGAGGGCCTGCCCGCCATCTTGCTGGGAGGGCTCCCACCGTGTCGGGCCTCTAATCGCCACACCCTGACGATTAAAATTCCGCTTAACCCCTTCAAAACAAAGGAGAAAACATTTTCTAACCGCCACAGGTTCGACTTTTTTTCTTCGCTCCGCGCTCGCTGGCTTGACATCAATCGTTATTTCTGCAAATATGGAAATATGAACGCTGCCCTATCGAAGAAGTCTATCGAACAGAAATCAATCGAACGCGCCGTCAAATCCATTGAACAGGTGGTGAAATACGCGGACATGTTCTCCGCCATGGGAACCGAAGCGCGGCTGCGGATCATGCAACTGCTGCTCTCGGCTCATCCGGAAGGCCTCGTGGTCGGCGAAATCCAGCAGGAACTCGACATTCCGAACTCGACGCTGTCGCACCATCTGGACAAGCTTAGAGCCGAAGACCTGGTGCGCGTGCGCCGCGAGAGCACATTCCTGCATTACACCGCCAACACGGAAGCACTTCAGGAGCTTCTTCAGTTTCTCTACGCCGAGTGCTGCACCCGGAACAAGGCGCTCAAACCCGAAACGATCGTGCAAATCTGCAAATAGGAGGAATCATGAGCACGGAAAATATCAAGGAAATTGTGAAAGAGAAATATGGCGAAGCGGCGCTTCGCGCGGGCAAGGGAGGCAGCGCTTGCTGTGGCAGCGCACCTTCCACCGCGAGCGGTTGCTGCGATCCCATCACATCGAATCTCTACGATGCCGCGCAGGCGGGACAGATTCCCGAAGAGGCGATGCTCGCTTCGCTTGGATGCGGCAATCCCACAGCGCTCGCGCAGCTTCATCCCGGCGAAGTGGTTCTCGACCTTGGTTCTGGCGGCGGCATCGACGTGCTGCTGTCCGCGCGGCGCGTTGGCCCCACGGGCAAGGCTTACGGCCTTGATATGACGGACGAAATGCTGGCGCTGGCGAATGAAAACAAACGCAAGTCGGGCCTCGCCAACGTGGAATTCCTTAAAGGCGAGATCGAGCACATTCCCCTGCCCGACGATTCCGTCGACGTGATCATCTCGAACTGCGTCATCAACCTTTCGGCCGATAAGGATCGCGTATTCAACGAAGCTTTCCGTGTGCTGAAGCCCGGCGGACGCCTTGCCGTTTCCGACGTGGTCACCAGGGGCGATGTGCCAAGCGAGATTCGCAAGAACATGCTCGCGTGGGTGGGTTGCGTCGCAGGAGCGCTGGAGCAGGACGAATATCGCCGCAAGCTGATCGCAGCGGGATTCGAGCAGGTCGGCTTGGAGCCGACGCGGGTTTATCGCATTGAAGACGCGAAGGAATTCCTGGCGGGCCAAGGCATCGACGTGGATAAGATCGCGCGCGAGATCGATGGAAAGTTTATCAGCGCGTTTGTACGCGCCGCGAAGCCGCAGCGCTCTTGCTGCGGACCGACCTGCTGTCAGTAGCGCCGAGACATGACGCAAGGTCGCGAGGCAGGCGTGCTTCTCTGCAGGGGAATGCGCAAGTCGTCCATCATTAATCGCGCCGAGACGGGCGGCAATGGAACATTCCGAGGACATCCGGTGTCGATTTAGATGGGATTGCAGCGGCGGGTCAGGCGGGTGCGTCGGAACAGCGAAATTCGCACAGCCGGGGGCGGCTGTGCCACACAAGCGGGTGATCGGCAGCATTGGCGGCAAGGCCTCACCTCTGACGAGGTGAGCTACATTTAAAAGCGAATCCAAGCCACGATGTGTGGTTGGAACATTCCGGCGATATCCGGTGTCGATTCAGATGGGATTGCAGCGGCAGGCCGGCCCGTACGTACAAACTTGCCGCAAGGGCGCGGGCGGAGCATGCTGCGCCCCTACCAGCCAAAAACAAAACGGCCGACCGTACAGCCGGGGGCGCCTGTGCCACACAAGCAGGTGACAGCGAGGGCGACCGTGCCGGGATTAAAATCCGGCGCCACGTTCAAATCCAAAGCAAAACCCCGGCGAGACCCGCCATAAAGATGGGCGGACAGGCGGGTGCGTCGGAACAGCGAAATTTGCACAGCCGGGGGCGCCTGTGCCACACAACACAACACCGCAAGCGCGACATGGAAGCAGGCCGAATCAAATCGCGCGGTTCCAGTTTGCTGATTGACACGATCGTGCAGCGCGAGTAGGGTTCAGGCAAGGGTTGCCGCCACCATTAATCTAGAAATCAGGCAACTACGGCACGTATGGAAGCACAGTTACTAATAGGATGACGCAATTCTCCAGCAAACCCCGATGCAGGGTCGTGCGTCTAAAGACTCGGTCGTGGGAACGACGGGTCTTATAACGCTGCTCGACGGACAATCCTGTTGCGCGTCAGAAACGCGACCGATGTTGCGGGTTCGTTTTGAAACATGTGGAGACATTGTTCGGCGCGCTTGCAGCCACATCGTTCGGCGCGCTTGCAGCGCGACATGCTGTGCCGCTACCGGGCAAACGGCAAAAGCCGGACAGGCGAGAGCGCCTGTGCCACACAGAAAACCTTACAAACGCCGGCGAGACCCGCCATTAGGATCAGCGGGCAGGCACCGGCGCTACAGAACCGGCGGCGAAGCACAAGCCGCAGTAGGCCGGCTACAGGCGGCGACATGTCATGCGTTAGAAACGCACTAGAGTTTGGGTGTTGGAAACGCGATTGATTTTGTGCGTTAGAAACGCGGACACGCGTTAGAAATAGGCGCCTTGACAGCGATGGGGGGCGCGTTCCAGTGGGCGGGTATCATCCGGCAATTGGTCGCAGGTGACGCATATGAAGTATGCGCTCTCCTTCAGGAGTTCTGCTGAGGCTCGGCAGACCGAAACTGCGTTGGCTGAGGATCCGGCGCAAACGCCCGCGCCCGGACCTGGTCCTTCTCTAATTCCCCCTCGACATTCTTTCGTCACGCGAACGACTTTGGCCGTAATCGCGGCGGCTATCGTTGTCGCGGTCGTCGTATGGCTGGCTGTACGGCCTGACGGTTCGCGGAGTTCCGGTGTGGCACAGGCCGGAACGGCGGTCGCGCGCGCGGGAGATTTCGTCAAGGTTGTTCGCCTTGCGGGAAGTACAGACGCGGTGCGCTCCCGTCCAATTCTGGTGCCTACACTGGAAGGCGCTACGCTGACCCAACTGGTAGTCACACAAATGCGACCGGCGGGAGCGCGCGTGAAAAAGGGCGAACTGCTGGCGGAGTTCGACCGCCAAGCACAATTGAAGGATGCGCTGGACAAGCGCGCCGCGTATCAGGACCTGGTGGATAAAGTGGAGGAGAAGCGCGCGGCCGAAGTGGCGGCGCGAGCGAAGGACGAAACGGATATCCAAACCGCTGAAGACGCTTTGAAGAAGGCGCGCCTGGAAGTTTCGAAGAACGACATCGTGTCGCGAATCGACGCCGAGAAGAACCGCGAAACGCTAGACGAAGCGGTAGCGACGCTGAAGCAGCTGCAGCAAACGTTCAAGCTGAAGCGCGAAGCGGCGGCAGCGGACATCCGCTCAACCGCAATTCAGGCCGACAGAGCAAAGGAAACCATGCTCTATGCGGAATCGAATGCGAGTCGAATGCGCCTGGTTTCTCCGATGGACGGCGTCGTGGTGTTGAACATGATCTGGACCGGAAGCGGGATCGGCGAAGCCAAGGAGGGAGACAGCTTGCGGCCGGGGCTGCCGTTCATGAAAGTGGTCGATCCGTCGCAAATGAACGTGTCAGTTGAGGTGAATCAGGCCGACTTCCTGAAACTGCACGTTGGACAGCGAGCGCGCGTTTATCTGGACGCGTATCCATCGATGGCGTTTTCGGGGCATTTGGAGGAACTCTCGCCGATGGCGCATACCTCGCAGTTCTCGGAAAGCGTGCGGACGTTTACGGCGACATTCGCGCTGGATGGCAACAATCCCAAGCTGATGCCGGACCTTTCCGCGGCGGTGGGCGTGGAACTGGACAGCGTGAAAGATGCGGTGACCGTGCCGATTCAGAGCGTCGGAACTGACGGAGGTCGTGAATACGTCTGGGTGCGCGCGGGGCACAGTTTCGTAAAGCGAGCGGTGACTGTGGGACCGCGCAACGATCTGGATGTGGTGATCGCGTCGGGATTGAAGGCCGGAGACGTTGTACGGCGGGATGTGATCGAACCATCGGTAGCAGGAATTTGAGCAGATGACAGACGCCAGCCATTCGCGGCGCAACAAGAAGCGATTGTTCGCGTCGTGCGGAGCGATTTTCGCGCTGCTGGTGATCGTTGCGGCTTTCCGGCTGGCGAATCCAACGCCGAAAATACCGACAGCGGCCGTTACGCGCGGGGATTTCGTCGACTATCTCGAACTGCGAGGCGAATTGAAGGCGAGCAAATCGGCGTCGATCAACGCGCCGTACGAAGCGGGCGACCTGCAAATCCTGAAGCTGACGCCGAACGGCAACAGCGTGAAGAAAGGCGATCCAGTGGTTGTGTTCGACACGACGGGCCCGAAGCAAACATTAGTGCAGGATCAGACGGACCTGAAATCTGCGGACGCGCAAATCGAGCAGTCGCGGGCGAAGGCTCGGTTGAAAGAGGAGCAAGACCTTACGGACGTGATGAAGGCGCGTTTCGACGTGCAGTCGGCGAAACTCGATGCGAGCAAGCAGGAGATCCTGTCGAAAATCGACGGCGCAGAGGCGGAACTGAAGCTGGCAGACGCCGAGCAGACGGTGAAACAAGATGAAGCGAAGCTGAGTTCCGACAAAGCGTCGGATGCGGCTGATGTGGAGGACCAGATCCAAAAGCGCGATCAGGCGCTGTTCAAGCTGAAGCAGACGCAGCGGTCGCTTTCAGTGCTGGTGTTGAAGGCGCCGAAGGACGGCATCGTCAGCGTGCTGAATAACTGGCAGGCGTCGGGATTCATGGGCAGCGCGCCTTTCAAAGCGGGCGATCGCGCATGGCCCGGAGCTGCGATCGCCGAGATACCCGATTTATCGACGCTGGGGATCACCGCGCGAGTGGACGAAACTGAACGCGGACGCATCCAGGTTGGCGAGCCATTAACGATTCGCGCCGACGCAATACCGGATCGCGAGTTTGCAGGTCACATCGGCCAAATCAGCGCGACGGCGAGCACAGACTTCGCCGCCGGCTGGCCGTTCCCGAAAAACTTTACCGTTCAGATCGCTTTCGACCATTCGGATGCGCGGCTGCGTCCTGGCATGCAGACGAGCCTGCGGATTGCGACGAACACGGTTCACAACGGAATTCTCATGCCGTCGCAGGCGCTGTTTCATGACGCCGGGCAGACGGTGACGTACGTCCTGAACGGGAGAAAGTTTTCCGAGCGCGCGGTTGAGGTCGCTCGGCATGGCACCGATCAGCTACTGATAGCGAAGGGGCTCGAACCGGGAGAGCGGGTGGCGCTGCAGAATCCGACCGCCACGCAATAGCGTGAACTGGAGACGAATGAGGACGAAGGCGCCAATTCTGTTGATCGTTGCGCTGGCACTGGCGATGGCGTTGGTGTCGTGCGCGGGACGCGGCGGTTTGCAAGCGGCGGAACGGGACATTCCAGTAGCGACAGTGAATCAAGTGAATCTGCAGCTCCAAGTGAACACGACTGGAGAACTGCATGCAGACCAAATCACGCCGGCGGTGGCGCCTCCCGTTGCGGGTGCGACTCTGCAGATCGTGCAGCTGGCGAAGACCGGCAATCCAGTGAAAAAGGGCGACATCGTTGTGGCGTTCGATCCGAGCGAGCAGCAGTACAAGCTCGCGCAAGCCCGGTCGGACGCGGCGGAAGCGCAGCAGGAGATCATCAAGGCAAATGATGATGCCGCGGTGCAGACCGCGGAAGATCAGACGAATCTACTGAAGGACAAATTCGCGGTTCGGCAAGCAGAACTGGATGTGAGCAAAAATCCGCTGCTGAGCTCGATCGATGCCCAAAAGAACTTGCTCACGCTGGCGGAAGCAAAAAGGGCGCTGACGCAACTCGAGCAGGACATCAAGTCGCACGGCGCTGCGAACCAGGCCAGCATCGATGTGGCGCAAGAAAAGGAAAAGAAGGCGCAACTGGCGATTGCCGAGGCGCAGCGGAATATCCAGAGCATGCAAGTGCGTTCGCCGATTGATGGGCTGGTTTTCGTTCGCGAAAACCAAAACGCGAGTGGAGGAGTGTACTGGGGCCAAACGCTGCCGCCGTTTCAGGAAGGCGATCAAGTGTATCCGGGGATGGTGATTGCGCAGGTGATCGACCTGGGAAAAATGGCGATCGACGCGAAAGTGAAAGAGGGCGAACGCGCAACCGTGAAAACAGGGCAAATGGCCGACGTTCGCGTTGACGCTCTGCCGGGAACGGTGCTGCAGGCCAAGGTGCAGTCCGTAGCCGGAATGGTGTCGAACATGTGGTTTGACGATCCAAGCCACAATTTCGACGTCACATTGGCGCTGACGAAGCCCGATCCGCGGCTGCGCCCAGGCTTTTCCGCGCATGTAGTGATTTATGGGGATCACCTCGATCAGGCTCTCTCGATTCCGCAGCAGGCGATTTTCAACATGGAGAGCAAGCCGGAGGTGTACGTCGAGAAGAACGGCGCGTTCCAGCCGACACCGGTGAAGATCCGCTACTTAACGGAGGGGACCGCGATTGTCGAAGGATTGAAATTGGGCGCGAAAGTAGCTCTCGTGAATCCTGAGGATAGCAACGCGGGCAAGAAGCCGGCTTCGGCCGGCGGAGTCGGCCTACGGTGAGCACAAGAGCAGGCCAGATGCCACCGCTGCGAATCGGGTATAGGAGGAGCATCCGGCAGTACGCACCGGATTTCCACCTCGGACTGGAAAATCTTCTCAGTCACAAATTGCGTTCCCTGCTGACCATGCTGGGGATGATTTTTGGCGTGGCAGCAGTGGTGGCGATGCTATCGATCGGAGAGGGAGCGCAACAGAAAGTGATGGCGTTCATCCAGCAAATGGGCGTGCGGAATTTAATCGTGGAAGCGAAAGAGCCGGTGAACAATGCGGAGTTGCAAAAGCAGCGCAAGGTTACGCAGGGATTGAGTTTTGAGGACTATCGGGTGATCCGCAAGGACGTGAGCGGCGTGGTAGCGTCCACTCCGCGCAAGCGATTTGCGCCGTCGGAATGGACTCCGAAGCCGCAGCAGGACGCCCCGGTGGTTTATGGCGTCGATCCCGATTATCAGGAGATCGCCGGACTGACGGCCGTAGACGGTCGCTTTTTCAGCGAGGCCGAGAACGCAGATGCTGCTCCGGTGTGCGTGCTTGGTTCGGCGGCGAAGCTGAGCCTCTTCGGTTCGGCAGACCCGGTCGGCAAATACATAAAACTCGACACGCAATGGCTGCACGTTATCGGCGTCGTCGCGCCACAGCTTTCAGCGCAAACGGAGGTTGCGGGGCTGCCAAGTCAGGACTCGAACAACCTGATTTATGCGCCGCTGAACGCGGTGGTGATGCGAATGGCGGATTCGCAGAGTTATCTGAAAGACGAAATCGACGGCATCTACCTGCAGCTTGGCTCGCCAGACGATTCACCGAAGACCGCGGAGGTGGTCCGCAGCCTGCTGAACGTGGCGCATCACAACGCGAACGATTTCAGCGTGATCGTTCCCGCCGAACTGCTTGCGGAGCAACGACGCACCGAACGGCTGTTCAGCACGGTAATGGTCGCGATCGCTTCAATTTCGCTGCTTGTGGGCGGGATCGGAATCATGAACATCATGCTTGCGGGAATCCTCGAACGCACGCGTGAAATTGGCGTTCGGCGGGCGGTGGGCGCGCGCAAGTCTGACATCGTGCGGCAATTCGTGGTGGAAGCCGTTCTGATCTCGTTTGCCGGCGGGCTGCTGGGGATTTTCTTTGGCTTCGGAATGTCGCGGTTGATCGCGCTGCTCGCCGGCTGGTCGACAATTGTGACAGCCGGTTCGATCCTGCTGGCGTTCCTCGTTTCCATTTCCGTAGGGCTGATTTTCGGAATTTATCCGGCGGTGAAGGCCGCGCGTCTCGACCCTGTCGAAGCAATCCGCTACGAATAGGCGGGCCGCGGCGGCGATTTTTTGTTTCCAGGGGGAGAACATGCGATTCGTGCGTCGATGCTCCATCTGTCTTCTTCTCGCTTTTACGTTTGGCTCAACGGTTCGCGCGCAAATCACGCCGCAGGATCAGCACGCATTCCAGTTCGAGCAGGTTTCTCATAAGAAGCAGATTCCGGGAGAGCCGACCGGCTTTATGGAGCACGTGGTGAACGGGAAGCTCACGCTATCGCTGGATGACACCATTCACCTTGCGCTGGAAAACAACACCGACATTCGCGTGGACGAGGAGCAGGTGCAAACGGCCAAGAACGCCCTTGAACGCGCGCTTTCGCCATTCGACCCGACTGTTTCAGCTTCATTCGATTCGACGCGTACGCACCAGAACGAGTATTCGCAGCTTCTCGGAGGGCCACCGACCTTGAATTCTCTGAGCCAAACTACGGACCTAAATTTGACTCAAGTATTGAAGACGGGCACCACCTTCGCGGCGGATTTCAGTTCGTTCAAGAGCACGTCAAACAGCGGATTTTTCTTCTTCAGCCCGGCATTCTTCACGAGCTTGCAGTTCACAATCACGCAGCCTTTGCTGAAGGGACGAGGCCTATTCGTGAGTCGAGCCCCAATCGTGATCGCCCAACGAGGTCTGGGCAAATCGCGCGCGGCGTTCGAAGGACAGGTGAACGACATTTTACTGAGAGTGATTCAGGATTACTGGAACGTTGTGCAGGCGCGCGAGAGCCTGAGGGTAGATCGTGAGTCGCTTGACGAAGCGCAGAAAAGCTACGACCACGACAAGCACGCGCTCGAACTGGGGGCGCTTGCTCCGCTCGATATCTACCGCTCCCAATCACAGGTGGCATCACGGCGCGTGTCGGTGATCCAGGGAGAGTTTGTTGTGAAACAACAGGAGGACCAGTTGCGCCGCGATCTGGGCGCCGACATCGAGCCGAACATCCGGGCGCTGGAGCTGGATTTGACGGACACGCCCGATCCCGCAGGAAATCTGATGGCGGTGGACATTTCGACTGCGCTCAAGAAGGCGTTCGCTTACCGGCCGGAACTCGAGTCGATGCGCCAGCAGTTGGCGGCCGACGCGGTGAACGTTCGCGTGGCGCGAAATGGATTGCAGCCGGACCTGTCTCTGCGGGGCAACTACGTTACGAGCGGCTTGAACAGCAACATCGTGAACAACAATTTCGAGGCTGGCAGCTATGGAAGCGCGGTTGGCCAAATGTTCGGCTTTGGATTCCCCACGTATGAGTTCGGAGTTACGCTGAAGTATCCATTCCGCAATCATCAGGCGCAGGCGGATATGGGTGACGCCCTAGCTTCACGACGCGCTGATTTGTATTCGGAACGGATGCTCCATGAAAACATCACTCTGGCCGTGACAAATGCCGTCGACTCCCTCGATGGGTCGGAGCGGTCGATGGAAGCGGCTAAAGTGGCGCTCGACCTGGCACAGAAGACCTTGCAAGCCGACCAACACAAGTACGAATTGGGCGCGGAAACGGTCTTCTTTGTGCTGGAAGCGCAAACGGAACTCACGCAGGCGGAACAAACGCTCGTGCAAACGCAGGTGAGTTATCAAGACGCGGCCGCACAGGTGGATCACGACACGGGCAATTTGCTCGCTCGATACGAGGTGCAGATCGCAGGTCTCTCGAACTGAGCGCGGACCAGGCATTCAGAGGGCGAGAAGAAAGATCCTTCGTCCACAAGCCGGACTCAGGATGACGGCGCAAATGTGAACGCGGCCCGCGACCGAACTTCTGCTGCGCCGAGTCCGCGCGCTTCCGACCTGTGCCCACGGCTGGAAGCCGTGGCCTAACCCGGCGGCTAAAGCCGAGCTTTGTTTTGTGCCGAGGACGGTACGACTGAAGTCGTACCCTGACACGAAAACCAACGGCAACTGCAAAACGGCGGCGAGAGCCGCCATTAGGATCGGCGGGCAGGCGCCGGCGCTACAAACAACGGAGCCGCAAATCCGCACAGGCGAGAGCGCCTGTGCCACACAGGCCGGGCTGAAGCCGGCGCTACACAAAAACCGGCTAATCGGGGAATTTTTGGCGGACGCGAACGGTGCGGTCGAGTTCGTCGACTGCTTGCAGAATTTTCAATCGCAGATCGGGTTCGATCGATGCGGTGCGCAAGTATTCGTGAACCTCCGCGTCCGCAGCGGCAGACTGCTGGCCATCGATGAATGCATCCAGCCAATCCACCAGGAAAAAGATTTTTCGCCCGCTCTTGATCTGCGGCAAGGCTTCGAGCGCCGGTTTCAAGTACGGCTGGGTGAGCGCCGATTGGTTCCAGTAGTTAAAGGGACGGAGGCTTAGCTCGATCCAGTCCTCTGGACGCGCAGGATCGTGCAGGAATTCGTTGAAATATTTTTGCTTTGCTTGTGCCGTTGGCGTGGCAGCTTCAGCGACATATGCGTATTTCTGACCATCGCCGCCCGGGTCACGCTTGCGTTCGGCCGCGAAGATCGATTGCGCTTCGGGATCATTCAAGGCGATGAGCGCGGTCACCATTGTCCAGCGATCAAGCGCGCGCAGTTGAACACCAGGCACCGAAAGCTGGCCATTCAGTAAAGCCTTGAGTTTCGCGAGACCGGCCGGAGTTTCTGCGATGGAGCGGAAACCTCGGAACCAAAGAATGCGGGAATCAGCGTCTTTCGCTGAGATCATCCGGCTGGCTGCGAGCGTCTCGAATTGCGGGACAAATTGCATGCGCGTTTTGTCGGTGACGTAACGGTGCAACGCTGTTGTGGAGCTGCCGAGAATGGTCTGCAACAACGACAGGTCGGCTTCCTGCGGCAATAGCTTGAGCGCGAGATCGAGATACACGCGCGGTCCGAGCTGCGCTTCGCGAACCGAATCCCACAACGAACCCCAGAGCAGCGCGCGCGTAAACACGTCCTGAACACCGCCGAGATGCGCGAGGACGTATCGCCGGCTGCGTGCGTCGAGAAGGAAGCGGCCGTAAGCGTTGTCCTGATCGTTGGCAAACACGAATGCAGGGCAGCTAGTGCCGCGGCTTAGATGGAGTTGAGCGGTGCGCGTGCGAAGTTCGACGCGAATACGAGATGTCTTGCCGTTCGAATCACTCAGCAGAACCTGAGTTGCAATGGGCCAGATGGCATCGGTGCCGAGCACGTCGTGCTGCGACAGCGAAAGATGCGCCAGGCGATTCGCGCTGCAGGACCAGGACACGTCGACCTGGGGCATGCCGCGGTGGCGAATCCACATGTTGGCCCAATCGCCCAGCGGCTTGCCTGACGCTTGTTCGAGGCCGTGCACCAGATCACTCCACTCCGCATTCGAGTAGGCGTGCTGCTTCAAATACATTCGAAGGCCGTCGCGAAAATTCCGGGCGCCCAAATAGAAATTCAGCTGCTTGAGCACGCCGGGCGCTTTCGAGTAGACGATCGCGCCATAGGCGGATTTCGCGTCGTCGAGATTGGGGATGTCCTGATAAATCGGCGTGGTGCCCTGCGTCGAATCGATCTCGTACGCACCGGGCTTGATCGATTCGTAAAAGCGCTTCCAAATCGCTTCGTTGGGCTTCAGGGATGCGAGCGCCTGATACGCCATGTACTGCGCGAAGCCTTCCTTCAGCCAAAGATCGTCGAACCAACGCATGGTGACGAGATCGCCGAACCATTGGTGCGTCAGCTCGTGGAGAACGAGAATGTCGCGGCCGAGGCGGTCGATGTGCGTCGGCGCGGTGCGAAAGAGGACGGATTCTTCGCGCAGGAATGTCGCACCAGCGTGTTCCATTCCTCCATAGGCAAAGCCGGGGATTAACACCATGTCGTACTTCGGGAACGGAAATGGCTGCGCGAAATAGGACGAAAGATACTTGATGCCGTCGGCTGCTATCTGCTGCACCTCCGGCGCTTCCGGTTGCGCGCGAGAGAATTGCGACTTGCGCACGTAAAGTCCCGGGAGACCGGGCGTGTCGTGGACTTTTTTGAATGGGCCCGCAGCGAAGGCAAATAAATACGTGCTGATCGGACGAGTCTCGTCGAAAACGGTCCGCTGTCGACCACCTGTTCGCGCAAGTCGCTGAAAGGGTGTATTCGAAATCACGGCCCAATCGGCCGGCGCTTCGATGGTGAGCTGGAAGCGGCCTTTAATGTCCGGCTGATCGAAACAGGGGAACGCCATGCTGGCGTCCATGGGAACAAAAAGCGTGTAGATGTACTCCGAGCCGTCGTCGCGATCGTCGAAGCGAATCAGAGGCTTTCCCGCTGGAGCGACATTCGAGACGAAGTCCGCGTCGACGATGTTCTCTCCTTCATGCAGGTCGCTGGCGGGAAGATCGATGTGGCCGTTGTCGAGAGCCGTCGCAAGCGCGTGGCCGTTGATGGAAATACTCAGGAGTTTGCCATCGCGGTAATCGAGGAGGAGCGGGCCTGTTCCCCGCAGAGTAAAACGCAGTTGCTCATGGCCTTCCGTTATGGCCGCGTGGGGAACTAGATCGAAGGCGACACGGTAATGCGCGTCTGAAATGCGTGCGGCACGTTCGCGCGCGAGCTGTCGTGGAATGCCTACTGGCGCCGCGGCGTACGCACAGGTGGAGATCAGCGTCGCGAGCAACACAGAAAGAGTCCGAATCATTGCGCGGCGGAGTATAGCGCAATCTCAAATGAACCGGCGTCGCCGGTTGATCTGAAGTCCGCCGTTCTTCGTCGGATGACGCTCTGAACGCCTGGCACGATCGGTGAGGCCGCTCGTCCATTTCAACTGTCGGCCGCCGAAGGGCGAGCCGTCTAATGCGCCGCGCCGCGTGCTTTCTGTTGTTTGCGACCGAACAGATCGATCATCGCGCGATTGAATGCGGGGATGTCGTCGGGCTTGCGCGCGGAGACCAGATTCCCGTCGGTGACCGCCTCCTGATCCTTCCACTCCGCGCCGGCATTACGCAGGTCGGTTTTCACGGATGGCCAGGAGGCTATCTTCCGTCCCATAGCGGCACCAGCCTCGATGATCATCCACGGCCCGTGGCAGATCGCAGCGACGGGCTTGTTGGCTTCGAAGAACGCACGCACGAACTGGACAGCTTTCGGCTCCATGCGCAGCTTGTCTGGATTCATGACGCCGCCTGGAAGCAGCAGCGCGTCGAAATCGTCGGGCGAGGCGCTGTCGAGCGGCTCGTCGACTTCGACCTTGTCTCCCCATTCGGTGGATTTCCAGCCTCGGATTTCATCTTTTTTGGGAGAGACGATAGAGGTCTGCGCACCCGCTTCGTCGAGCGCCTTGCGCGGTTCCGTGAGTTCCACCTGCTCGAAGCCATCCGTGGCCAGGATGGCGACTTTACAGCCTCTCAAGTCTGGCATTCTTCGCTCCTCGTACGCGGGGCGGGTGCCGCGAGAATCCCTGCACACGGTCGATATGACCATGCCGGGAGAGGGGCATCAATACAGGCATGACGGTAATTCACGCCCAATCAGGTTTTGCACCGCTTCTCGGAATGGCGGGTTCGCAGAGTTGCGCTCGCCGTTGACGAGGGTCACCTGGACGTTGGGTACTGGGTCAGTTTGAAATTTAACCTGACCGAGTAAAGAAATTTGGGTCGTCGTTCTGGTTCCAGCGGAAGCACGGTAGAATGCGACTTATGCAGGTCAGAGTGCTTTTCTTCGGCCAATTGAAGGAAATCGTGGGAGCTTCGGAGGAGCACGCCGAGCTTGCCGAAGGGGCGCGCGTAGAGGATCTATTCGAGCGCTACGGCCGGCGATTTCCGAAGCTCGCGGAATTCCGCAGCTCGATCGCTCCTTCACTGAATCAGGAGTACTCAGACTGGCGAACGCCGCTTGCGGGCGGAGATGAAGTGGCGTTTCTTCCCCCCGTAAGCGGAGGGTGAAGACTTGCAGCGGGGAGCTCGCTTGCAAGTTAGCCTTTCGACATGCGAGGAATGGATTGACGCAAGAATCGCAAACCTCCGCGGCAGAGGACGTCTTTCGGCTGGTGCGTGAGCCGATCGACGCGCGTGCGACCATCGAGCGTTTGAAAGCCCCTGAGGATGGCGCGTTAGTGGTGTTTGACGGGTTCGTCCGCAACAACTTCAAAGGCAAATCAACACTCTACCTCGAATACGAAGCCTACGAGCCAATGGCCTGCGCGAAAATGCGCGAGATCGGCGCGCACCTACACGATCACTTTGCGATCCGCTGCGTTGCAATCGTTCACCGGCTGGGGCGGCTGGAAATCGGCGAAACCAGCGTGCTGATTGCTGTAAGCTCCGCGCACCGTGGCGCGGCCTTTGATGCCTGCCGTTACGCGATCGACACCCTGAAGCACAGCGTTCCCATATGGAAGAAGGAGTATTTCGTGGGCGGCGCCGTTTGGGCCGAGGGCGAGAAGCCCGGCCAGCAAGCCATTTCCCCGCCGGGACCATCTACTTGTTAGTAGTGAATTGCGTCCGGCGAAAGGCCGCTTTCAAGGAAATGGTTCCGTCAAACGCGGGTGGATCGTCCCCCCTGACTTTTTCGGCCTGCGTAGCGCGGTCCTCGATAGCGCGGCCCTCGATTCGATGAAGACTTTCTGCGTTACTTTGCTCGCACTGGCAGCGGTGTCCGTGTGGGTGGGGCGAACGGGTTCAACGTTTGCGTCGGAGCAGCGGCAGGGCTCGATTCGGGTTGAAACGAATCTGGTGGAAGTTCTTGCCAGCGTGATTGATGCGCACGGTGAACCTGTTGTGGGCCTGACCAGCGACCAGTTTGAGCTTTCCGAAGATGACGTTCCGCAGAAGATCGTGCGATTCGAAGCGCAGACGAACCGGCCGCTCGACCTGGTGCTGATGGTGGACTCCAGCGCCAGTGAGTTCGAAGACCTGAGATTCGAGGGCGATGCCGCGGCGCATTTCATTCGGCAGGTGGTGCGCCCGGTGGATCGGCTTGCGGTTTTCGAGTTCGATGAAGACGTGACTGAACTCGACGACTTCTCGAACGATATTCCGAAGCTGCAGCGCAGCGTGCAGTTCATCAGGCCTGGATCGGGCACGTCGATGTACGACGCCATCGTGCTTGCGTCGCATGAACTGAAAAGTCGGCCCTCCGGACGGAGACGCGCGATGATTGTGGTGACCGACGCGGGTGAGACAACGAGCGACGATTCGTTCGAGGATGCCAGGCGAGCGGCGATTTCGTCGGAAGCATTGCTGTATCCCATTATCGTGAGAGTGGTGAAGAGCGAAAACGGCCGCAACACGGCGGGCGAACACGCTTTGACAACGATTCAAGATGATACGGGCGGCGCGATGTTCTTCCTGGACAACGTGAAGCAGATCAATTCTGTGTTCGACCAGATCGATCGCGAGCTGCGCACGCAATATTTGATCGGATACTACCCGACGCCGCAGCCGCCGGCCGGAAGCTACCGGCAAATCGAGCTGAAGGTGAAGAACGGCGATACGATTCACTACCGCAAGGGATATTTCGCCGCCGGAACTCCGTCTCAATTTCAACGCTTTCAACCGCGGTAGTCGTTTGTGCGAGTCCGGCAATCTGCTAGAGTTCGCTTGCCGGACGGTGCCGAGTGATCTTCAAGCAATTCTATTTGCCATGCCTGGCTCACGCCTCCTATTTCATTGGAGACGAGCCCACGGGAGTCGCGGCTGTTGTTGATCCGCAGCGCGATACGGATCACTACATCGCGTTTGCCGCGGAGCACGGGCTAAAAATCGAGCACGTGTTCCTGACGCATTTGCACGCGGATTTCGTCGCGGGGCATCTGGAGCTGCGCGACCGCGCCGGCGCAAAGATCTACCTCGGAGCGTCCGCGAAAGCAGGCTATGCGTTCATACCTTTGCGAGATGGAGACGCGGTCGAGTTGGGGCGCGTGCAGCTGAAAATCCTGGAAACGCCCGGCCACACACCGGAGTCGATTTCGATCGTTGTGTACGATTTGAATGCCAGCGAATCGCAACCGCATGCGGTGCTGACGGGCGATACGCTGTTCATTGGAGATGTTGGGAGGCCGGATTTGCGCGTGGCGCTGGGCTGGTCGGCGACGGACCTTGCACACATGCTCTTCGATTCCCTTCACGGAAAATTGATGAAGCTACCCGACGCGAGCCTGATTTATCCGGCGCATGGGGCGGGCTCGCTTTGCGGCAGGGCGATCAGCAAGGAGACGGTGTCGACGCTCGGCGAGCAGCGGCGGTTTAACTACGCGCTGCAACCGATGAGCAAAGAAGCGTTCGTCCATGTGGTTACCGCAGATCAGCCTGATGCGCCGGCTTACTTCACGTATGACGCGGTGTTGAACAGCGAGGAGCGGCCAACGCTGGATGAAGCGCTTGCGCGCGAGATGAAACCGCTGACGCTTGCTGCTCTGCTCGATTTGCAGGCTGCTGGCGCGCAAATTCTCGACACACGCGACCCGGACGAATTCGCGGCGACTCATCTGAAAGGCAGCATCAATATTGGCCTGGGCGGACAGTACGCTACGTGGGCCGGAACCGTGCTGAATCACAAGGACCCGATCGCGATCATCGCGGATCCGGGGCGCGAAGGCGAATCCGCAATCCGGCTGGGGCGCATTGGTTTCGATAACATTGCGGGATATCTGAAAGATGGATTGAACAGCGCCGAGTCGCGGCCGGATCTGATTGCGTTTACTGAACGATTGAGCGCGCCGTTTGCCGCTGAACTTCTCTCGTCGAGCAATCCTCCGCTGGCCGTCGACGTGCGCACGCCGCGCGAGCGCGAGGAGAAGAGCGTTGCCGGCAGCATGGCCGTGCCGCTCAGCCGGCTATCGGAGAAAATTGGAACGCTGCCGCAGGATCGGCCGCTTCTGGTCTATTGCGCGGGAGGTTACCGATCGTCGATTGCGGCAAGCCTGCTGCAGCGCGCCGGATTCAAGCAGGTGGCCGAGATCGCAGGCGGCATTGCCGCCTGGGAATCCGCCAAGCTGCCGGTTGAAAGCGTCCAAGCCGCACGGTGACGCGCGAACTCGAGGGAGTGCTATGACAAAGCGTCCCTGGCGGATCACGTTCATCGCCTGGCTGTTCGTGGTGGCTGGGTTGGCCGACATTGGATTCAATCTCCGAGGATTGACGCAACAACCGTTTCGCTACGATTCGCTATGGCCGATTGGATTAGGAATTGTTGCCGTTTTTTGCGGATTGTTGCTATTCCTCGGCATTAATTGGGCGCGGTGGCTGGCTGTTGCCTGGCTAGCCTTTCATGTGATCGTGGGAAGCTTCGGCTCAGCGCAAAAGCTGGTTGTGCACGGCTTGCTGCTTGCAGTTATCGCCTATTTCCTTTTTCGGCGGGAGGCCACGGCCTACTTCAGGCCCGCGCAGACATAAACTCGGTGGCCGTCCCGAATATTTGTGTTCTAGACTGGAACAGATTTCCAAGTCCGAACACTGGTGCCCTTGTCGCAACAAACGCGCAAATGCATCCGGCGCGGTTGTTGACCCTCGTCGGGTTTCTGTCTAGAGTCTTAGCGTGCCAGTTCGAAAACTCCAAGTGGGCCAAGTCTGGAAGAAAGATGATGGCGGGGACCAATACCTGGTCACGAAAGTCTACAATGAAGCCCTCGCGACGTACGTCGTGCTTCGCAAGGCCGGCGCGGAAAATGAAGGCACGGTTCGCGTGAAGGTGACGCGTTCAGGCGAGACACTTCTGCTTCCGGGATTCACGTTTACGCAAGAATCCGACGCCTTCTAGCGGTAATCCGACATCTTCAAACCGAGCGGACGGGCAACTTGACGACGTCGTCCACCTGCATCACTTCTTTGACGACAAACCCTTCGGCGTATTTCACTCCAGCCAGGCGGCCATAATGACGGGCCATCAGGCTCATATGGTCTTCAAGTTCATCGAGCGGAAGAAACACTTTCGACCGCGGCGTACCCTTCGGCGGCGCGAATTGGGATGAATACGCGAGAATCGCGCGACGACGGCGGTTGTATTGCTTCGTGATATCGACGACGAACGTAGGCGTGACGTCCGAGTATGCCGCAGCGTAGATGATCTTGAACGGGCGGAAGGCTTCGCCCGGAAGAGTGTAGTTCTTTAAGCCAGCGACGAAACAAGCTTCGAACCCAAGCGTCGCAGCGGTGTAGTGGTCCGGATGGCGTCCCTCCCAGTACGGCAGGATCACTGTGCGAGGCTGAAGGTCGCGGATGATTTCCGCGACCGCCGCTTTATATTCATCGCAAACGCGAAGATGCGCATCGGGCAGGCCTGCATTGCGCCGGATTTTGACGCGGAGAAACTGCGCGGCGCGAGCGGCTTCGCGCGCACGGATCTGCGGCGTGCCACGCGTGCCAGTTTCGCCCTGCGTCAAGTCGAGAATGCCTGTGCTGTAACCCTCATCAGCCATCTTCAGCAACGTGCCGCCGCAGGTGAGCTCAACGTCGTCAGGGTGCGGTGCAATGGCAAGCAGATCGAGTTTCATCAGGAACTCCAGCGAACGGAATACGAACAAAGCGGTTGCGCAACGATACTACTACGCCCGCGCTGAACCATTCGGCGTAAAAAATGACGCTTGAGCGGTTAGGCGTCGACCGGCGCTTTGCGGTCGGATTGTGCCGGGCCGGGTCTGGAAAAGCTGACGTGCATTGGACGAATGCGGTATCCTCCTGTGTCATTTTCAGGCGCAGAAAGTTTTCTGGAGGCAAAGCGTGAATTCATTCCGACGTTTCATTGTTTTCGCTGCTTTTATTGTTGGCGTGATTTTCCTTCCTGCTTTCGCGACTGCACAGGAGGCGGTTCCCGATTTCTCAGAGGCTTTGCATTGGCGCAATATCGGGCCGTATCGCGGTGGACGCACACGAGCTGTGGCGGGGGTGCCGAGCGAGCCGAATGTGTTCTACATCGGCGCAGTCGACGGTGGCGTGTGGAAGACCGACGATTATGGTCACACGTGGCATCCGATTTTCGATCACGAGCCGAGCGGCTCAATTGGCGCGCTGTTCGTTGCGCCTTCCGATCCGAATGTCGTGTATGCGGCCAGCGGGGAAGGACTGCATCGCCCCGATCTTTCTGTGGGGGACGGAATTTACAAATCGACGGATGCCGGCAAGACGTGGACACATCTCGGCCTGCGAGAAGGACAGCAGATTGCGGAGCTGGCAGTGGATCCGCACGATCCAAACACAGTTTTTGCAGCGGTCGTGGGGCATCCATATGGCCCGAACGAAGAACGCGGAATTTTCCGGTCGACCGACGGCGGCCAAAACTGGCAGAAGGTGCTTTACAAGGACGAATACACGGGCGGCGACGACGTTTTGATCGATCCTAGCAATCCGCAAATCGTATACAGCACGATGTGGCAGGCGCAGGAAGGGCCATGGGAGAACGGTTCGTGGGAAGGCCCGAATGGCGGGATTTTCAAATCAACCGACGGCGGGTCGAACTGGACGAAACTGACGAATGGACTTCCGGCCGATGCGAACCAGGCGCACATCGCGATTTCGCGGAGCAATCCACAAATGCTATTCGCCTCGGTCGCATTCGGGCGCACGGTGAAGCTGTATAAATCGGAAGATGGCGGCGCCAGTTGGAGCGTTGCCACCGACGACCTGCGTCCCGCGGAACGGATTGGCGGGGGCGACTTGCCAGAACCGGCGTTCGATCCAAAAAATCCCGACGTGATCTACATGACGAGCATCGTCACGTGGAGGTCGACCGACGGCGGCAAGACATGGACCGGGATTCGGGGGGCGCCCGGCGGCGACGACTACCAGAACATCTGGATCAATCCGAATGACCCGAACATCATTCTGCTAGGCAGCGATCAGGGCGCGATTGTGACCGTGAACGGCGGGAAGAGCTGGAGTTCCTGGTACAACCAGTCCACCGCGCAGATGTATCACGTGAACGCCGACAACGCATTTCCTTATCGCCTGTGCAGCGGCCAGCAGGAAAGCGGCTCTGCATGCATCGCAAGCCGCGGCAACGACGGCGAGATCACGATTCGCGAATGGCACCCCGTCGCAGCAGAAGAATACGGCTACGCGGTGCCGGACCCGCTCGATCCGGACATTATTTACGGTGGAAAGTTGACGCGATACGATCGCCGGACGGCACAAGCACAAAACATCGCTCCGATGGCGTTCCGGTCGAAAGATTTTCGGGTGGTGCGAACGGAACCAATCGTTTTCTCGCCGGAAAATCCGCACATGATGTATTTCGCCGCGAACACTTTATGGAAAACGATGGACGGCGGAATGCATTGGACGCAGATCAGCCCCGACCTGACGCGAAAGACTTATGAGGTGCCGGCCAGCGTCGGTAAATATCGCGACGACCGTTCCGCGGCGCCGATGCAACGCGGCGTGATCTACGCCGTGGCGCCGTCCCCGCTCGACGTCAACATGATTTGGGCGGGAACGGACGATGGCCAGATTCAAGTGACGAGAGATGGCGGCAAGGCGTGGGCGAACGTCACGCCACCGACGCTGCAACCGTTCCAAAAAGTGTCGATTATCGATGCGAGTCATTTCGACGCGCAAACGGCCTACGCCGCGATAAACACGCTGCGGCTTGACGATCTGCACCCCCACATTCTTCGCACCCACGATGGCGGCAAGACGTGGACGGAGATCGTGAATGGAATCCCATCCGACGAAGACGTGAACGTGGTGCGCGAGGATCCAAAACACAAGGGTTTGCTCTTCGCCGGAACAGAGGACGCCGTCTACTTTTCACTCGATGATGGTGACCACTGGCAATCGCTACGACTGAACATGCCCGCCACATCGATTCGCGATCTGATCATCAAGAATGACGATCTCTGCGTTGCCACCCATGGCCGCGGATTCTGGATTTTGGGTGACATCACGCCGCTACGGCAGATGAGCGAGCAGGTGACATCTGGCGCTGCGTTTTTATTCAAGCCGGAATTGACGTATCGCGTTCGCTGGGATACGTACACAGATACGCCTCTGCCGCCCGAGTTCCCTGCCGGCGAGAATCCGCCTGACGGCGCAATCATCGACTACTATCTCGGGTCGGCGACGTCTTCGCCGGTGACACTCGAGATCCGCGACAGCGCCGGCAAAGTGGTGCGGCGTTACTCAAGCGAGGACAAGCCGGAGCCGATCAGCCCCGATCTGCCGATTCCGACGTATTGGGTGCGTCCAGGACAGTGGCTTTCGAATACGGCTGGAATGCACCGTTTCCTGTGGGATCTCCACTATACGCCTGTTCCGGGGATCGCTCCGTCGTACCCAATCTCAGCAGTGCCGCACAACACCGCGCCGTCTCCCACTTCGCCGTGGGCCATGCCGGGACAATACACGGTCGCACTGACGGCGGGGGGCAAGACATATACGCAGGTGCTGACCGTGAAGATGGATCCGCGGGTGAAGACGCCGCTCGCGGGCCTGCGCGAACAGTTCGCGGAATCAATGAAGCTGTACGAGCCGCTCATGCGAGTTTCGCCGGCTTTCGACCAATCGATCCAATTGCGGAAGCAACTCGCGTCAGTCAAACCTCATGCGACTGGCGAAACGCTGGCCGCTATAGGTACGTTCGACACCAAACTGAATCGCGTTGCGGGTTCACCTCAGCGATTTTTCGGGGGAGGCGGCGAAGCAGGGCCGTCGCTGGCTACCACGCGCTTGCGTTTATTGATGCTCATGAACGTTCTTCAGGGAGCGGATGTGGCACCGACAAGCCAAGCAAGCACGGCTGCGGCAGAACTGGCGAAAGAAGTGCCGGCCATGATGCAACAGTGGAACGAATTGAAGGCGCATGATGTTCCGGCGCTGAACGACAAGCTGCGGGCGGCAGGTCTGCCAGAGCTGAAGCTCGAATCGGATGGGCCCGGCCAGAGTTTCGAACAAAACGAAGAATAGCGATTCATTGCCTGCGGATGAATCCCTCTGCCGCTGGGGCGGACAGAGGAATTGCCTGCTTGGTCGTAGGAAGGGCAGAAGGTCAGAGGTTTGAATGTGCGCCAGGTCTGTGTGCCCTGAAGAGTCGCGTGCTGCCTCGGCGTGGGTCCTGTACGCTGCGGTGATTTCGCTTGTTGTTTTTTGTCTCTCGGGCATTCCGACGTGGGGGCAGTCTACCCCTCTCTCCTCTACTCCTATCTGGCACGGTTCTCTGCGCGACTCAACCGCCAAGCCGGTAACAGGCGCAATCGTTCACTTGGCTGGCGCGAGCGGTCAGGCTCAATCAGTTACTGGTTCGAGCGGACAGTTCCAGCTGGCGCTGCCCACTGGCGAGTATCGCCTGACACTCGCGATCGGCAATCAGAAGATCGGCTACAACACTCCGATCTACGTTGCCGCTAGCAATCCGGCCGCGATACTGACTCTATCAGCGGATGGCGAACTGACTGTCGTGATCTCCAATACAAATCAGGCGACTGGAGGCGAGGAGCTTTCAAGTCAGGCCGTCAGCGAATTGCCGTTGAACAAACGCGATTTCAGCGCTTTGTTGCTGCTCGCTGCCGGCACGATGACCGATACCAACGGAGCAACGAATTTCACGCAACAATTCGCGATCAACGGCCAGCGCGGCGTTGAAGCGACGTTTGCCATGGACGGCGCCGATATCAGCGATCCAGAGATGGGCGGTTCGACGTTCTCGAACTTCAACGTGGACGCGGTTCAGGAGATCCAGTCGATGTCTGGATGGATGCCCGCGGAAGTAGGGCGCGGCGCCTCCGGCTTTACGAATATCATCACGCGTTCCGGCGCCGCCGGCTTCCACGGCTCGATTTTCGAGTTCGTACGAAATTCGGCCTTCGACGCGCGCAACTATTTCGACCATCCCACTCCTGCTTACCCGGGCAGGATTCCTCCGTTCCGGCGCAACGAGTTTGGTTTTACAAATGGAGGTCCGGTTTATATTCCGCGGCTATACAACGGCAGCGGACGCACGTTCTATTTCGTCGAGTATCAGGGTTTCCGGCAGGTTCTGGGCACCACTCAGGTGAGGCCCGTGCCGACCGGGGCCGAACGCTCGGGCGTCGACGTCGTAACGTATCCCGATGGGTCGGCTGATACGCTCACCGTGACGGTGAACCCAAATATCGCAGCGATTTTGGCGCGTTATCCGCTGCCAAACGACGCGTCTGGCCCTTACGGTGACCGCACGTACGCCACCGCATCGAAAGTTGTGACGAACGCCGACCAGTTTTCCATCCGTGTCGATCACAAGATCTCGCCGAAGGATCAGCTATTTGGGCGGTTCACGATGGACAATCTGACGGGCCCGACGACGAACCCCGATCAGACCGCAATCGATCCAGCATTCGGCGTGGAATACATCGACAGGCAACGCAATTTTGCGATCACGTATACGCGCACGCAGTCGCCTCGGCTCGTTCTTGAAACGCTGTTGAGCGTGGAACGGTCCACGCCGGGATTTCCCACAACGGATTACACCGATCCCGCGGTGAAATTTGGCGATGGACTCTACGAAGCGTTCGATTCGGCGGCGGGAACCGTAATGCAGGCGTACGGGAACCTGTTCCACGCGCGCCAGACTGTGTCGTACACGTCGGGGAAGCACGCGTTCAAAGGAGGGTTTGAAGCGCGCCTGAATCGCGACACTACATATTTTGGTATCAGCCCAAACGGCGAATACGATTTTGGCGGCGGCACGGCATATGCGACGGAGGCAATCAAGTCGTCTAGCGGAGCGCACGACATCGCCGTTGGCGATCCGCTGCCTGATACGCTTTCCGCGTTTCTGTCCGGCAGCGCATTCGTCTATTCGGCGGCAATTGCGCCGCCGTATTTTTCGAACGGAGCGCACATCGGTCCGGCGGCCATCTCGCGCAACAACTTCAGCATCTGGGCGCAGGATTCATGGAAGGTTACATCGCGCTTTACGCTCGACTATGGCCTTCGCTGGGAACTGTATACGCCAATTACCGAACGCGCACATCGCACTGGCGGCTTTCGCACTGTTAACGGCGTCCAGCAATACGTCGTGAATCCGCAGCCGGGATACAAGACGAATTGGAACGGGTTCGGACCTCGCATCCAGATGTCATGGGAAGCTACAAGCAATCTCACAGTTCATGCTGGCGGTGCGGTCACCGTGATTCCGCCAAATATTTGGCAAGATAACTTTCTTACGGGTTCGACGCCATTCGCCGTTTATCCGCGCGCAGTTGCGGCTGCCGGTGCGCCGATCAACTATGGGTTCCGAATCAATCCGTCGCAGCTACCGCGAGTCTACACGCCGGAGGGAGTCGACATTTTTTCGTCCGGCAATCCCAAAGACGTTCCTCCGAACACGGTTATGGACGTGGACCGCTACGAACAAGACATCGCGGCGCTGACACCAAGCCACATCGTCAGCGCCTTGACTTTAAGCGGCATCGATCCTTCCTTCGGCAATGCGAGGCTGTTTACGTGGACCGCAGGGCTAGAGCGGAAACTTGGCCCGCTGACAGCCGATGCAAACTATGTGGGAACGGCCGCCGAGAAACTTCCGCGGTTAGGATATCCCAACGCCTATCCCGGGGCTGGCCCCGGCTTCGCGCCGTACACTCAGTTCGATAGCGCGGGAAACGTGACCGGCGGTTTCGGCGTAGCGAACGTCATCTTTGGCGACTCTCACTCCAGCTATCACTCGTTGCAAACTTCCCTGTCGGGAACAGTTGCGCACGGAGGCCCGGGAATCCAGGCGAGCTTCACGTGGAGCAAGTCGCTTGACGATGCCAGCGAAGTGGTTGGCGGAACGGGATCCACTGGCGCGGTAACTTCTGCCGCTGCGCAAAATCCCTTCGACACACATCCCGAGAAGGGCCCTTCGTCGTTCGACGTTGCGCGCGGCTTCGGCCTCAGCGTTATTCAGGACCTGCAACTCGAAAAGATCGGTTTTCTGTCGTCGCTGAGCAAAACGGTCACATACGGGTGGGAATTGCTCGGGATTTCGAGCATCAGCTCTGGCTTGCCTTTCACGGTGTACTCAGGAATCCAGCAGACAGGCTATGGTTCGAGCGGCGCTGACCGTCCCGACCAGATCGCCAGGCCGCATCTATCCACGGCGCGCGCAAACCGCCAGGATTATTTTGGCGAAGGAGCCAGCAACGCCGCCGATTTCTTTCTTATTCCAATCCATGTGGTGGACGGCACAGGCCCGAATCAAGGGCGGTTCGGCACTTTGGGACGCGATACGTTCCGCGGGCCCGCGTTTTATGATTTCGATCTCGCTCTCATCAAAGACACTCCACTCGGCCGCCGTAGCAGCGGCACGGAGCGTGTTGATCTGCAATTCAGGTCGGAATTCTTCAACTTATTCAACGTCGTCGACATGGGACTGCCGGCGAACGTCCTCACGGGCTCCGGATTCGGCGAGATCAGCAAAACCGCGGGCACTTCGCGCCAGATTCAGTTCTCGCTCAAACTCATTTACTAGGAAACGTGCCCCTTCCGCAGTTAAAACGCTATCTTAGCGTCCACGCTTCGCTGCGAATGTTTCGCGTTCGACGCTCCGCGAGGAATGAAGGTACGCGGCGACGGTGAGATTCTGAACCAATCGCCTGTTGAATTCGAGATTACCCCTGGGGCACTTCGTGTGATGGCGCCAAAACCGGCGAGAAGCTACGTGGAGGCTTTCTTGTGTGAGAGCTTCAGTTGAAAATTGATGTCCCGGCGGGAATCGTAGCTGGAAACTTCGCGCGTCGACGACACCATGCCGTTGTGCTCGGCATACACCTGGTAATCCACATTCGGATCGAGGCCGCTGAACCGGTACAGTCCGTCTTCTCGCGTGATATACGTCTTCACGTCCTGAGTCTTCATGTTTTTGAGGTAAACGACCGCCGAGGTAACCGGGTTCTCCGCCGCATCGATCACCGTTCCGTGAACAGTGCGCAATTCGGGACCTTGATCTTGGGCGCGAGCCCCTCGCGTCGTCGCGCACGAAAAACCCACTATCGACAGGAAAACCAGGGCCCGCAAAACGGCAGCCGACAGGACCGAATTGTGATTTTGGGAAGGCTCGTTACGCGAAAAGCAGGCCCGAACGCGCGAGGTCACCCCTCCTCCTCTTTCTCTTCTTTCTCTTCTTTCTCTTCTTCCTCTTCGTCTTCAAAGCGAGGTTCCTTGCCTTCGGATGCTTTCCCGTCCGCTTCCTCGCCATCCTCTTCTTCGTCCTCGTCTTCGTCGGAAAGAAGAGTAACCTGCACAGGATGCGTTTGCGTCACTTCGAGCTCGGAATCGCATTCCGGGCAGCTCAGGATTTCGCCTTCTTCTACTTCATCCTCGTCCAAATCGATCTCGGCATCACATTCGGGACAGCGGGGCACGTGCGTGATCTCCTTCCTGTGTGTCTTTGGAACAACGCTATTATATAACGCAGATGTCGGGACTACGTGTCAAGCTTTTCCGGCAATCTTGCACCGGGCCACCGTCAAATGGCCTCGCATGAGCGAAGGATCCGTCGAATTGATGCGCCGCGAATACCCGGAGAGGCCCGTGGTGGGTGTCGGCGGAGTGGTGATCTCCGACGGTCGCGCTCTCCTGATCAAACGTGGACACCCGCCCCTTCAAGGCGAGTGGTCGATCCCCGGCGGAACGCTCGAGCTGGGCGAAACTATGCTTGAGTGCGTCGCACGCGAACTGTTAGAGGAAACAGCAGTTCAAGTACGGGTCTTCGACCTGATCGAAGTTTTTGACCGCGTGTTCCGCGACGAAGCCGGCCGGGTGCAATATCACTTCGTGATTGTGGATTATCTCTGCGAACAAATAAGCGGGGAAGCTCGCGCGGGAAGTGATGTTACGGATGTCGCGTGGGTGCCGCAAGCCGATCTGGAACACTATTCACTTACGCCGACCGCGATGCGCGTGATTTGCCGCGCGTTTGAAATGGCGGCAGCAAGGGAACAACGTCAGACGTAAGGCGCGGCCAACTACTTTCTGGTTCGGCCCGTAACGAAATGGTCGAGCAGCAATCGAGTCAAGCGCTCTGGATCATGCCTTACTAGAACATCGCGGTGAAGAAGATCTCCGGCCACATACTTCAATCCCATACGGTGTAACTCCGCATACGATGGTGTAACCGGCTCGGCGTGCTGGGCTTCATACCGGCGGCGCAGGCGCGGTGCAATCGCCCTGCGGTTAACAACAACGTAGTCCAGCAGTTTCGTGCGCGTGTGATCGTAAATTGCGCGTACGTGATCCGCTACCGAGTAGTGTTGCGTTTCGCCCGGCTGCGTCATCAGATTGGCGATATAGACGCACGTTGCACGCGATCGCGCGATGGCATCCACCACACCGCCGATCAGCAGATTGGGAATGATGCTCGTGTATAGAGAACCGGGGCCGATCAAGATCAGGTCGGCGCGACGGATCGCCTCGAGTGTTTCAGGGTGGGGACGAACGCGCCGGGGCACCAGCCGAATCCGCGCGATTGGTTTACGCGACTTCGATATGCGCGTCTCTCCCTTGATGATCGCACCGCCTTCGAGCTCGGCTTCGAGCGTAACGTTCTGCTCGGTGGAAGGAAAAATGCGGCCACGGACTGCGAGGACCTCGGATGAAACGCGCACCGCATCCGAGAAATCGCCCGTAACACCTGTCAGAGCGGTTAGAAAGAGATTGCCGAAACTGTGTCCTCCTAAGCCCTCGTTACCAGGAAATCGGTACTTAAACAGGCGGGTCAGCAGGCGCTCATCGTTCGAAAGGGCGACCATGCAGTTGCGGATATCGCCTGGGGGCAGCACCCGGTATTCCCGGCGAAGCCGTCCCGAACTCCCACCATCGTCCGTTACAGTAACGACGGCCGCGAGGTCTGCAATCGGCCTGGGACTGGCTCCCAGACGGCGAGGGGAAACGTATTCTTTTAGCCCTCGTAACAGGGTGGACAGACCTGTTCCGCCGCCCAATGCCACAATTCGCGCAGGCTTAAGTCGTTGCTGTTTGTCGCTGGCCACAAGCAGAACGAAAACTACATGCTGGAGTTATCGCGCTCAGGATAGAGCAGCTCTGTAAATCGCGGGTCTTCCTGCAAAAACGAGAAGTCCTCGTCGTTGCGGGCATGATACCGGTTCTCGGGGCGCAGTTGGATCGCGAGCTTCAGTTTTTCCAACGCGGCCTCGGCTTCACCCGTCAGACAGTCCAGAGCAGCCATCGCATACACAATATGATCGGCTTTCGGCTGCGTCTTGAGCGCGCGATCGAAGTGCTCCCGGGCCTCGTCCCAACGCCCCAGGTTCATTAGCGCCACGCCGTGCGTGTAATGGTCTTCCGGTGACTTCGCCCCGGCCGCCGACGAACTTGAGTTTCGCTGTTCGCAAATTCGGAGGTGTACGCGAGCGCGGTCGCACAGCTCGCCGACTGGCCCTTCCAGCACTTTCTCGAACGCCTGCTTGGCCTTAAGGTACCGCTGCTGCTGGAATTGCTTGAGGGCTTCTTCGTAAGCCTTGAGCTGCTGCTGGCGGGCCGGAGCAAGGGGATCAGGCGGCGCGATCAGTTTTTCCTTCGCTATCACCCTTGTTTTTAGTAATTTGTGACTGCTCCGAGGGGCGCTTGTCGCACGAATCGCTCGACGCTTCACGAGTCAACTCCCGTAATTCACGTCAGAAAGATAGCAAATGCGCCTATTTGCGTCAATCGGGATAAGCAGGCGGGCTTGACCCTAGATGCGGAAAACCAAACTTTGTTTAGTAATCGCGATGACGTCTGCACCGGGTTGGCACAGTTTGGCCGGGGAAAACGTTTTCTAGCGTTTGGCTGACGATTGAAGTTGACACCTCCTTTTCCGTGTGCTAATTCAGGAACTACGTGGCACCGGCGATAAAACGCCGGGTTGCTGGAACACTTGGCTGAGGCTCCTGCTTCGGCCAGTCCTTCCGGTAATCACCCCACCCACCCCGGGAGGTGGAACCATTGTGGCTTCCGCCTCCCGTTTTAACTTCTACCGCTCAGTTCCAGCTCGCGTCATTGTTGATTCCGTTTGACTTGTCCCACTAAGGGGTTGCATCTCGCGAGTCGGGCGAGGTATGCGAAAGCCGTCGACGAGGCGTACCCTAATCGGCGCGACGTTGGGCTGCCAAGCGATAACACCCAGCGATCGAGATGACGGCGACTGGCTCGCAAGGGCGTCAGACAAAGATGGTCCAAGTTGCTGCTGATTTTGCCGCTTACGGAAGATTTGTTTCCAGTTGCAGTCCAGTTTCGGAGTTATAATTCGCCAGCAACACGAGCCGGGTGCCCGGGAGTTTTCCCTAAACAAATTTCGTTGGTCTGCGCGGGTTCGACGAGACGAAATGGGTGTACAAATCTCATGCCGCAAGGTGGGTGACGTAACCGTTCTGGACGTGCACGGCCGTGCGACGATTGGTGCCGGTAACGACGCTCTCGGTGCTGAGCTGCGCAGACTGGCCGAGGGCGAAGCAGGCAACATCCTGGTGAACCTTGCCGGCGTGCCGCAGATGGACAGCTCCGGGATCAGCACAATCGTTCGTACGTTTGTTACGCTCGAACGCCGCGGCGGCAAACTGAGATTGCTCTCACCGGTGGGCCACGTACGCGCGGTGCTCGAACTTACCCGCCTGACGCAATCCATCCCGACTTACGACGACGAAGCGACTGCTCTCGCCAGTTTCCACTGAACGGACGCAGAAAAATTTCCAGGCTGCCACCAGAACGATCAGCTTCCTATGTTGCGCCGCCTGGGTTCTGCACAGTTTTAGCCGGCGAGCCCGAGTTGCTCCTGGAGGAAAGCCACTGCTTCGGCTGGCGATGTTGCGTTGGCTATCAGTGGTTGGTCGCGTTCGATCCAGCGTGAGTCGTCCGCGATTTCCACTTCCCGAACGCACTGAATGACGGGTCCCCAAAAAGTGCCGAGCGCAATCACAGGCCTCCTCTTCGTGACTCCCTTATTGATCATTTCCCACACGACGGCGAGTTCCACCAGCGTGCCCGTTCCTCCACGACAAGTCACGTACCCGCTGCCCAGGCGGATCAGTTCGAAAAGCCGCTCCTGCCATGTCTCGACAGAAATTTCTTCGTCGATCCAAGAATTAGCGCGCGAACGGAAGAACTTCGCGGTAACAGCCAGCGTTTTGCCTCCGGCCTCTTTCGCACCTCGCGACACCGCTTCCATCACTCCGCCGTAACCGCCACTGCAAACCGCGAACCCGGCCGACGCGAGCGCCTTGCCGAGTTGCCGCGCTTCCTCGTAGTAGGGATCACCGGGCCGAGGCCGCGAGCTGCCGAATACAGTGATTATTTTTGCGAGCTTTTTCATAGCTACCAGAGCGCTTGCCCAGCCTGATTGTCCGATTTGATTATTTCTATTTTCTTTTCTTCTTGGGACTGACCCTTGGACCGCCGAGCGTCTGCACCATCGCTTCAGCGATCGCGTCGAGAGTCTGGGTGGCGTCATTGCCGTGTTGCGTGTCGTTGTTCGCAAACATGGAAAAAACCAGGTTCTCACCCCGGTACGTCTTCGCGTACCCGGACACCGAGTGGACATGCTCGAGAGAACCGGTCTTTGCCTGAATTACTGCCGGCCCGGCAATTCCTTTCATGCGGCTTTCGAGTGTGCCGTCGATCCCGGCGATGGGAAGTGTGGAGATGAACTCCGCTCCCCACGGCTGGCGGGCATCGTATTCAAGAAGCGCGACGAGGGCGCGCGGCGTCACCAAATCATCTCGCGCGAGCCCGGACCCGTCGCTCAGCAGAACGTCGCCGTCCGCGACTCCCGCTTTTCTCAGGAACGCCTGCTCGGCTTTCAGTCCCTGTTCCGTCGATCCAAAACCAGCCTTCATGCGTGCCACCGTTCGCAGGAACAGTTCGGCGTGCAGGTTCTGGCTGACTTTGTTCGTGAATCGAATACTTTCGATCAGCGGAGGAGACAAATGTTCGGCGAGCACGAATGGATTTGCTCCCGCTGCGCCAGGCTGAGGCGGCGGGGGCGGTGGGGAAAACCCGTTCTCGTCGCTTGTTTGTGGCGGCGGGGCGTGAACCACTCGCGTTGTGCCCGTGATTTTGACGCCGTGCTGTTCGAGCAATTGTTTCAGAGCCCGCGCAGTAATCTCCCCCGGCGCGATCATCGCCAAGTTGAGTTCGGTGGGGGCCTGGCCCTGCGGAATCCTTCCAGTGAGCGACATGAAATTGGGCTCGGGCTCGCGCGACACGGAAAAATACGCGTGCCCTTCCGGCGGCGTCGTGGTGATCTGTGCCGTCATGCTGCCAGTCGCTGCTGCAGGCTGCACTTGAATGATTGCCGGATCACCCACGCGCGCACCGGGCGCGATCTGCACTCGAACCACATTATTGTTGAAGGTGATCGCGCTGACCGGCGCGCCAAAATCGAAAAAAATATCGCCGATGCTCCAGCCTTCAGGATACGGATCGTAGGGGAAATAAGTGTCGTCGGCGACGATATCGCCATCGACCTCTTTCAGTCCTTTCGCCACCAGAGCGTCAACCATCTGGCCAAGAACCTTCTCTACCGGTCCGCTTCGCTCGGTCTTGAGTTGGTAGGGAAACACTACATTCGAGAGGTCAGGATCTCCTCGGCCAACGAAGACCAAATCGCCCGCAAGCTTTCCGTCGGGCCCGGGCCGGACAGCAGATTCAAGCGTCGTGTGGTATTGATAGCTGCCGCCCAAGCTCGCAAGCGCCAACGACGTGGTGAAGAGCTTCGCGTTCGATGCCGGCATGAAAAAACGATCGGCGTTCAACTGATACAGAACCTGGCCGGTGTCCCGATCGGCCACTTCGATACCCCAGAAAATCCTCGGCGCCGGACTTTTTGCCAGCTCCGCATTCACTCGTTCACCGAAACGCCGGACGTCGGGCCTCACCCGCGCCGTCGTGGCCGACCCGCGCACTCCGTGTCCGGTTCCTCGCCCGGCCGGCGCTACGGGCTGAGAAAAAACGGCTGCAGCACACATCACGGAGAAAAAAACGAACTTTCGGCAGATGCTTCCCAATGACAGACCTCTGGATGACGCTCTCCTGCATCTATCAAAGCGCGCCGGAGAGAGCGAGCGATTATATGACACGGCTCAGCTCAGCAAGCTGAAATCGGCGCAAAAAGTTTGCGCCCGCGGCCCGATTTTCCCTATCATTCCAATAGGAGGTCTCGAATGAAGAAGCTGTTTTCGTTCCTGCTGATACTGGCGATGGCAGCGGCCCCTGTTTTGCTAAGTCCGTCTTCCGCGCAAGCCAACGACACCAAGGAACAGAGCCGGCTTGAAAACGCCGGTGAGGCAATTAAGGAAATCTTGAACATTCCAGACGACATCCCACAGAGCCTTCTCGACAAGGCGGTCTGCGTGATCGTATTGCCCTCCGTCCTCAAAGCCGCTTTTGGTTTCGGCGGGAGTTACGGGCGTGGCGCCATGACCTGCCGGAGTGGCGATAATTTTACAGGTCCCTGGGGCGCTCCCACGATGATGACGCTCGAAGGCGGCAGTTTCGGCTTCCAACTCGGAGCGCAAGCCACCGACTTCGTCCTGCTGGTGATGAATCCGCGGGGTGCTAGTTCAATCCTCAACAGCAAAGTTAAGCTCGGTGCGGATGCATCAGCGGCCGCTGGTCCGAAGGGCCGGACCGCCGAAGCCGCAACCGATGCGACCATGCGCGCTGAGGTTCTCACCTATTCGCGTTCGCGAGGGCTTTTCGCCGGCATTTCGCTCAACGGAGCGAGCTTGCGGCCCGATACCAACGCCAATCTCAGCCTGTACGGACGAGCGATCGGCGCCAAAGATATTGCGCTACATGGGGCAGTCCCCATACCGGCGGCGGCCAGAGCGCTGATCGCAACGTTGAACCAGCACAGCCCCAAGCGTTCTTCCTAAGCATTCGCGCATTTTCGGCGGCGCCGGACAGGTATCTCGCCCGGCGCTTCCCGTCCTTTCGTAAGAGGATCCCCTTGGAATTGGCTTGACTTCCGACCGAATATGACTTACGGTCATTTATGAGGGCAGGTCAATTAGCAGGCGAACTCGCATCGGATCCGCAACGCACATGGTTCCCAAACAGCGGGTGAATCGCCGCGAGCGCCGTCGCACGGAAATGCACGGGCGCATTTTTCGAGCGGCACTGGAACTTTTCGCAGAGCGCGGTTACCTGGAAACGACTGTCGAAGACATCACGGAGGCCGCGGACGTCGGAAAAGGGACTTTCTTTAACTACTTCCCTACCAAGGAGCACGTTCTCGCGCATTACGGAGAAGAACGGCTTCAGGAAATCGAACGTTCGCTCGACCGGGCTCGGGGCGGCAATGAAACCGTTCTCGCCGTTCTGAAGGACCTTGCAACCGATCTAGCCGGCCAATCATCGGAAAGTCCGGAATTGATACGTTCCGTTTTCGCCGCGAATCTGTCGTGCGCTCCGGTGCGCGCCGAACTGCAAAAACGCATTCAGCGCGCGCGCGAACTTCTGAGCGAGATTCTGGCTCTGGGCCAGCAGCGCGGCGAAATCCGTCGCGACCTTTCACCTTCCGAGCTCGCCCGTTTGATCCGCCTGATTTTTATGGGGGTGACAATCGCGTGGGCTATCAATCCAGACGCGCCGCTTCGCAGGACGGCCGAAGAAGTATGGGAACTTTTATGTCCAAGCCTTCAGGCGAAATCAGCGCGAGAAATGAGTGCGGGTCCGAATCGCAGGTCAAAGCCAAATGCATTCCCCGGCAGCGCAAACATGAGTCCTAAGGTGACTAGAAATCATCCATAAACGTGCAGAGGAGGCGGTTGCGTGAAACGTAGCTCGCTCTTGTTCCTGATCACCGCGACAATCTCGCTTTTCGCCGCGCCCTCGTGGGCGCAGGCGCCGGGCTCAAGCTCAACAGCCACGACTTCGGATTCGAGCTCGACGCGGCAATCGACAACCATGGTCATCACGTCTCCGCAGGCTCCGTCGTCACAAACGAGCCCTTACAACGGCAGCGTACCAGGCGAACCGGTGCCCGGAGTCCTTAAGCTCTCGCTGCAGGAAGCGATCGACCGGGGCCTGAAAAACAATCTCGGTGCGCTGCTGGCCAGTTCGGACGTTCAGAGCGCACAGGGCCAGCGATGGCATCAATTGAGCGTGCTGTTACCGCACGTCTCCGCATCACCTTACGTCGACGTGTCGCAGGCTAACCTTAAGGAGTTTGGCTTCTCGTTTCCCTCGATCGCCGGAGTTAGCGTCCCGACGATTGTTGGCCCGTTTTCATATTTTGATGCGCGTGCAACCGTGACGCAGAACGTATTCGACTGGGGAGCGATCGAGAATGAGCACGCCGCGACGCAGCGGCTCCAATCGAGCGAACACACTTACAAAGACGCGCGCGATTTGGTGGTTCTTGCTGTCGGATATAACTATCTGCTGGCGATAGCGGACGACGCGAGCATTCAGACGGCGCAAGCACAGGTGAACACATCCCAGGCGCTCTACAAGCAAGCTGAAGATCAGGTGCAAGCCGGCACTTCACCCGCGATCGACGCGTTGCGAAACCAGGTCGAATTGCAAACCCGCAAACAGCAGTTGATTCAGGCCAAGAACGATTTCGCCATTCAAAAGCTCACGCTTGCCCGAGTGATCGGGCTGGCGCCTGGCCAGCAGTTCGAATTGACCGACAAATCTCCATACCAGCCTTTCGCCGGCATCACGATCGACGAAGCTCTCAAGCAAGCCTATGGTTCGCGCTCGGACTATCAAGCCGCGCTTAATGACGTTCATGCCGCCGAATACTCGCTGAGCGCCGCGAAGGCCGAGCACTACCCTTCTCTGAGTTTCAACGCGGATTACGGAGTTGCGGGACAACACCTCGACCAATCGCACGGAGTCTTCGACGTAAAAGGCACCTTGAATATCCCGATCTTCGAGGGTCGGGCGGCACACGGAGACATTCTCCAAGCGCAGGCTCAACTCACGCAGGCTCGCGAACGACTCGCGAATTTGCACGCTCAAATCGACCAGGACATCCGCACTGCGCTACTGAATCTGCAATCGTCCTCCGACCAGGTGAACGTGGCTAAGAGCAACATCGATCTTGCCAATCAAACGCTCGCCCAATCGCGCGACCGTTTCTCCGCTGGAGTGACGAACAGCGTCGAGGTGGTGCAGTCGGAAGAGCAGGTCGCCTCCGCGAATCAGCAATACATTTCAAGCCTCTACAACTTCAATTACGCGAAGATTGCGTTAGCCCGCGCAATGGGCACGGCCGAACAAAGCGTCAAAGAATATTTCAAAGGACAGTGAACCTATGGCACCTCGAACAGATGCTGAGCCCTCTGCTCCCGTTGAAACGCAAGAGAACGACCATACCGCCTCCGAAACGCACTCCGCGGCTCCGCCTCCGCCACCCAGGCGAAAGCTCTTGCCCACGAGTCCGCGGGCCCGGCTGCTGTTGATTGTTGTCGCCATTGCCGTGATCGTGGGTGTTTTCTTTGCGTGGCGATATTTCTCAAGCTACGAATCGACGGACGACGCGCAGGTGGACGGCCATCTGATGCCGCTGAGCGCCCGCATCTCCGGTTACGTCTCGAAAGTGAATGTGGACGACAATCAAATCGTCAAGGCCGGCACCGTGCTCGCTGAAATCGACCCGCGCGTTTATCAAATCGCGGTCGATCAGGCTGAGGCCAATCTGGCAACGGCAGTGGCGACCGCGCACTCACTGAGAATCACTATCCCTATAACGCACATCAGCACATCGAGCCAGGTGTCTTCGGCGCAAGCCGGCATCGCAAATGCGAATGCCGGGATTGCCGCTGCCGAATCGCAATATGCCGCGGATCAGGCGCAGCTGACCCGCGCACAGGCCGACAACGTAAGGGCACAGGCCGACCTTCAGCGCTATTCGCAGCTCATCGCGAAAAAAGAGATCTCGCAACAGACCTATGACGCCGCAGTTGCAACCGCAAAGGCGAGCGCCAGCGCCGTCACAGCCGCAGAGGCCTCGGCAGCGGCAGCCGAACAACAAGTCGGCCAGGCCAAAGCTGGCCTCAGTGAAGCCCAGGCTAACCTGCAGTCCTCTCAAACCGGACCGCAGCAAGTTTCGTCCGCTCGCGCGAAAGCGCAATCCGCTCTTGCTACCGTTCAGCAGAAACAGGCGGCTCTGGAACAAGCGCAACTCAATCTAGGTTACACCAAGATCTACGCTCCAGTTGACGGCATCATCATGAAGAATGCAGAAGTCGGCATGAACGTCCAGCCGGGGCAGCAGCTCTTCACCATCGTTCCGCTCAACGACATCTGGATCACGGCCAACTTCAAAGAAACGCAGTTGCATTACATGAAGAAGGGCGACTCTGCGGAGATTGAAGTCGATTCGAACGGCCAAACTTACGAAGGCCACGTGGACAGCATCGCCGGCGCAACCGGTGCAAGGACCAGCCTGCTGCCACCCGAAAATGCGACGGGAAATTACGTCAAAGTGGTTCAGCGCATTCCCGTAAAAATCATTCTGAATCAAGGCGAGGACGCGAACCATTTCCTGCGGCTTGGAATGTCGTGCGAACCCAAGGTTTTTGTGAAATGAAATGGGCTCCAACGGCTTCAATTCGCAACGGCTGATTCCAGCCGATACGGCAGGTGCGCGCGCGGTCACCCCAATCAATCCCTGGGTCATCGCGCTCACCGTCACGCTGGCGACGTTCATGGAAGTACTCGACACCAGCGTCGCCAATGTTGCCTTGCCGCACATCGCGGGAAGCCTCTCAGCCAGCAACGACGAGGCGACATGGGTTCTCACCTCTTATCTCGTCTCCAACGCTATTGTTCTCCCGATGAGCGGCTGGTTTTCCGAGTTGATCGGACGCAAGCGTTTCTACATGACATGCGTTGCGCTGTTCACGATCAGCTCGTTCATGTGCGGCCTGGCGCCCAGCCTGACCGCGTTGATCTTCTTCCGCATCCTGCAAGGCGCAGGCGGTGGCGGGCTCCAGCCGAGCGAGCAAGCGATTCTTGCCGACACATTCTCTCCGCGCCAGCGCGGCATGGCATTTGCCGTTTACGGCATGGCTGTCGTTCTGGCGCCGGCGATCGGCCCCACTCTGGGCGGCTGGATCACTGACAATTTCAGCTGGCGTTGGATTTTCTTCATCAATATACCGGTGGGAATCATCTCGCTTTTTCTCACGGGACGGCTGATCACCGATCCACCCTACATGAAGCGCGAAAAGCAGAAGACGTTTCGCATCGACTACATCGGCATCAGCCTGCTCGCAATCGGCCTCGGCGGATTGCAGATCGTTCTCGATAAGGGCGAACGCGATGACTGGTTCAGTTCGCACTTGATCCTGCTGCTCACCATTGTTTGCGTGGCCGCGCTCGTGGGCGTGATCGTTTGGGAGTGGCTGCATAAACATCCGATCATCGATTTGCACTTGTTCAAGGATCGCTCGTTCGGCATTGGCGTCCTGCTGATGTTCATGGTGGGGTTCGCTCTTATGTCGAGCACCGTCCTTATTCCGCTGTTCCTGCAAACGATGATGGGCTACACGGCCGAACAGGCTGGGCTAGTTCTAATGCCCGGAGGATTCGCGATCATTGCCGTGATGCCGTTGGTTGGGTTCCTGTTAGGCCGGTACGACGCGCGCAAACTGCTGCTTTTCGGATTCGCCATGTTATCGATCGCCCTGTTCTATATGACCGATTTCAATCTCTCCATTGATTTCAACCATGCTGCCTGGGCGCGTGCGATTCAGGCAATCGGTCTTGCGTTTCTCTTCGTACCGATCAACACCGCCGCTTACGCGTTTCTGCCAAAGGAGAAGAACAACCAGGCATCCGGCCTGATCAACCTCGCTCGAAATGTAGGCGGGAGCGTGGGTATTTCGTTCGTGACAACCATGCTCGATCGTCGAGCGCAATATCATCAGGCGAGGCTGGCGGAGCACGTGAATTCTGGCAGTGGAACGCTTATGACGATGATCCACGGCATGGAACGGACGCTCATGGCGCACGGCTCGACCGCCTATCAGGCATCACGTCAGGCCTACGGTCTGATTTCGGGAATGATCTCCCGCCAAGCGACGATGCTCGCCTATATCGACGATTTCTGGCTTGTCGGCGTTTGCGTCGTCGTCATGATTCCCTGCGTCTTCTTCATGAAAAAAGTGAAGCCGGGCGGCCCGATTGCGGTTCACTAAACCCATGGACAGCATCAGCTTTTAACATCCGATTGACACCACGTTGACCCCCGGTCTAGTCTCCTGCTTTCAAAATCTTCCGGAAGCCGAGCAGACTTGCACCCACGTACGCCGTTACAAATCTGCCAAAGGACGCGCTCGCGAATGCGAAAACACCTGTACAGCATTGCAGGCCTCATTTTTCTTTTTCTCTTCGCGGTTACGTTCTCTGTAGCACACGCGCAAGCGAAGATCACCCACGAGCCCGCATCCGAAGGCAGACCCATTAGTCCGGCCGGGTCTCTAATTACGGACGGGATGACGGGGAATCCCGCGGTCGGATCGCTTCCCGTAAAGTTCGTGCGCAGTCCTGACCATGGCGCCAAAGATGGCGGTGGACGTTTCCTAATCGCCGTGAACAGTGGGTATGGGGTTCAGTTCGATTCGTCGACGCGCGCTGCATCACAGTCGCTGACCGTGATCGACCTGACCGCGCAGCCCACGCCGAAAGTCGTTCAAAACGTCTATTTCCCGGGGCCACAAAGCGCGCAAGTCGGCGCGGTGTTTTCGCCGCGTCCCGGGCACGACGGCTCGTATCTGTTGTATGTTTCCGGCGGTTACGAGAACAAGATTTGGATCTTTCAGTTCAATCCGAAACTACGCGAGCCGATTTGGCCACCCTCTCCAGGTCCCGATACAAAGGTCACGGCGCGTTCAATTTCCGTCGCCGCCCTCAGTTCCCAGGCCGGCTCGCCGCGCTACCAACACGGAGTCGAGCCCGTGTATCCGATGGGCGTCGCGATCAGCCCGGACGGCGACACGCTCTTTGTTGCGAACGATTTGGGCGATAGTCTCGGGATCATAAGTGGTCTGCGGTACGAACGGCATCTGACTCGGGTCAACCTGTCTGACGGACAAGTCGGCCACTTCGTCTATCCATACGAAGTTGTCGCCTACGCGCCGCGCGACGCCATGGAAGCACAGAAAGCGTATGTCTCATGTTGGGCGACAGAATCGGTCGCCGTGAAAGACCTGGGCCATCCGGACGCGCCTGTGAAGTTCGCCCACGTGGGGCACCACCCAACCGAGATGATTTTCAATGACTCCCGCACGCGTCTCTACGTCGTGAATTCGGACGGCGACAGCGTTTCGGTAATCGACACGTCGACGGACCACGTCGTCGAAACGATCAGCGTGCGCCTGGAAGAAAAAGCTCTGCCAGGCGGATCGCCTGAAGGTCTTGCGCTCAGCGCGGATGGCGAAACTCTTTACGTTGCGAACGCGCACAGCAATGCCGTCGCGGTCGTTGCGCTTTCACCTGAAGCCGTCGGCTCTGGCAGATCCACTGAACAAAAGCGCCGAGACGCGGATGACGCGGACCCGGATGACGCTCCGCCAAATCGCAGCACGGTTCGTGGATTCATTCCCACTGGCCAATACCCTTCCGCGATTGCTGTCGCGGACGGGAACCTGATCGTCGGCAACGGCAAAGGCACCGGATTCGAAAATTCTTCGATGATCGTCAACAACTCCGGACGCGCTCCCGACCTACCCAATGCCCTCTTCCCGCCGGGCGCGCGCCAGGAACACAGGGGAATCGGTGGCCAGTACGATGTCGCATTGATCGCTGGGAATTATTCGCTCATCCCTGAGCCTGATCCTCAAACGCTTGCAGGCTACACGAATCAGGTCCTCGAAAATGATGGGCTGATCGGAAGAAAGGACGTTCAACTCTTCCCCGGTAAATCTCCGATTCGTCACATCCTCTACATCATTCGCGAAAACCGAACGTACGATCAGGATTTCGGCGATATTGCGAAAGCCGGTGACGGAACGCCCGCGGACGGCGACCCAAGCATAGCGATTTTTGGGGACGGTGAAGGCGCCGTGCGTCCCAACGGCGAGCCGCAAAAGATCACGCCCAATGGACACGCGCTAGCGCTGCGTTTCGGATTATTTGACCGCTTCTTCGTCAATTCCGAAGCCAGCCCCGACGGCCACAACTGGTCTAATGCCGCCTTTTCCACGGATTACATTGACAAGGCCTTCCGTTGGAATTACTCCGATCGCGGCCGCACTTACGACTTCGAAGGCGAAAATCGCATTCCGGAAGTTGGCGCCATGCGGGGCGAGCCGCCCATCATTCCACTTCCGGCAACCGCGCAACAGATCGCCGATTACGTGAAACAATTCATTCCCTATTTGCATGGCGCGCGCGATGTGGGCGAACCCGAAACCCTGTATCTCTGGGATGACGCCGCGCGAACCGGCCTCACTTACCGCGACTACGGAGAATTCATGGCAACAATGTCGCAAGGGGAAGTCGCCGCATTCAACGCCAATCGCGACCGCCGCTATCCCGATATTTCGCAAACAGCCGTCGCGTTCCCGGCGAAGAAAGCTCTCGAGGGTCATTACGATCCCTCGTTCCGAGCGTTCGATTTGGACACACCGGATGCGATGACGGCGGAATCGTATGAAGCAGCCGTAAAATCCGGTGCCGATCCGCTGATCTCGCCGTCCAATGCCAATCCGCGCTTTCAAGCCTACTCGCGCGTCGACTCGTTTCTCACTGAGTTCCGCGGCTACGTTCGTGATTTTCAAGAGGGTCGCGGCGAAACGCTACCGGCATTTTCCGTGATGCACTTGCCAAACGACCACACCAACGGCATGCGCCCGCACATGCCAACGCCGCAGTTCTACGTTGCCGAGAACGATTACGCTCTAGGTCTCATCGTGCAGGCCGTTTCATCCAGCCCGTACTGGAAGGACACCGCAATTTTCGTATTGGAAGACGACGCGCAGGATGGCGCCGATCACGTCGACTCACATCGTTCGCCAGCACTGGTGATCAGCGCCTACAACCGTCCGGGCGCGTTAATTCATCAGTACCACAGCACCGTCAGTTTGATTCGTACCATGGAACTGATCCTTGGCATGCCGCCAATGAACCAGCTCGACGCGTCCGCTTCTCCGATGGATATCTTCCAATCCACACCAGACCTCACACCGTACATGGCAGTGCTTCCCGAAGTAGCTCCGGACAATATCCTCGTTCAGCCCACTTCCGACGTCGAAACCGCGCGCTACATTCGCCAGAGCGAACAGCAGAACTTCACGTCGGAGGATCTGGCAGATCCTCAAACGCTGAACCGCATCATCTGGTTCTCCGCGCGCGGCGACACTCAGTCGTACCCTGCTACAGCGCAACTCGCTGCCTACGACGTGATGCGCACTCGCGCCCTCGAACAATCAGCCGAAGAAGTCGACTTGAATCGCCTAGTGAAATCCCTGGTCGCAAGGAGAGTCGAGCGCAAGACGGCCAAACATGCTGATTGACGTATCGCACAGTATTGGCGCGCGACGAAATCCGCGCGAATACGCGCGTGGCTGCTAAGAAAGAATAAAGACAGCGGGAGAAAGACCGACCTGGGCGTTTGGAAGCTGTTGCCCGCTGCCTGTACGAAAAAGATTCAGACGGAATGCCGGGGCATGGTCCTGTGGCGCAGGTAGAATCCGCGGACGGCCAAGCCAAGTCCGCTGAGAAACAGCAACGGCGTCAGATAGGTGTTGAGCACAGGCACCAGCACAGGAATAGGAAGCTTCAAGCCGCTGTATCCGCCGCCAAAATAGCCGATCACCGCGGCCAGCATCATGAACAGCAGCCCGCGCTGGATCGCCGCCCCGCCATCGTTCGTCGCAACAACTCTAACCGCGCGCGCTTCCGGTAGCGTCTCGCGGCAATAGCCGCACTGCGCTGCTTTTGCCGAAACTTTCTTTCCGCAGAAGGGACATTCGCGGATGACCATCGCTCGATTCTCCCCAATTCCCTGAGTGTCTCCCCACTTCTCCAGGACATTGATGTGCAAGGGGTGTTCCAACCCGCAGGTCTCCTGTTTTCAATGTGATGAGCCGACCCCGCTTCCGTTTTGATCCAGTGCTTCGGTGTAGGAACGTAACATTCACGGCAGGACACGCACCGGAGCACTCGACCGGACGTGAATATACTGCCAGCTTCGCCTTTTCTTCGCAACCTCAGCGACTGCTGTGGTTTGCCGATGAAGCGCGGGGGAATCTTTCGCCATGCCCGCCGTGGCGCGCTGCTTGTTTAATTTTTCGCTGGAGCGCCCGCGGCGGTCGTTGCCGCGTCGGCCATCGCGCGCAAGGATTTCTCGTAGGGGGTGCGTGCGACCCCACGCTCCGTTATGATCGCGGCGATAAAGCGCGCCGGCGTTACATCAAATGCGGGATGAGCTGCAGGAACATCCGGTGAGATTCGCTTTCCTGCCAGATGCGTCACTTCTTCTGCCGACCGCTGCTCGATCGGAATCGGTTCGCCCGACGCACGCGAAAGATCCAGCGTTGATATGGGCGCTGCCACGTAGAACGGCACATTGTTTTCGCGCGCCAGCACTGCAATTCCGTATGTGCCGATTTTGTTGGCCGTATCGCCATTCGCCGCGATGCGATCCGCTCCGACCACAACCGCACCAACGCTGCCCGTCTTAAGGAAGTGTCCGACCATATTGTCGGTAATCAACGTGAGCGGAATGCCGTCCTGGTGCAACTCCCACGCGGTCAGCCGCGCGCCCTGCAAATAGGGGCGCGTCTCAGGAACCAGCACCTCAATTCGATGATTCGTCTCAACCGCCATCCGTATTACGCCCAGCGCCGTCCCGATACCGCCTGTCGCCAGCGCCCCGGCATTGCACTGCGTCATCACGCGGCCGGCGTTTGGCATCAGTTCCGCGCCGAATCGTCCAATGCGCTCGTCTGCTTCTCGGCGCTCTTGGTGGACCCTCAGGGCTTCTTCCACGATACGTGCCTTGATCGACGCAATCCCAGCCGCGCCGCCATCCGCCGCCAGTGCGAACGCTTGAAATTTTTTCTTGAATCGCTCGATCGCCCAGAACAAATCGACCGCCGTCGGGCGAGTCTCCGCGAGCGTGGCGCAAATAGCCCCAAGTTCATCGCGCAGTTCGTCGATCGTCGTGGCTTTCGACCTTAAAACGCCCAGGGCAACGCCCATCGCTCCCGCCAGACCAATCGCCGGAGCACCGCGAATCTCCATGTCCTTGATCGACTTCGCAACGTCACGATAATCCGTGTATGTGCGATACACCACTTCGCCCGGCAACAGCCGTTGATCGAGTATCACGACGCCTTCCGGCGTCCATCGAATCGGTTCAACCGTGTGCAAAGTTGTCCTGCTCCAGCTTTCCAGCAAGAGTGCCGCTACACATCTCTACTAATCGAACTTAGATTCTAACCCATTCGCCTTCGCAATTTCGCCGCTGCGGATTCGTTGCTGGTTATGCTACGATGTGGCGCTCATAGACGCTTGGCTTCCGAGCACAACCTGATCTGAATGCGTGTCGTCGAAAAAAGACAGCTCCTCTCTGGCGAGGAAATTAGCCGGACTCTGACCCGCTTGGCCCACGAAATCGTGGAAAAAAGCGGTGGGCCGAACGACTTGGCATTGATTGGAGTGCGCCGCAGGGGGATTCCACTCGCCGAACGCATCGCGTCGATCATGCAGCAATCGGCGCACGTCAGCGTTCCGGTTGGCACGCTGGACATCACCCTTTATCGCGACGACCTGTCGACTGTTGGCCCTCAGCCGGTCGTTCATTCCAGCGAAATCACTTTTGGAGTTGACGATCGCGATCTCGTCGTCATCGACGACGTGCTCTACACCGGTCGCACCATGCGGGCAGCAATGAACGGACTCTTCGACCTTGGCCGCCCGCGCCGCATCCGGCTGTGCGTTCTGGTCGATCGCGGCCATCGCGAATTGCCAATCGAAGCTACGTTTATCGGCCGCACCGTCGAGACCAGCGATACCGAGATCGTCGAAGTTCGGCTGAAGGAGATCGACAACGAAGAGCGCGTCATGCTCGTCGATCGCGTCGCGTAACGCTGTTGCGTCTTTGCGGTGGAAGGTGTCGGAAGTAACCGAGAGCCGAGAAACACAAACTCTCGAATTCAGCAAAGCGAGGAGTAGTGCAGCGCCTGCAACATATCCTCGGAATCGAACCTCTCACTACCGAGCAAATCACTTTTATTCTCGACCAGGCCAAGCCTTTCCAGGAATTCCAGCGTTACCCGCTGAAAAAACTCGCCACTCTGCGCGGCAAGACGGTCGCCATCGCCTTCTTCGAATCCTCCACGAGAACGCGCATCAGCTTCACTACTGCCGCTTCGCGGCTCGGCGCCGACACGATGAACCTTCAGGCTGAATCTTCCAGCTTGAAAAAAGGCGAATCGCTGATCGATACGGTTCGCACGCTCGAAGCCATGCGTCCCGACGGAATCGTCATTCGCCACGCAGCGTCCGGCACGCCGGAGTTCGTCGCCGAGCGGCTCGCGATTCCTGTCTTCAACGCCGGCGACGGCACGCACGAGCACCCCACGCAAGGCCTGCTCGATGCGCTGACCATTCGCGATAAGAAAGGTTCGCTCGAAGGGTGGAACATCACCATTGTCGGCGACATCCTGCACAGCCGTGTCGCGCGCTCGAACATTCACTTGCTCACGAAGTTTGGATCGCGGATCACGCTCTGCGGGCCGGCCATGTGGGTGCCGCGCGAACTCGAATCGCTAGCGCCAAACGTTCGCCGCGTCCTGCGCATCGAAGACGCGCTCGCACACGCCGACGCGATCATCGTCCTGCGCGTGCAAACCGAGCGGATTCACGAGCCGTCCATCGCCGCCGAGGAATATATTCTGCAATATCAGCTGACGCCGGAGCGCCTGCGCCTCGCAAAGCCCGACGCCGTCGTGCTGCATCCGGGGCCGATGATTCGCGGTCTCGAAATTGATCCGGCGGTGGCTGATGGTCCGCAATCGTGCGTCCTCGAACAGGTCACCAACGGCCTCGCCGTCCGCATGGCGTTGCTCTATCACCTGATCGGCGGCGCGCCGGCCGACGCTCCGCACCCAGCAAAGGAACGCACGAATGCTGCTGATTAAGAACGGGCGCGTCGTCGATCCGGCGAGCAAGACGGACGCTGCGCTCGACGTGCTTCTCGACGGCGAAAAGATCGCCAAAGTCGGCGCAAATCTCTTCGCGCCCGACGCCGAAACCTTTGACGCGAAAGGACTCGTCGTCGCGCCGGGCTTTATCGACTTGCACTGCCACCTGCGCGAGCCGGGCCAGGAAATGTCCGAAACGATCGAGACAGGCACGCGTGCAGCTGCTCGCGGCGGATTCACGGCGGTCTGCTGCATGCCAAACACGCATCCGGTGAACGACAATGCCTCCGTCACGCGCGGGATCGTCGAACGCGCCGCAGCGAAGGCGTCTGTTCGCGTGTGGCCGATTGGTGCTGTATCGCTAGGCAGCAAAGGCGAAGCGCTCGCCGAAATTGCGGCGATGAAGCAGGCCGGCATCGTTGCTGTCAGCGACGACGGCAAGCCTGTCGCTAGCGCGCGTCTGATGCGCCAGGTGATGGACTACTGCAATCCGCTCGGCCTGCCGATCATCGACCACTGCGAAGATCCATCCCTTTTTGCAGGCGGCGTGATGAGGGAAGGTCCAACCTCGACACGTCTCGGATTGAAAGGCATTCCGGCTCAATCGGAATCGATCTGCGTTGGCCGCGATGTCGAAGTCGCTCTGCTCACTGGGGCGCGCCTGCACATCGCGCACATGTCTGGCGCGAAATCGCTCGAATACGTACGCGCAGCCAAACGTGCCGGCCTGAGTGTCTCTTGCGAGGTCACTCCCCACCACTTCACGCTTACCGACGAAGATGTTCGCTACGACACGCGCTACAAAATGAATCCGCCGCTTGCCTCGCGTGCCGACCGCGACGCGCTGATTGACGGCCTCGCCGACGGCAACATTGATGCCATCGCGACAGACCACGCCCCTCATCACGCCGCGAGCAAGGACGTCGAATTTGACCGCGCGCCGTTCGGCATCACGGGTTTCGAAACGGCTCTCGCGCTTGGCCTCAGCGAGCTCGTCCACACAAAAAGGATCTCTCTGATGCGCCTCGTCGAGCTGTTCACTACCGGTCCCGCGGGCATCCTTGGTATCCAGCGCAAAATCGCGGCCGGTCAGACGGCCGACCTCACTATCTTCTCAACTGACCGCGAATGGACGTTCCGCGCCTGCGAATCGGCCAGCAAGTCGCGCAACACGCCCTTCGACGGTCGCACCTTCCACGGCGCCCCGGAAGCTGCCATCGTCGCAGGCCGTTTTGCGTTCCGTCGCTAGGGGAAACCGCCGGGCAGTCCATGACCAGGACGCAGCGAGGACCGGTATCGCAGAGCGATCAATTATTCGTGTCGCAGAGCGACAACTGGATCGACTCGCGTGGCGCGTCGCGCCGGCACGTAGGAAGCGAGCAGAGCAACAGCAGCGAGCATTGCCGAAACGCAAATGAACGTAAGCGGATCGGCTGCCGTCACCCCGAAGAGCAAGCTTGAGATAAGCCGCGACACGACGAGCGATAGCGCGACGCCGACCGCGATTCCGATCACTGCGAGTTGGGCGCTTTCGCCGACTACCAGGCGCAACACGTCTCTGCGCTGCGCGCCGAGGGCCATGCGGATGCCAATCTCCTGTGTCCGTCGCGCGACTGAGTTGGCGACGAGTCCGTAAATCCCTACGGCAGCAAGCAACAACGCCGCGCTTGCGAACAACGATGCGAGCAGCAGCAGAAAACGCTTCTCGGCCATCCAGCCGCCAAGAGCCTCCGCAAATGTGGAGAATTGCACGGGGATATCCGGGTCGAGCTGGCGAAAAACGGCGCGCGTCGGCGGGATGACCGTGGCCGCCGGCAGCACCGTGCGCATGACGATAGCCGGGGAACTGTTGGGACCAAGACCGCGCTGGCGATAATCGACGTAGATGATTGGCGATGCTGGCTGCTCCAACCCTTCCGCGCGGACGTCGCCAACGACCCCCACGATCGTTAGAGGCTTCATGATTCCGTCCATGTTGCCGAAAAAGATCACTTGCCCGACGGGGTCCTTGTGCGGCCATTTTTCACGCGCTAACGCTTGGCTGATCAATGCGACATGTGGCGCATCGGGACCATCCTGCGGGCCGAACAGGCGTCCACTGAGAAGAGGAATCCCGGCAGCACGGAAAAATCCTTCGCTGGCCACGGCGTAGTCCGCGTCACCTGTTTGGGCCTTGTTCCGACTGAACCGATTCCAATCTTCAGAGGTCGTGGGCGCGGGCTGGCCGTTCAGAATCAGAAACTCTCCATCGGGAAATCCGTCGGCATCGGCTATCGGAAGCGCACCCGTGATTCCCGCGGATTCAACTCCCGGAAGCGCCCGTATGCGCGCCAAAGCGTCGTCTATGAACCGGCTCTGCCGTTCGATGTCTTGTGGTGTCCGGTCAAAGGTCATTGCGGCCTGCGAGGGCGAAGACGAAAACTTCATCACAAGCAGATTCCGCCCGTTGAAACCGGGACTTACCGAGATCAATCGCACAAAGCTTCGCCCCAAGACCCCGGCAGTGATAAGCAACATCAGAGTGGCGGCTATTTCTGCGATAACGAGCGCTTTGCGAGACTTCTGGCCGCCGCTGGTGTAGCCTCTCGAAGCGGCGTTTAACGCATCGCTCAGGTCGACTTTGCCGGCGCGGCGTGCCGTGAAGAGGCCCAGTCCAATCGCTACCAGGAACGTGGCCGCAACAGTAAACAGAAGCACGGTGCCATTCACGGCAATTTCCTGGTGCCGTGGCAGGTCTGCCGGCACGATAGCGGGAAGCAGATTCGTCGTCCAAACGGCGAGCAAAATTCCGACCACTCCACCTACGACTGACAAAACCATAGATTCCGCCAGCAACTGCTGAACGAGCCGACCACGGCCGGCTCCCAAAGCTGCACGGACCGCCAACTCTTTGCGCTGCGTTGCGGTTCGCGCCAGCAGCAAACCGGCAACGTTTGCCGCGGCAACCAGAAACAAAAGTAGGACCGCGGCGAATAGTGTGAGCAAGGCCCCGCGCACGTTGCCCACCAAGTGGTCAGCAAGTGGAATAACAGTCGCATCAGTTAGGAAATAATTGGACGCACCTTCCGACTTAGCATACTGAGCGTGGATTCGGCGGGCGATCGTGTCCAGGTCCGCGCGAGCTTGCTCGACCGTGACGCCATCACGAAGGCGTCCGATGCCCAGGCCATCATGAGATGTACGGCTCGTACTCCAACCGAGGCGTTCCCATGCAACCCATGCTGATACGCCCGAAGGAAAGTCGAAGTCCTCTGGCATGACGCCAACCACCGGATACGGAGTGCCCTCCATCGATAATCGGATGTTCGACAGATCGGTCGCACCACCGAGAACCTGGCGCCAAAAACCATAACTCACGATGATTGCTGGGGCGCCCTTTGCGACTAGTTCATTCCGCGCGAACGTCCGGCCGCGAAAGGGTTCTACGCCGAGCGCCTTGAAAAAATCCGCGGAAACAAGGGCAACATCCACGCGAACCGGTTCCTTGCCTCCGGACACGGACTCCGGGCCCGAACTGAACATGGCGAGCCCGGTGAGCGTATGGTTCTGAGAGCGAAAATCGAGGAAATTCGGGTCGGCTAAATGCGTTCGATGGCCACTGGCTTCCTGCTCCCATACGGTCACGATTCTTTGCGGATGGGGATAAGGAAGCGGGCGGAGCAATACGGCATCTACAACCGAAAAGATCGACGTTGATGCGCCGATGCCAAGCGCAAGTGTGATTACTGCCACGGCGGTGAAGGCAGGGTTCTTGGCTAACGCACGCAGCGCGTACCGGATATCAGCCCAGAGCGAGTTCATGACGCCCTCCACAAATTCAAATTGACCAACGACCGCGCGATCGCCGTAAGGATTTCAGGGCCGAAACGAACAAACCAAGAAATTGTCGCTCTGTTACTCATGTCGCAGAGCCACCATAGGATCGACGTTCGCCGCGCGCCGGGCGGGCAGGTATATCGCGGCGAGCGCCACCGCGAACAGCGTCGCGGCCGCAATCGCATAGCTCGCAACGTCGAACATGTTCAGCTTGAACGGCATCCGCGAGAAAAGCTTCGTCAAGGCGAGCGATCCGGGCAACGCAAGGACGACGCCGATGAGCAGCCCGAGTGCGATCTGCTTCGCTCCCAACAGCAAAACCGACAGTGCAATGCGGCGCTTGCTGGCGCCAAGAACCATGCGGATTCCAAATTCGTGAATTCGCTGGCCGGTGGAAAATGCCACGACGCCGTAGATTCCAATAATCGCCAGCACCACTGCAATGCTGGCCAAAGTTGCCACCATCTCGGTCAGCACGCTCATTTCCGTTGTACCTTCTCGCAGCAGCGACCGCAAAGTCTGCGGCACAACCAGTTGCTGCGAATCAAGGCTTCTGACGGCCCGTTCGATGGCTGGAGCGAGGGAACTGGGATCGCCTTCGAACCTCACGAGCAACGGTCCGCCAACGTCCCAGTTCATGAGCGTGTACAGTCGTGGATCGTCGGGCTGTCCGAATCCCTCGGACCTCGTATCGCGTGCCACGCCGACAATTTGCACGCGACTGCCCGGATCTCCCCATTCCACTGTTTTGCCGATGGGACTCTGCCCAGGCCAGAAAGTACGCGCGAATGTCTGCGACACGACTCCGATTGGCGCGATGGATTCCGCATTGAAGACTGCAGGATTGGCTGGAAGCTTGCCTTCCGCGGACACGTCTGAAGCGCGAAAGGGCCGTCCACGCACAATCGGAATCCCCAGCGCGTCGAAGAAATTGGCCGACACCAGGTCAACCGACGCCTGCCGTCCCTGACCGTTTGACTCACCGGGCACTCGCACTTCCTCGGTGTCCGGACGGAGAAAGGGCAACTCTTGCGCGTATGCAATCGATTTCACGCCCGGAAGAGCTCGTACGCGTTTTGCCAGTTCGGTGAAAAACGCAATCCGATCGTTTTGCTCGCGCACCGTGTTGGTCCCAGCCGAAGGGCCCAGATAGTTCGCTTGAACGAGAAGCACGTGAGCCGTTTCAAAACCCGGGTCGGCGGACGCGATCTTGTGCTGAAGACGAATAAACAACACGGCTCCCAGCAGAAGGACGAAGCTCATTCCGACCTGGCTTACCATCAGGATGGTCCGCGTGCGGGAGCGCGCCGGCGAAGCGCCCTGTTGCCGCTTCAACGTGGTCACCAGATTGACCTTCAGGGACTCCGTGGCAGGGGCCAGTCCCGCAATGCATCCCGCAATCAAAGTGACGACCATCAAGTAAGCGAAAACGGCCCAGTTCGGTTTGACGTCCACCGGAAAGTCGGGGATGAACGCACGCATGATTGTAGGGAAAGCAACTGCCAGCGAAACGCTCAGCGCTCCGCCGGCAACGGCGACGATCACACCTTCCGTGGCGAGCAGCCTTAGCACCTTCGATCTTGCCGCGCCCAGTGCGAGTCGAACAGCGATCTCATTCCGCCGCGCCGCGCCGCGGGAGAGCAACAACATGGTCACGTTCGCGCAGGCTATGAGCAGCAACAGAAGAAGAGGACCCATGACCACGCCGGCCAACAGCATTGCCAGAGGCCGAATTCGCGGGTTTTCGATGACGGAGCCATTCGTCAGAAGAACAGTGGTCCGCCGACCCGAATACGAAGAGTTTTCTTCACTTCCGGGATAAAGGTGATCCTGCTGCTGCACGATGACGTTGATTTCCGCCTGTGCGTCGCCGCGCGAATATCCGGGCTTCAGCCTGCCCTCAACGTTGAGCCAAGCCCAGCCGTACCAGTCGGAGCGCCTGAAGGCATCATGGGCGTGCCAGAAGTCGGGTTGCATTGTGTACGGCACCCAAATTCCCGGTCCGCTCTCGTCTAGCAGACTAAAGTTCTCAGGGATCACTCCGACGACTGTGTACGGATGCCGGTTCAATTGGATTGTGCGGCCCACGATTCGAGGATCGGCGCCGTAGCGGTTGTGCCAAAAACCTTCGCCGAGCAGGGCGACTGGCGCGGAGCCGGGATTAGCGCATTCGTCAGGACGAAAGAGGCGGCCGAGCTTCGGCGCCTGCAGCCCGTAGAGTGAGAAATAGTTACAGGTGACCAGCTGCACGTCGATTTTCTTTGGATCGTTTCCGAGGGTCGCTTCGTCTGTGTGCCAAGCAGCGATGTTTGTCAGCGATCGCGACCGGTCGCGTATCGCCTGGAAATCGAGGGCGGTGAAGTTCTGAAACAGCTCTTGCGTGCGGTACCAGCCCGTGTAGTGGGCCAGAACGCGGACGAAGGTTGCGGGATCCTTTTCTACCGGCGGCCGAAACAGAAACGCATCCAATAACGCAAACGCGCCGCTGTTCAATCCGATTCCAACAGCGAGCGTCACCATCATCGCGCACGCCAGCAGCGGGGTGCGTCGCATCCCGCGCAGCGCGTACCGGATGTCCCGCAACACTGAATTCACGGCCGCCCCAGTCTCTTGCGCTTGCCGTCTCGCTTGCTTATCGGATTAAAGCCGCCGCAATGGTCCGGCGCAATTCAGCGTTTGGACACACTTATCCCGCAGCGCAGAAAACTCCCTTTCAATTTTTGAGGGAAGGCTGCTTGGACCCGGGTGCCGGCGTCGCTAAACCGATGCCGTCCGCGTTCCGACAATCTCTTCAACAATGCGGCCGTCGAAGAGGTGGATGCTGCGGTCGGCAATGCTCGCATACCGCGGGTCGTGCGTAACCATGCAGATGGTCGCGCCCTCGCCATGCAGTTGTCGCAGCAAGTCCATCACAGCTTCGCTGTTTTTCGAGTCGAGGTTTCCGGTCGGCTCATCGGCCAGCAGGATCGACGGCTGCCCCACGAGCGCTCGGGCCACAGCGACGCGCTGCTGTTGGCCGCCCGAGAGTTGCGACGGATAGTGCTTCATGCGGTGAGCCATGCCGACGCGCTCGAGCACTTCCTGCACGCGCTTCTTGCGCTCGGCCGACGCCATGCTGCGATAAGTGAGTGGCAGCTCGACGTTCTCGAAGACCGTGAGGTCGCCGATGAGGTTGAACGCCTGGAAGATGAAGCCGATCTCGCGATTGCGAATGCGCGTGCGTTCGCTGATCGTCAGCTTGGCCACCGGCTGACCGTTTAGCATGTAACTTCCATCGGTGGGCGAGTCGAGCAGCCCAAGAATCGACAGTAGCGTCGACTTGCCGCAGCCCGACGGTCCGGCAATCGAAACGTACTCCCCTGCCGCGATCTGAAGATGCACGTCCGCCAGGGCGTGCGTTTCCACTTCGTCGGTGAGAAAGACCTTGGTGACGCCTTCGAGCTTGAGCAACGGTTCGTTCATAGGTGATC
>JBOGNK010000089.1:0-3621 GCA_050747085.1 Candidatus Acidiferrales bacterium
GGAACACGCTTCTCTGGTGAAACGTAGCTGAACATTCCTTCCTGCTGGTTATCGTCTCCGCGCATTCGCTCGTCTCCTTGACCTTCTTCACTTCAGACGAGTTCTTTCAATTAAAGTTGCACAAGGAATGGGTTTTTCAACAAGCTGCTAGGACACCACAACAGTCTTCATTAACGAACTCCAAATTGCCATTGTCGCAGGTCTGTCCCACGGTTGGCCGACAAAAAAGACACGAAACGGAAAGTAGAAGTCCGGCAAGCGCGACAAACGTTGCGGTTCTCATCGTGCTCATGAATACCCCCTAAAATGCATTTGGCGAACCGGGCAACAACTGCAAAAGGGGTTACCATAAATCCAACGGGGGGGGCAATACAGTGAAGACTGTAATTTGAAGTAACTAGGTTCAGTGCGAATTAAGTAGTCATCTCCTTACGTCACTAGTCTCGGTACACCAGAGTCGTGAGAATGCTACACTGGGGCGCCACAAAACCCATCATCGACGAAATGAGCCCTGCCCCTTCAACTCCAGTCCAGCCCCCGGCAGACCACAGCCGGGTTGCGCCGGTGTGGCACACCTTCAGCTTCATCGCCGGATCTCGTCTTTGAACTGATAACGCTCTTTTACAACCTGGATCGGAGTATGCGGAATCGCCGAAGCTACTCAGGCGAGCTCAGGTCGGCCTATGACGCGGACGATTGGAGTCGTGACGCAACGCTGAACCCCGGAGAACATCGAGAACGCTGGGGAACACGGAGACAGATCGGCATTCGTCGGCTGCGGACTCAGAACCAAGTGCTCGTGCAGTATGCGCGATACGCGTCGCCAAATTTAGCTTCCAGGACTTGCGCTTCCTTGCGGGCGCGAACCACCTGCGCTGGTACAAGCACAACGAGCACAAGCAGGTATAACGGCTGTGCAATCCAGAGGATGAGCCCTGCGATGAAAACCGTTCCGAAAACGTACACGGGATTTCGAATCTTCGAGTAAATCCCGTGTGTAACGAGTTCGGTCGCCTTTGCTTGGATCGAGAACGACTTCCCCAATTGAAGGCGCGCGACCACCCAGCCAATCAGGCCCACCGCGGCGAGGGCAATGCCGACGGCGCGAAGCGGTGTCATTGGTCCCAACGAGCCTCCCTGTTTCCAGAGGAAGTAAGTCAAGCCTCCGACGACGACCGCGACGGTAATCGCGTTCTTCCACGCCACACTTGTTGTTTGACTTTCGACAGATGTGTTAGGCACCGATCGCCTCGCGCGACTCGAGGTTCCAGCCCGCTCGGCCGCGAATTTCCCCGGAATTCAGGCTGACGCAGCTGCGGCGTACCGTAGTTCGTACGGCTCTAAATGGCAGAAGCCGACGCGATTATAATCCGAAGCCGCAAAACGAAGCCACCGAGCGTTATTCCAAAGCCGCACTAGCCTGCTCCTTCCATCGTTGTTCGTTCACACCGACAATGAGGAGCCACAAAATAATTACGATCGCACAAAGAAATCCGAAAGCTGCAAGATAAGGGAACAGGCGATAGCCCAGGGTTGGCGAGAGGAACGTCAGCCAGCCCAAGCCTGCCAGCATCGACCAGATGCCCAAGAAGCGCGGCAGGAACGTGGACCTGAAAATCAACCAGCCCGTCAGCAGGGCGTAGAAACCAAAGAATGCCAATGCGATCCCGGCACCGTGGTCATTGATCTGAAGAAACAGAAGCGCGAGCGCGTGTCGCTGCTGCTGGTCAAAGACAGCCACGTACGGTGCTCCTCCCAGGATGAACAGAGGGGCGATATAAAAAAGGCGACTAACGGTCTTGATCGTGCAGCCGGCCAACCCGAGAAATGCCGCAACGAGAGAAACGGTTCTGCCTGCGGGCTTCAGCAACTCGTAAAAGAGAGCGATAAAGACGATTTGGCATGTCATTTCGATCAGATAGATCGTGAAGCCCCACTGAAACAAGCTCTTATGGGCCAATATGTTCATTGCTGTAGCCGGGGCATCGCCGGATAGAACAAGCCTGTTGCTAACGAAGCCCTGCGCGAATATCCCGGCGACCAGAGTCAGGAGATAAAACAGACCAGTCATCCGGGCTTTGAAACGCGGCGACGCCTCTGGCATGCGATCCACGGCCGCTGTTGTGCTCATACTCTCTCCTTCGACGCGCGACAACTGGCGCGCCCAGGTTCCCGCCGCTCAAAGCGAGGCTCGGCGGGTCAGAAACCCGACCAAGAGAACCCCGGGCAAGAAGCCAACCCCTTCAGCGCAAACGTACTGTTCCCGCAAGCCGCGCACATCTTAGTCCGCGTGAAAAGTTCGCATGCGGCTGCTGACCACGCAATGCTACACTGAATCGCTCGCCGAACACATCGCCAGCCAATGAGCACGGCACCCATAAATCCAGTCTCACCGGCGGAAGACCGCAGCCGAGTTGCGCCCCTCTGGCACACGTTTATTTTCATCGCCGGGATCATCGGGCTCACGCTGACGCAGTTCCATCAAACCAAGCAGATGACGAACGTCCAAATCCGGAACCGTGTGCCGCTGTACGTAGTGATGATCGTCTTCGAACTGTTCATGCTGTTCTATACCTGGATCGGGGTGATCATCGCGAAAAAACGGCTTCGCGACTTGATTCGCGGGAAATGGAATAGCTGGATCGATTTTTGGCGCGATATCGGCATCGCCGCCGCATTCACGGTTGTGGTTTGGGGCGTGTTGGCTGTCGCGGGCTTCCTGCTTGGCACGAACAGCGTCGGGATGAAAGCCGTCAAGATGCTGATTCCTCGGACTCCGGCGGAAATGGCGCTTTGGGTTTTACTCTCAATCACAGCGGGATTTTGCGAGGAGACCATCTTTCGCGGGTACTTTCAGCGCCAATTCCTTGCGCTGACGGGCAGCGTGGAAGCTTCCGTTATTTTGCAGGCGTGCGTGTTCGGCGCAGCTCACCTGTATCAAGGATGGAAGGGCGCGCTGACGATCACGATCTATGGCGTGCTGTTCGGCGCGCTCGCCGCATGGACGAAAAGTCTGCGGCCGGGAATGATTCAGCATGCCGGGCAGGACACGTTCTCGGGGATCGCAGGTAGCTTCTTGCTGCGGTATCACAAGTTCTGAGTGAAGTGCCTCGCCGGTATTCCGGCACACCCGTGTTGGGCGCGAAGGGCATCCCAAGAGTAGCGACTGGCCTTCGCTTCGGTGGCGTCATTCTGAGCCAGTCCGCCGTGCCGGACGCAGCGAAGCCTGCCGCCGCAGGCAGGGACCTCTCTTCACTTTAAATAGAGGAACCATGCGGGTTTCAGAATGGACGGAAAAGGCGGCTACATCTTATAGCGGCCGAGGTCTTCGTCGTTCAGGTTCTCGAGCCACTTGCGGATTTCTTCGTTGGAGCTTTTCTCGTTTATCGCGGTGGCCATCTTCGACGTCTTGAGCACTTCATCCTCGACGAAGATCGGGCAATCGAGCCGCAGCGCCAGCGCGAGCGCGTCGCTCGGACGCGAATCCATCGACAGTGTCTGGCCGTCGCGCTCCATCCAGATCAGCGCGTAGAACGTATCGTCCTTCAAATCTGAGACGACGACTTTTTGCACGTGAACGTTCAGGCCGGTCAGCATATTCTTCAGCAGGTCGTGCGTCAT
>JBOGNK010000090.1:0-14926 GCA_050747085.1 Candidatus Acidiferrales bacterium
CTTCTCTCCTTCGAGTCCGATACCGCGGCATTCTACGGGCTGCTGGGGAGCGCGCGCGAACTCTCCCAACGCGCCATCGACTCCGCGAACGGCAGCGACTCCAAGGAAACGGCAGCGGCTTGGCAGATGGACGCCGCCCTGCGCGAAGCCGAGTTCGACAATACCTCGCGCTCTCGGCACGAAATCGCGTCCGCTCTGGCCGAGGCGCCTACGCGGGATGTTAGCGTTCTTGCCGCTCTTGCGTTGGCTCGCATTGGGGACGTCGCGCAGGCAGAACGAATGGCGCGCGATTTAGCGCAGCATTTTCCCCTTAACACCGTAATTAATCGCTATTGGCTGCCGGCTACTTACGCCTCAATCGACATCCAACGCAAGAATCCGGCAAAGGCCCTCGAAGATCTCCAGACCACGGCAGAATACGAGTTGGGTACGCCGCTGCCGCAGTTCGAGGTGGGAGCGTCGCTATACCCCGTGTATATTCGCGGTCAGGTTTACTTGTTGCTGCATCGAGGCAAGGAGGCAGCAGCGGAGTTCCAAAAGTTCATTGACCACCGTGGGATCGCCATGAATTGCCCGCTCGGCGCATTGGCACGTCTTCAGCTCGGTCGCGCCTACGGCATGGAGGGCGACACCGTTCAATCCCGGGCCGCCTATCGAGATTTCTTTTCGCTGTGGAAGAACGCCGACTCCAGCATTCCAGTCCTGATCGCCGCGAAGTCGGAGTACGCGAAGCTGCAGTAAAACCGCGGTCCTGACGAATTCCAACTTACCTACAATCGCCCACCGCCGTAGCGCACCCCCGGGGCAGGCTTGATCTGTCATTGCGTGTCTACACTACTGTGCAGCGTCCGATTGTTCGCAGCCCGGAGTGGAGCGACATCACTGTCTTCGCGTCAAGGGCGGCCCGATGTACAATGCCGCGTCTTGCTCGGAGGAAAGCTTGGCCCAGTCGTCACGCAATCTTCGAAGCTTCCTGCCCGCAATTTTCTGCGTCCTCATCTTGAGTTTTGGAGTGACAGCAATAGCTGCGCAGCCTCGGGTTCCGTCCACGGCGGCGGCATCGGGTTCGGCGGGCAGCGCGACGCAAGCTGGGCAGGCAGCTACGCCGGCATTTGTCCGTTTCGCAGGTCGACTGGAGACATCTGCTGCTCGCGCCAACGCGGCGGCCGCAGCAGCGCCAGGCAGCGCCACGTCGCAGGAAGCTGGGACGACCGCGAAGCAGCTTACGGTGGAGCGGATTTATGGCGAGCCATCGCTGAGCGGTGGGCTGACGCGCGGAATCAAATGGGCGCCGGACGGCAAACGGTTTTCGTATTACGGGGAGAGCGCTGACGGAAGCGGCGAGGCGCTGTGGGTGATGGACGCGTCAACGGGCGCGCCTAAGGTGCTGGTGAACGCGGCGACGTTGCGCGAGGTGACCCAGCCGGAAAAGCGAGCCGTGATCCAAGCGACAGGGGCGGCGCGCGCGGGCGAAAAAACCTATGTGTGGGCGCCGGACGGCAATTCCCTTCTCTTCATGGGCAGCGACAGCCTGGCGGTGCTCGACTTGGGGACGATGAAACGAAAAGAACTCGTTTCCGGCAGCAAAGATATTGTCGATCCGAAATTCTCACCCGACAGCAAATGGATCAGCTTCGCAGGCGGACACAATCTTTGGGTGGTGAACGTCGAAACGGGCAAGACGCGCCAGCTTACAAGCGGCGGAAACGCCGATCTGCTGAAAGGCGAACTCGATTGGGTGTATCCCGAGGAGCTTGATTGCCGTACGGCGTACTGGTGGTCGCCGGATTCGACGAAGATCGCCTACTACGAGATGAACGAAAAGCCGGTGGAGCATTATCCGATCATGGATATGAGTTCCGCAACGGGCGCGATGGACTATACGGATTATCCCGAGGCGGGAACTGCGAATCCGGTGGTGCGCGTGGGCGTGGTGGATATTACGGGGACGGCAGGAGCGGACGGCGTTCCGGAAACGCGCTGGATGGATACAGGCAAGGACACGAACGTCTATATCCCGCGCGTTGACTGGCTGACGGATAGCCGGCGAGTTGCGATTCAACGGCTGAATCGGGCGCAGGACCGGCTCGACCTGCTGTTTTGCGATGCGGCGAGCGGCCGTTCGAAGCGGATCGTGACGCTGACAGACAAATATTGGGTGAACATCAGCGACGATCTGTATTTCTTTGCGGACGGCAAACGATTCCTGTGGTCGAACGAAGAGAGCGGCTTCCGCCACTACTACATTTACGACATGAATGGAAAGCAACTCGAACAACTGACGAGCGGCGATCGGGGCATCACCGCGCCTGCGGCGTTCGGACCCGGCGCATCGGCGGCCGCGGCAGTGGATGAGGCGAACGGGTACGTCTATTTCATGTCGAACAAGGATACGGTGATCGGAACGCAGCTTTATCGCGTGTCGATCGGGGGCAAGAAGCTCACACAGGTGACACACGGCGCCGGAACGCACGAAGTGGTGATCGCGCCGAAGACGTTCGGGTTTGTCGATACGTTTTCCGACGCAATGACGCCACCGCGAGAGGACCTTTATTCAGCTGATGGAACAAAGGTCGCGACGATCAATGAAAACCAGGTGCCGGAACTGGCCGAGTATCACCTGAGCGCGGTTGAATTCATGAATGTGACAGCGAAGGATGGCACGAAGCTGTACGCGATGATGATCAAGCCGCCGAATTTCGATCCGGCGAAGAAATATCCCGTGCTGATTTCGGTGTACGGCGGACCGGACGCGCAGAGCGTGCGCGACGCGTGGGGAGGGATTACGTTTCTGTGGCATGAGATGATGGCGCAAAAGGGCTACATCATCTTTCAACTGGATAATCGCGGGTCGTACAATCGCGGGCATGCTTTCGAAACGCCGATCTACCATCACTTCGGGCGCGTCGAACTGCAAGACCAACTGAGCGGCGTGAGTTATCTGAAATCGCTGTCGTATGTAGACGGCTCGCGCATCGGCATCTGGGGCTGGAGTTACGGCGGGTACATGACGCTGTATTCGATGACGCACGCGCGGGGCGTGTTCAAAGCGGGAGTTTCGGTAGCACCTGTGAGCGATTGGCGTTTGTACGACACGATCTACACAGAGCGCTACATGGGGACGCCGCAGGAAAATCCGGATGGGTATCGCGAATCGTCGCCGGTGAATGCGGCCGGGAACCTGAGCGGTAAGCTGATGATGGTCCACGGAACGGGCGACGATAACGTCCACTTCGCGAACACGGCGGAATTCATCAACGAATTAATCGAGGCGAACCGTTATCCGGCGCGGCTGATGGTATTTCCCGGGCGCGGGCACCCGATTTCCGACCACGGAGCTCGCGTACAGTTGTTCAGCCGCATTACACAATTTTTACTTGATAATCTGTAGGGCAAGCGGTTTTCGTGCAACTCTGGCAATGCGGCAGACGTCGAACTAATATAGGCGTGTGGTTTGGGAATTATAGGGATGCGGCTACTGGGACTCCGGCCCCGTTGGATTTCAAAGAAAGACGATTGTGCAAACTGCCGTGAAAACGCTGGGCTGGCAAATCGTGTCGATTGCCGCGTGCCTGGGCTTGTGCGCGTCGAGCGCAATGGCTCGAAACGACGCACGGAAGAAAGCGGCGGGGAAACATACATCGAGCGCGTCTCCCACGATGTCGTCCGATACAACTTCGCCGGTTCTTTCCGACGGCTTTCAACAACTGTATAGCCTGGACTTTCAGGGAGCGCGCAAGCAGTTTACCGATTATGAGAAGGCGCGGCCCGATGATCCCATGGGCAAGGCAGCCGAAGCTGCGAGTTATCTCTTCCAGGAGTTCAACGCAAAGGGCGTCCTCTCGTCGGACTTTTTCCTGGACGACGACAAACTGCTGAAAGGCCTGAGCGGAGACCCCGACGCAAATGCGAATCCGGAATTCGTCGCCGCCAACGATCAAGCGCGGCAAATGGCGCAAGAGGCATTGAAGACAAGTCCGACTGACACCAACGCGTTGCTGGTTCTGACGATCACCGACGGCATGGAGTCGGATTACGACCAGATCGTGGAGCGGAAACAGATTCCGGCGCTCTCGCTGACCAAGCAGGCTGAGGCAGAGGCGCATAGGCTGCTCGCGCTGGACCCGACCGCAAAGGATGCATACGTTGCGCTGGGCGCCGCGCACTACATCATCGGCTGCCTGCCGGGATATAAACGCGCGTTCTTGTGGTTTGGCGGGATTCATGGCGACCGCGAAAAAGGGATGGATGAAATGAAGATCGCCGCCAGCCAGGGCGGTTATCTGAAGCCGTTCGCGAAGATCCTGCTTGCGCTGGCGTACCGGCGTGAACACGAACCCGCGGAAGCGCGAAAATTGCTGGCGCAGCTTAACAAAGAGTTTCCCTCCAATCCGAGATTTGCGTACGAACTGTCATTGGTCCCGCCGCAGAGCGGGAGCACCGAGACACCGTCTTCCACGCCGGCCGTTACGCCCGCGCAGTGCTGCAAGTAGATTCTCCCCAAAAAATCACGGAACCGAAGGCCGCAACGATCCACGACAACCCTGTGCGTCAGCACATGGATGATTCTTCCGCCCGCAAACCGGCGACGGCGGTAATTTGCCGGCGAGGCCCAAGCTGTATCTGTAAATTTCCTCATACCCAAACGGCTGGATTCGCGTCAAAATCCGGAGGATTCGACGGGGCGCAGGCTGCGCGCGGAGGCGAGCAATGGGCAAGCTGCTTCAGGACATTCGATACGGCCTGCGAATGCTGGTGAAGTCGCCCGGCTTCACAGCGGTCGCCGTCGTCACGCTCGCGCTGGGCATAGGGGCAAACACGGCGATTTTCAGCGTGATCAACGGAGTGATGCTGCGATCGCTGCCCGTGCGGGACCCAAGCAGGCTCGTCCTGTTGCAATGGACAGCGCATCGAAATTTCATCAATGGCGAGTACAGCGGCTTTGGCGACTGTGGCGGAGGCGGGTTTGCAGGCACATCGGGCTGCTCGTTTCCGCTTCCCATCGTTCGACAATTTCAGGCGCAGACGAATGCGTTTTCGAGTGTGCTGGCGTGCGCCGGACCGGCAGAGCTGGACCTGAGCGGCCACGGGCCGGCCACGGTGGTCAGCGGCGAGATCGTCTCCGGCGATTATTTTTCGACGCTGGGCGTAGGCGCGTACATTGGGCGAACGCTGGGGCCGAACGATGATTTGCCATCGGCTTCCGCCGCTGCTGTGCTGAGTTATGCCTATTGGCAGAGCGCGTTCGGCGGCAAGCAATCGGTCGTGGGGCAGACAATCCTGCTGAATAAAGTGTCGTTCACAATTGTGGGCGTGGCCGAGCCGAAGTTCACAAACCTTTCGCCGGGAAAAAGTCAGGACCTGTGGCTGACGATCGCCATGGTGCCCCGCCTGCAGATCAATTGGGGAACCAACATCGAAACCATGGGCAACTGGTGGTTGCTGGTAATGGGGCGGCTGAAACCGGGTGTGTCCGTCGGGCAGGCGCAGGCGGCAGCGAGCCTGGTTTTTCGCAACGAGGTGCTGTACGGGCCAAAGCCGTTCGCAAAAGCAGCCGATGATCCTGAAATCATTGCGACGCGCGCGCAGGATGGCCTGGTGGGCGAGCGGGGACAATTCTCCAGCATGCTTTACGTGCTGATGTTCGCCGTGGGCGTGGTCTTGCTGATCGCGTGCGCGAATGTTGCGGGGCTGCTGCTCGCGCGCTCGACGGCACGGCAGAAGGAAATGGCTCTGCGGCTCGCGCTGGGCGCAAGCCGCATGACCATCATTCGACAACTTTTGGTCGAAAGCGTGTTGCTCTCGATGGTGGGCGGCCTGGTGGGAATCGTTGTCGCGTTTTGGGGACTGCACGCAATTACGGCGCTGATCACAGACAACTCGAGCGGCCACTTTCCGTATGTTGTTTCACCGGATTGGCGCGTTCTGACTTTCGCGTTCGGGATCTGCGTGCTGACGGGCATTCTGTTCGGCCTGGCGCCGGCGCTTCGCAGCACGCGCCTGGATCTAACGCCCGCCCTGAAGGAAAACGCATCCTCGCGTCCCGGCAGCGGATCGGGACCGAGCAACTTCCGGTTGGGAAACGCACTGGTGATCGCCCAGGTGGCGCTTTCGGTGGTGGTACTGATCGGGGCGGGGCTGCTGGTGCGGACGCTCGAAAATTTGCGCAGCATCAATCCAGGTTTCAATGTACGTAATTTGCTGGTCTTTGAAATCGAGCCCGGCAGGTTGGGTTATCCCGACGCGCAGGTGCAAAGCCTCTTCAGCGGACTACGAGATCGCCTTGCAGCTGTTCCCGGCGTCGATTCGGTTGCTTACTCGTCCGTCGCTCTGCTGATGGGCGATGAGTGGAATTCGACGGTTCACATCGAAGGGCAACCCGAAAAACCTGAAACTCACGTGGATATGCTTGCAGCGGGGCCAGGATTTCTTCGCACGATGGGCATTCCATTGGTCGAAGGGCGCGCTTTCGCCTCTGAGGATTTCGCGGAAGCGGAGCGAATTGCGGAAGCGGCCAGCAAGAAGGCCAAGAGCACACCGGCGACTGGCGCGGCTACGGGAACCGCACCGGCAGCGGCTGAGAAGACACCAGCACCCGTCATCAGCGCGCTGGTGAATGAAACATTTGTCCGCCAGTACTTTCCCCATGCCAATCCACTGGGAAAACGAATCACGCAAGGGCACGGCACGAGTGCAAATGGAGACGCGTGGCCGACGCACCCATCCAGCGAGTGGCAAATCGTGGGAGTGGTAGGCGACACGAAATACAGCACCCTCCGGCACAAAACGCCTGCACTGGTGTACCTACCCTTCACAAGCAGTTACGGCGGCTATTTCGAATTGCGAACTTCCGGCGATCCGCACGCGCTTGTGCGAACGGTTCGCACAATTGCTACCGCAATCGATTCGCAATTGCCGCTATCGCGAGTGACGACGCAAACGGAGCAGCTTGACGACCTGATGTCGCAAGAACGGCAGGTAGCGCGGCTCTCCGGATTTTTCGCGTTGCTGGCGCTGGTGCTTGCCTGCGTGGGACTGTACGGACTGCTGGCATATGAAGTGTCGCGGCGGACACGAGAGATCGGTATCCGAATGGCGCTTGGAGCGCAGACGCGTGACGTGTTGAGAATGGTAGTGAAACAAGGATTGTGGCTAGCAGGCATCGGAATCGTTATCGGAATCGGGGTGGCAGTCGGCGTTACGCGGTATTTGGATGCGATGTTGTACGGTGTCCACGCCGACGATCCCGTGACGATGATCGCGGTTGCCGTTTTGCTGGGAGCGGTAGCAGTTGCAGCGTGTTATTTGCCCGCGCGGCGAGCGACGAACGTGGATCCGATTGTGGCGCTAAGGTATGAGTGATTCACGCCGTGCGCCGCACGTGAATGCGATGCCTTACCGCAGAGGCGCAGAGCACGCGGAGAAATTCTTCGCACGAATAATAGTGGCGCACAACATTGGCGATTCGCATAGCCGAGGGCGCTACGAGCGGTTCTGCGGGCAAATATCCGCTTAGCGTAAACATCTCCCGATTGATTGATTCAGGTTCCGGCACTATGATAGACGCCTTTGCAACGGTTGTGGCAGTCGCGGTCAGGAGCTACAGCTTTGAAGCTTGTGCCTTCCCTGCGTAGTTGTTGTTCTTTCCGGAGGAACTCTCCATGAGCAAGAAGAATTCAGTCCTGCCCGGCGCGGACGGCGTCGGCGTCGAGGACCGCGAAGATAAGAAGCGGCGCAACGACGCTGCGGACGAGCGTTCGACAGTTTCGCGGCGCTCCTTCATCAAGAGCACGGGCCTCGCGAGCGTAGCCGTTTCGGCGGGCGTCCTGCTGGGCGACGAAGTAGCGAAAGCGGCGGGCAGGGCTCAGGGCGAAGGCAAGTGGCTGGGCCCGGGTCCGGTGGATGTCACCCTGAAGATAAACGGCAAAGAGCGCACGCTGAACGTCGAGCCGCGCGTAACTCTGCTGGATGCGATGCGCAATCATCTGGACTTGACTGGCGCGAAGAAAGTTTGCGACCGTGCGACGTGCGGTGCGTGCACCGTCATGATCGACGGGAAAGCACACTATTCGTGCACGACGCTGGCGATCGATGCGCAGGGACACGACATCCTGACCATCGAAGGGATCGCTCCGGAGGACAAGCTGCATCCGATGTCGCAAGCGTTCGTAGATCATGATGCGTCGCAGTGCGGATTCTGTACGCCGGGATTCGTGATGGCGTCGAAAGCGTATATCGATAACGAACCGAATCCGACGTACGAAGGATTGCAAAAGGCGCTCGGCGGGAATTTGTGCCGTTGCGGGACTTACATGGGCATTCGTGAGGCCGTGCTGCAGGCGGCGAAGAACGGAGGTCGCGCATAAATGGAATACAAATGGCCGGCACCAGACAAACGCGAATTGATCGGCAAGCGAATTTCGAAGATCGACGCACCGTGGAAATCGTCCGGGCGCGTGAAGTATACGTACGATGTGAACCTGCCGGGGATGCTTTACGGGCGCATGGCGCTGAGTCCTTACGCGCACGCGAAGATCGTGAAAATCGACACGTCCGAGGCTGAAAAGATGCCGGGAGTGAAGGGCGTGCAGGTGATTTTCGCCGAAGGCACGGAAGTGCTGTGGGCCGGACAGGAAATCGTGGCGCTGGCGGCAGAAACCGAAGAGCAGGCGGAAGAGGCGGCTGACAAGATTCACATCGAATATCAACAGCTGGATTACAACGTCGACGACAAAGGCCTGGACAAGCTGGGTTCGCAGTACACGAAGCAGCTTAGCGACAGGACGACGGGCAATCCGGACACGGGCTTTCAGGAAGCGGAAGTAACGAGCGAAGGCCGGTACGGAGCATCGGTAATAACCCACTGCTGCCTGGAATCGCATGGCTCGACGATGCAGTGGCAGGGAGACTCGCTGAAATTCTATGCGAGCACGCAGTACGTGAGCGGTGTGGGCAATGATGTGGGCGAAGCAACTAAGACGCCCGCGAGCAAGATCGAGGTGATTTGCCCCGTGATGGGAGGCGGCTTCGGCAGCAAGTTCGCGGCGGATACCTGGGGCATCGCTTGCGCGCAATTGGCGAAAAAAACCGGCCGGCCGGTAAAGATGATGCTCGAACGCGATCACGAGCTGACGGTAGCGGGCGCTCGTCCATCGATGTACGCCGACGTGAAAGTGGGAGCAAAACGGGATGGCACGCTGGTCGCGTGGGACTCGAAGTCGTGGGGAACGGGAGGGCCGACCGCATCAGGTGCTCCGCCTCTTCCGTATATTTGGCAGTTCCCGAACAGCCGGGTGAAGCACACAGCGGTGCTGGCGAACATCGGTCCGGAACGGGCCTGGCGCGCGCCGAATCATCCACAGATGTGCGTGATCACGATGTGCGCGGTGGACGACGTTGCCGCGAAATTGAACATGGATCCTTACGACCTGTTCATGAAGAACATCGCAATAGCGGGACGCACGCAGGGACAATTCAACCCGCCAAAGATTTATGCGGACGAACTGGCGAAGGCTGCCGAACTTTTCGACTGGAAAAAGAAGTGGCATCCGCGCGGACAGTCGGGGCCAGGTCCGGTGAAGACTGGCGTGGGGCTTTCGATGCATACCTGGGGAGGCGCACCGAACCAGAGCGATTGCATGGTAACGATCCGCCCAGACGGCTCAGCGGAAGTGGCGATGGGCACGCAGGATCTGGGCGTCGGCGCTCGCACGGTTGTCGGGATCGTGCTGGCGGACACGCTGGGCCTGCCGCTTGAAGCGGTTACGGTGAACATCGGCGACAGCAAGTATCCGCCGGCCGGAGCTTCGGGCGGTTCGACGACGACGGGTGGAGTCAGCTCGTCCGTCCGATACGCGGCCGTGAAGGCTGCAAACGAACTGTTCGCGAAAGTGGCACCGTCACTTGGCGCCCAGCCCGAGCAGCTCGAAGCGTGGGGCGGTACGGTTCGCGTGATCGGGAATCCGTCGAAGAGTATTTCGTGGAAGAAGGCTTGCGCAAAGCTTGGCGGAGCGCCAGTCACGGCGGCGGGCAGAACGTATCGCCCACTGACGTCGGCCGGAGTTGGCGGCGTGCAGATGGCGCAGGTGAGCGTAGACACGGAAACCGGAGTGGTGCGAATCGATAAGATGGTCGCGGTACAGGATTGCGGCATGGTGATCGACGAGAAAACAGCCGAAAGCCAGGTGTACGGCGCTCTGATCATGGGCGTCACGTACTCGCTGTACGAAGAAAAACTGATGGATCAGCAGACCGGCCAATGCCTGAATCCGAATATGGAGTTCTACAAACTGGCTGGAATTGGCGACGTCGGCGATCTTGTGGTCCACATGATGACGGGGCCAGGCTACGACGATCGCGGCGTGGTCGGCCTTGGCGAGCCGCCGGTGATTTCACCGGGCGCTGCCATTTCGAACGCGGTGGCGAACGCAATCGGCGTTCGCGTTCCTTACATTCCCATTACGCCACAGCGCGTGCTGGCGGCTCTTGGAAAAGGAGGTATGGCATAAATGCAACCCTTCGCATATGCATCTCCTTCGTCGCTGAATGAAGCGGTCGGGCTGCTGGACGCGCAGTGGGGACGGACAGCAATCCTGGCGGGCGGCACCGACTTGCTCAGTTTGATTAAAGACGACGGCGACGATTCCATGCGCCTGGTGAACATCAAGAAAATCGCCGAACTGAGCCGCATCCGTGAAGAGAATGGCGGATATCAAATTGGCGCGCTGGTGACGTTCGACCAACTCCTGACGCACAGTGCGGTTCCCAAGCGATTCCCTGCCCTGGCGATGGCGGCAGAAGGTGTGTCGAGCCCGCAGATGCGCAACATGGGCAGTGTGGGCGGCGATCTACTGCAGCGGCCGCGCTGCTGGTATTACCGCGGCGGCTACGGATTGCTTGCGATGAACAATGGCAAGTCGCTCGTCCCGGGCGGCGACAATCGCTATCACGCGATTTTTGGGAACGACGGTCCGGCATACTTCGTCAGCCCCTCATCGCTGGCACCGGCGCTGGTGGCGTTGGGCGCGAAGGCAACGCTGCACGGGGCAGCTGGCAGGCGCGAGATTCCGGTCGAAGAACTATTCGTGATTCCGAAGGCTGATGGGCAACGCGAGCATTCGATCCGTCCGAACGAGATTCTGACCGAAATTGCGGTCCCCGCCGGCGCTGAGCAATGGCGGAACGCGACATACGAGGTTCGCGAGAAGATGGCGCTGGATTGGCCGCTCGCGACAGCGTCCGTCGCGCTGAAAATGGACGGAGGCACAATTCGCGAATCGCGTGTGGTGCTGGGGCACGTGGCGCCCACGCCGTGGCGATCTCGCGCGGCGGAACAGGCGCTCGAAGGCAAATCGCTCGACGAATCCACGGCGGCGGCGGCCGGCGAGGCTGCCACCCAAGGCGCAAAGCCCCTGAGCGATAACGGCTACAAGGTGCAATTGGTGCGCGTCGCGGTGAAGCGCGCTTTGTTGCAAGCAAAGGAGGTCGCATAACATGGCCGAGATTCCGAAGGCTCCCGCCAGCCGCGGCTTGAACGAAGCGATTCGCGCCGACGAGATTTGCAGCAAGCTGCGCGCGAAGAAAATGTTCTATCAGACCGACGAGGAGGCCTCGCCGGTCGAAAACTCGGGGCCGTTCTGGTGCGCGCGCACGCAGTCGCTGATCGGCTTCGATGGCAAGGTCGTCGGGCATGAGGAATGCCGCCCGGGACGGTCGTGCTGCGAGACGACTTGATCGGGCGAGGTTACGTTCTCGAACCAGCGCCAAATCAGGCGTTTGGCGCGAAGCGAAAGTGGCAGTTGCGCATCTGAATGCAGTAGAGGTTTCCGCTTTCCCATCGCAGCCGGGAGTGGGAAAATGGAGCATCGGTTATCGAGCATCGGTTGAGGAGGTCGAACATGCGGACGAAAGCTCTTATTCTGGCAGCGGCGGCGCTGATGGTGATGCCCATGGTGGCGAAAGCCGCGCACAGTTCATCGAACGCGATTTCCGGGGATTACGCGGAATTCCGGAATGCGGACGTGTACACGGGGCCGTGCTTCGCGAACTCCGAAATGAATCTGGCGGGCGAGAATGCCGTGCTCGCATGGCATGTGCGCAACGGGGAGTGGGCGGGAGTGCCGCTCTCGAACTTGAGCGTGGTCGCGGTGGTGCGCGCCAGCGCGACGCTGGGCGATCCATACGCAAGCCCGCTTCCAGCAAAGACGGTGTTCATGGTGGACGCTAAAGCCAACCAGGCGCAGCGCTCGGCGCTGATCAGCTTCGCGCAAGCGCAGGCATCGGGATTGCTGAATCAGGTGGTCGCGGTTCAGTCGCAACCGATCTCGTTCAACGTAGTGCAGCACGGCATCACGGAGGTCAAAGCCGGAAATCTTGTCCAGCTCAGGACGCGCACCCTGAAGATGACCGACACTGTGTGTCATAACGAATCCGTCTATTATCCGCCGCTCGCAGCGCACCTGGAACACTCCATGCCTGTGGTGGCTGCCGCGAGCAGCTATACCGGCGACAACCTCGGCGTGACGTGGCAGGACTCGAATCGGCGCAGTTCGTTCGTCGGCATGTTCGCCGAATAAATTTCCGCCAGATTAACCGTCAGAGCGAGCCGGGTACTTTGATTTGCAGCACGTGCCTGGCGTCCGCTTCAGTGGTGCCCACACCAGCATCGTTGACCGGAGAAAAGAATGAAAAATTTGTTCGTTGGCAAGAAGCTGCTGCTTGTGGCCGCAAGCATCGCACTGTGCGCCACGGTGGCGCCGGCACAGTACAAGCTGGCGTCTTCCACGGCTCCGCCTCCGTCGGACCTGCCTGCGGCAATTCAAGGCGCAATTTCCTCAAACGCGATTCAGGTGACGGGCGCCAGCGGCCCTTACTGCGAAATCTGGCTGGCGAAAAATGTGCCAACTGCGTCGACGCCCGATACCAGCCTGGGCGTCAACTTCGGCCAAATTCCGCAGGGTACGCTGATGGCTGTGGTGAAATTCGATATACAGGGCGCGGATTATCGCAACCAGCCGATCAAGCCCGGCGTGTACACGCTGCGTTTCGCGCTGCAGCCGGTGAATGGCGACCATCAAGGCGTTTCGCCCTTTCGCGATTTTCTGCTGGCCGTGCCCGCATCCGACGATACGTCGACGGCTGCGGTTGCTCCGGACGCTCTTTACAATTTGAGCAAAAAAGCTTCGGGCACGGGCCATCCGTCCGTCTGGAGCCTGATTCCCGCTGACGAGGCGCCCGCGACTCTTCCAGCCATAGCCCACCAGCAAGAAGAGTCGGATCAGTGGATCGTGTTTTTCCAGGCGCCTCTCGCTACCCCATTGAAGATGGGACTTGTGGTCGTGGGTCACGCCGCAGAATCGGAGTAACTGCTTCGAAGATCGTAATTCCAGGGGATCGTAATTGCAGGGGCGCATTATGGGCGCGGCAGATTCTTCGAGAGATGCCAATGCGCCCAAACTAGAAATTTGTTCTGAAGGCCACGCATCAATCTGCCGGACAATTCTGGCTCCGGACAATTCTGGCGACGCTGCTGGCCCAAGGGAGCCATACATGAAGAAGTTGGGGAGCGCGGTTTTTCTTATTGCTTTGCTATCTAGCGCGGCTTACGCGCAGACGAATGCCGGCGAACAAAAATCCGACCCGAACCTTCCGTTCACCATAACGCGGGTAGCCAGCTTCTCCTATCCCTGGCGGATCGCGTTTCTGCCCGACGGTCGCATGCTGGTGACCGAAAAAGTGGGCCGCGTCGATCTGGTCACGCCAAAGGGCGCCAAGACAGAAGTTGCCGGCGTTCCCCGCAGTGAGTATGAAGGCCAAAATGGGATGCTGGGCGTCTTCCTCTCGCCCCACTACAAAACCGACCACAATGTATATCTCACTTATTGCGAGCCAGGTGATTATGGCTGCGGACTGGCTCTGGGCCGGGGGCGTCTGGTGCTGGACGGCAATCAGGCCAAGTTTAGCGGTTTCCGGGTGCTATGGCGTCAACTGCCCACGGGCAAGGGTGGCCAGGAGGGCGCGCAGATCGCCTTTTCGCCGGACGGCAAATATCTCTTCCTCACGGTAGGCGACCGCCAGCGAATGACGCCGGCTCAAGATCCCAATCAGCCGGAAGGCAAAATCCTGCGACTGACGCTGGACGGCAAACCTGCTCCCGGCAATCCGATGGCAGGCAAGACTGGCGCCCGCACAATTCCGCTGATCGATCCGCCCAGAGATACCGAAGCGGCCAAGACCGCGCCGGTAGTCAGCAGATACACGTTCCCCGGCCCCAACCTGACTCCGGCTGAAACTTGGACCAGCGGCCATCGCACTCCGTACGGCCTCGCGTTCGCTCCCGATGGCCGACTCTGGGAGGTGGAGCACGGTCCGCGCGGGGGAGACGAACTGAACCTGATCAAGCGCGGCAAGAATTACGGCTGGCCGCTGGTGTGCTACGGCGTGAATTACGACGGCGTGCCAATTCCCAGCCCCGACACGCGGCCCGACCTGGCGAAACCCGTCATCTACTGGGTGCCGGTAATTGCGCCGGGCAATCTGATGTTCTATAAGGGCAGCGTCTTCCCGCAATGGAATGGCAATGCCTTGATCAGCGGCCTGGGGACCAAGGCGATCGTCCGAATCACATTTGACGGCAAGGGCGGCGCAACAGCCGCTCAGCGCTGGAGCATTGGCAAACGCGTCCGCGACATCGAAGAGGCGCCTGACGGCTCGCTATGGATGCTGGAGGATGCCGACCCCGGCGGCCTGTTCCATCTCACGCGGAAATAGTTGGACGAAACAGCTTCCCAAAACATTTTTCTCGAAGCTTTCGTTGAACTCTTGGCGCGGTTTGTAGAGCCTCGATTCAGCGGGCTTGGTGCTATACTGGCGCAGCAAACGCACCGCATATTCGCACCGGAGAGGTGGCCGAGAGGCTTAAGGCGGC
>JBOGNK010000091.1:0-44435 GCA_050747085.1 Candidatus Acidiferrales bacterium
TGCTTGTAGGCATACGGTTTCAGGTTCTATTTCACTCCCCTCGCAGGGGTGCTTTTCGCCTTTCCCTCACGGTACTAGTTCACTATCGGTCGCCAACGAGTATTTAGCCTTGGAGAGTGGTCTCCCCGGTTTCCCACGAGGTTTCACGTGCCTCGTAGTACTCAGGATACCGCTTCGAGTCCGGTAAGCTTTCGGTTACATGGCTGTCACATTCTTTGGCCCCGCTTTCCAGCGGGTTCACCTAGCCTCCGGATTGATAACTCTACTCACGCGGTCCTACAACCCTTCGATATAAATACCGAAGTTTGGGCTCTTCCGATTTCGCTCGCCGCTACTTTCGGAATCTCGATTGATTTATTTTCCTCCAGGTACTGAGATGGTTCACTTCCCTGGGTTAGCTCGCACCCGCCTATGGATTCAGCGGGCCGTAAGCCGGTTTTACCGGCTCGGGTTTCCCCATTCGGAAATCCCCGGGTCAAAGCCTGCTTGCGGCTATCCGGGGCTTATCGCAGCTTGCCACGTCCTTCATCGCCTGTTGGCGCCAAGGCATCCACCGTACGCCCTTAGTAGCTTGACCATAAAACTTACCTAGCGTGACTATCTATTACGATAATCATCCCGAACAGAATCGCGACAAGCCTTGCTTGTGCTTGCCGACAATGCTGCCGAGTGGCGCAGGGCAAGTTCGCCTTTCCACATTGCGCTACTTTGAGCAAAATTTGCGGTTATCCACGGCAACGACACGCCAAACTCCAGCGCCCGTTACCGGGATGCCAACTTCCTTCAGTTGTCAAAGATCGTTTCCCGATCCAGCTGCTTTCGGGATCTCCGCTCCCGGCGGAGCGCAGTATCGGTTTGGAGCCGCTACTGCGATTACAAATAAAAACCCGGCGTCGAGCGCCGGGCATGTCCGTCCATTCTCTGGGATGGCTTTTAGTCGCGCACCCTCCCGAACGGATATGCTCGAAGCTCGTTGTTCAAAATCCCGGCGTTTGTAACCAACCTCACCTCTTGGTCAGTGGGAAGGCCCGGTTCGTCAGAGAGCTATCCCTGCAATCCGGGCTTCGCTGACATCAAAGGAGTATATGCAGTTCCCTGTACTTCGTCAAGGCCCCTTAATTCATTTTTCGAACTTAATCCTGTGAAGTTCGGGGCCTTGTGGAAATTCGGCAAGCGGTCGTCTCCCCAATAAATTGAGGATAGCCACGCGGAGAGGATTCATCCATCTTGAAAAATATCCACCAAGCCACTCCCTTGCAAAAAGCTAGTCCGACCAGCGCTGCGGCTTGCGGTCCCACCGATGCGCCTTGAGCTTCTGTAATAGCTCTGGATCGAGTGGACTGGCGTTACTCGTTGCTATGTTTTCTCTCACATGATCAGGCTTGCGCATGCCAATGATCGTTGTACTGATGACGGCATTCGACAGAACGAATCGCAGGCTCATCTCCGGCAGGCTCATACCGTCCATCGGGAGCTTCTTCAGCTCATCCACTCGCTTCAACGTGTTCGCGAGATTTTCCGCGCCGAAATATCGCGAGCGCCAGTCGTCCGCTGGAAACTTCGTTTCGGGAGTAAACTTTCCGCCCAAGCTTCCCTCGTCTAGCGGAACTCGCGCAATCACTCCAACATTCATTTCCTTGCACAGCGGAAACAGCTTGTCTTCGGGCGCCTGGTCGAAAACGTTGTAAATCACCTGCACCACGTCCACCAAGCCGGTGCGAATCGCCTTGAGACTGTTCTCAGGCTCCCATCGGTTCAGGCTTAAGCCGAACCAGTCGATCCATCCATCCGTCTTGAGCTTTTCGACCGTTTCGCGAAATTCGGGCTCTTCCGTCCAGCCATCGTCCCACACGTGGAATTGGAGGATATCGATCTTATCCGTACCCAATTTTTCCCGGATCAGCCTCGCATACTCAAACACGTGCTGGGCCGGAAAAACATCTTGGTATTTGTAGCTCGGAAGCGCAGGCCATTGGAGGTTCTTTGGCGGGATTTTCGAAGCAGCGTAGAGCCGCCTCCCTTTATTCTTCGAGAGGATTTGTCCCAGCAAACCGTCGCTCTTGCCGTCGCTATACGCCCACGCCGTATCGAAGAAATTGCACCCCAAGTCGACGGCGAGCTGCAACGACTCAAGCGACTCCCGGTCGTTCGAACCGCTCCATCCGCTCATCCCCCAGAGTCCGTAGCCAATATCGCTGACGGGGATCGCGGTACGGCCAAGCCTCCGGTAGTTCATGATCGCTCCAGTCCAAGAGACTGCCTCGACGATTGTGCCACAAGCCGCGTCCGCACCAAGCGAGCGTTAGAAATGTCCATTACCCGCCAGCCAATCTCCTGATAAACTCTCTCGCTGATCCCCTGACGGAATTGCGAATTTTCGCCGCAACCGAAATTTTTCTCGTCGGGATACGTATGTAGTAACGAAAGCGCGCAGAAATCACCAAGGCTGAAGGAAGGATCGTGGAAGCCATCTCGCTTCAGAATGTGACCAAATCGTATGACGCGGTAAACGCAGTGAACGCCGTGAGTCTCAACGTGCGTGAAGGCGCCATCCTCGGCCTGCTGGGACCGAATGGAGCAGGCAAAACCAGCACGATCCGTATGATCATGAACATTCTGATCCCCGACGAAGGCTCGATTCGCGTCTTTGGAAACCCGGTCAGCGATAGTACACGCCGCATGGTCGGCTACTTGCCGGAAGAGCGCGGCCTCTATCCCCGCATGGATGTTCGCAGCGTGATCGTGTTTCTCGCCGCGTTGCGAGGACTCTCCGAAGCCGAGGCCCAAAAGCGGACCGATGAGTGGCTGGCGCGTCTGGACCTCAGCGACTGGTCCGGGAAGAAAGTTCGCGACCTCTCGAAGGGCATGCAGCAGAAGGTGCAATTCATCGCGGCCGTCCTGCATAAGCCGCGCCTGATGATTCTTGACGAGCCCTTCTCCGGTCTGGATCCAGTGAACGCGGCCACCATTAAAGACATCATGCTCGAAATGCGCAACGAGGGCTCGACGATCGTGTTATCCACGCATTTGATGGAACAGGTCGAGCGATTGTGCGATTCCATCTGCCTGATCAACAAGGGCTACAACATTCTCGATGGCGACCTGCGCGCAATAAAGAAATCCTATGGCAAGAACACTGTGCGAATTGAATTCACCGGTCCCGACAGTTTTCTGACGCATCCCGCGATTGCGAGCGTCAACCGTTTCGGCAGTGGGGCGGAAGCCAAGCTGAAGCCTGGCGTCGACGCACAAGAAATTTTGAAAGCAGCAGTGCAATCCGGGGCGCGCATCGACCGTTTCGAATTGCTGGAACCTTCGCTAAACGACATTTTTATCGAGAAAACCGCCCATGCGTAGCATCTGGCTAATCATCAAACGCGAATACTTGACCGCCGTAAAGACAAAAGCGTTCGTCCTCACCACGATCCTACTGCCGCTGGTCGGCATCGGTTTTTTCGTGATGATTCTGTTCCTGGCGAACCACAAACCGACGAAGACGTTCCGGCTAGCGATCGTCGACGAAGCCGGCGGCCTTGGACCATCCATTTCTCAGAACCTGGACGCGAAGCTTCCGAGCGGTCAGCCGGAATTCACAGTGGTGAAGGCGATTGAGCAACCTGCCCAGGACGATAGGGTCGAAAATCGACTACGCGCCGATATCCTCGCTGATAAGCTCGACGCTTACCTTTTCGTTCCGCGAGATCTCACAAAGTCCGCCCAGCTTCACACCCGCAATCCCGGCGATTTCGCGTTGGAAGGGCCTCTGATTACGGCCTTGAATCGCGCCGTTATTCTCGATCGCCTCAACGCGCGCGGCATTCATGTCGACGATGCCGGCGCAATCACCCAAGCCGTTGATCTGGATCTGATCAAGGTAACGAAATCGGGCGAAACTGTCGAAAAGGGCCAGTCGATGGGCCTGGCCATAGCGCTCGTGCTGTTGCTCTACATGTCGCTCCTGATCTATGGAATCATCATGATGCGCTCGGTGCTCGAGGAAAAAACGACACGCACCATGGAGGTGCTGATTTCGTCGGTGAAGCCGTTCCAACTGCTGACCGGGAAAATTCTCGGTGTGGCAGCCACGGCATTTACGCAACTTCTCATCTGGCTCATCTCGCTGCTGATCCTGTTGTCTTATGGAGCAGCCATGGCCTCTACGATGGGCCCGGATTCGCCCTTCGCAAACGTTCACGTTCCCGCGTCGCTGATCGTCTACGCGATTATCTTTTTTATCGGCGGGTACTTTCTCTATTCGGCAATGTATGCCGCGATTGGTGCGGCGTGCTCGAGCGAGCATGACGCTCAGCAGATGCAATGGCTTGCCACGGCGCCGCTCGTATTCACTATGCTGATCTACAGCATGGTTCTGAGCGATCCGGCATCAACGATGTCTGTGGCGCTCTCCGAAGTTCCCTTTTTCGCACCCGTGCTGATGCCATTGCGCATCTCGCTGCAGATGCCGCCGTTCTGGCAGATCGCGCTGTCGATCGTCCTCTTATTCGCCGGAACAATTGGGGCGATCTGGGCGTCATCGAAAGTCTACCGAGTCGGCGTGCTGATGTATGGAAAGCGCCCTACGCTCCCCGAACTCGCTCGTTGGCTCCGCTATTCCTGACAGGCGTCGGGTTGGGCCGGTGGGGGTTGAATCGCTTGCATCGGGCTTGCCCGCAGCACCTTCGGCCGCCGTTTGAATCGATCAAGTCTCCTTGTGTTAGGCTTGGCGCGTTCTAAATCGATGCTGCGCTAGGAGCCGAATCGTGAACTCGCGAGACCGCTTGCGTGTGTTGCTCTTTTGCATCTCCTCGATCCTTGCGACGACGATTATTGCCATGGCGGGACCGCTCCCCGCGAGCCTGTCCGCGCACGCGCGCGACTCGGCAACGACGCAAGCAGCGAGCGACAGCGGCGCTATCGCGCATCATCCGGCGCTATTGCTTGGCGCGGCGTGGTACCCCGAACAATGGCCTGAGTCGCGCTGGGACAAAGATCTCGCGCTGATGGAAGCCGCGCACATCACCTTTGCGCGTGTGGGCGAGTTCGCATGGAGCCGCATGGAGCCGTCCGAAGGCAAATTCGATTTCGATTGGCTCGAGAAGGCCATCGACATGGCCGCGCAGCACCACATCGCAATCGTTCTCGGCACGCCGACTGCCGCGCCCCCTGCTTGGCTGACGCAGAAATATCCCGATACCCTACGAATTGGCCCGGACGGGCGGCGCGCGCAGCACGGCAATCGCCAGCAGTTTTCGTTCACCAGTCTCCGTTACCGTGAATTTTGCCGGCAAATCGCAGGTCAAATGGCCCAGCGCTTCGGTCACAACCCGAACATAATCGGCTGGCAAATCGACAATGAATACGCCGAGCCTTCCTATGATGACTACACGAAGCAACTGTTTCAGCAATGGCTCAAGGCAAAGTACGGCACACTCGCAAATCTGAACGACCACTGGACGACGTCTTACTGGAGCCAAACGTACGACGACTGGTCCGAAATCCCACTAGGCGACGGTCCTAACAATCCCGGACTCCGTCTCGAATGGAAGCGTTTCATCAGTCACACATGGGCGGATTATCAGCAGAATCAGATTGGCGCGATTCGTCCGCACGCCGACTCGCGCCAGTTCATCACGAGCAACTTTATGGGCTTCTTCGAGGGCTTCGATCATTATGTTGTTAGCCGTGGGCTCGATCTCGCATCTTGGGACGACTACGTGGGCGAAGGCCAAGTTAACCCCGACATGAACGGTCTCACGCACGACCTGAATCGCGGTTTCAAGCACAAGAATTTCTGGGTAATGGAAACGCAGCCAGGCGCGGTCAACTGGGCGGGCATAAATAATTTTCTGAATCGGGGCGAGGTGCACGCGATGGCATGGCAGGCAATCGGACATGGCGCGGATGCGGTCGAATACTGGCAATGGCGCAGCGCGTTGAACGGGCAGGAGCAATATCACGGCACACTAATTGGGGCGGACGGCACGCCGGTGCCGTTCTACAACGAAGTGAAGGAAATCGGCCAGGATTTCACCAAAGTCGGGAGCGAATTTCGCGACACCACTCCCATTTCTCAGGTGGCGCTGCTCTATTCGTACGACAGTCGTTGGGCCATCGATTTCCAACGGCACACGGACAAATACGACCAGATCGGCCTGCTTCGACAGTATTACGCGGCACTTCGCAAGCGCGCGCAATCCGTGGATGTCGTAAACCCGTACTCAAATCTCGAGGCCTACAAACTTGTCGTCGCTCCTGACTTGAACGTGCTGCCCGAAGATATGGCGCAGCATCTCCTAGCCTACGTACGGCAAGGGGGCAATCTGGTTCTGGGACCGCGTTCTGGGATGAAAGACCAGTACAACGGGCTGCTCACGCAGCGTCAGCCTGGATATCTTGCGAATGCCCTGGGCGGCCGCGTCGAACAGTATTATGCCCTGTTGAAGGACGTTCCGCTTTCCGGCACTTGGGGCGACGGCACCGCAACGATCTGGGCTGAGCAACTGGGTGCCAGTAGTCCGGAGACGCAAGTCCTCATGCGCTACGGCGCGTCGAATGGATGGCTCGACGGCCAGCCCGCCGTCGTCACGCACACATATGGCAAGGGCCGCATCACATATATCGGGGCCATCCTCGACTCAAACCTCATGTCCAAAGCCGCCGACTGGATGATCGCGCAGAGCGGAGTTACCGCGGCGTTCGGTCGCGTTCCGGACGGCATCTACGTTTCGCGTCGCGAGGGTCAGGGAAAAGCGCTCTTCGTCGTGATCAACTTCTCGCGGACGGAGCAGCACATGGACTTGCCGCACGGCATGCAAGCCCTTTTGGCCGGCCACGAAGAGTCTTCGGTGGACCTGCCTGCGTACGGCGTCGAGGTTCTTCTAGATCGGCGTTGATCGAGTTATCGCGCGCTGCGGTGGTAGTAGGACGACCCTGCGTTCATGGCGTCAGCGAGGCTTGTGGAAATTGCGAACGTAGCGTTATGGCTGAAATGCTGCCGGGCAGCGGAGGGGAATTCAATCTCCGAAGTGTGCTGCGTCTGCTAGACTTCCCTTATTCGTCCGTGGGGCCATAGCTCAAGTGGATAGAGCTCCGGTTTCCTAAACCGTAGATCCCAGTTCGAGTCTGGGTGGCCCTACCATCTTGCGTCGCACCGCGTCCGAAACTGCGGTGTTTTTGGCGTGTAGAAGCCGGTTCAAATCCAACAAGGGGCGATGGACCGCAGCGCGTTCCTGTATCTTCGCGAAACGCTGTATTCCTTGCTGCTGCCCTTCAGGCAGACGCGAATCTCTCCCGATGGCGATGTCCGGATCTCTTCCACCACCGACGCGTTTACGATTGTCGACCGGTGAATTCGTACGAAGCCGTACGGTTCAAGCTTCTCCGCAACGTTGGAAATGGATTCCCGCAATGAGTGCGACTTCGAAGCCGTTTCGAGCAGAACGTAATTGCCCTGTGCTTCGATCACTCGCACGTCCGCAGGGTTCACGAAAATGATCTTACCGTCGGTACGGACTGCAATTCTGGCCGCGCGCACGGTTTCTTTGCCTTTTTCTCCGCGCCCTTCGTCCCCAGCTTCCGGAAAGAAAACCTCTCCCCGGCCCGACATTACGCTCACCGTTTTCAGTTCGCATTCATTTGAAAACAATCTTCGGACGCACTCCGCAGCCACGCGGTGACTGTCCGCATTAACATCCGTCACGACTGCCAATCGCGAATCCTCGTCAGCCAGCTTCGGCACCTGACCATTCCCGTCCGGGGATCCCGCATCACGCACTTGAAAGACAACTACCGTGTATCGACCTTTGCTTCCCCCCTCTTCCAATTCCTCATGCGAAAACGGGTCCATGATTCCCTGTCCCAGATCACCCACAACTCCTCCCAGATATGGACTCAGTACTTGCCTGGCGCCGCCGGCTGTCATTGTGAGCCGCAGCACTTCCGGCGTCGCTCGAATTCAAACGGGTAAAGCAAAATCGAACGGAAAATACAGTTTTCCACTGTGCAGTGGGGCGATGTCCATGCTCCACACGGACAAGAGTCGAGCACGGCCACCTTTGCGCCGCGCGCCGGTCTCGACATGCGGACAGTCTATCCATGAGAATGCGAAGCCAAATTGGCTTCTTAGGTTGCTTAGACGCAACAAGTCACGATTCGTCACAGGAAAGATACGTAAAGTGCGTGCTTTTGGTTCCCTCGCGGCAGAACACCGTCGAGGCATTCAATGCGGCTGCGACCGCGGCTCAGGCCTAACTACAACGGGCCACTCCGAGGGCGAGTCGGAGCGGCCCGTTTAGATCACCTGTGGTTGAAGCAGGTTAGAAGTTGAACCGCACACCAAGCTGGATCCGTCGCGGGTTGTTGACCTGAGCGTTCAGATCGCCCCACGAGCTCGCTGCCTGATAGTCAAGCACCGGATCGAAGAAGATGTCGTGGTTCATGATGTTGATGAAATTCGCCTGCACCTGTAGGCCAAAGCGTTCCGTCATGCGAATGTCCTTGCTCACGCTGACGTCCAGGTTCCAGTACGGAAGCCCGCGAACTGCCCCTTCGCCGCCCGCCCGTGCATCGATACCCAGAATTGCGGGCCGCGTCGAGTCGTATACCGCTTGAGGATCCGCAAACAGGTTCGGGCTGCCGTTCAGGTTATGAATGGAAGCGCTGCTGGCGCTGATGGGCTTCGTGAAGATGCAGTTGGCGCTCTCGAAGAAGTTCACGCCATCCGCCGCACCGAACGACTGTGCGTCGCTTCCGCCGGTGAATTCACCGCCGGTCTGCGTATTGCAAATGATAGGAGCGCCGCTGCCTGCCGTGAAGATCGGAGCGAAGTTCCAGCCGCCGAGCAACCGTCCAACGACTCCCTGCTGGCCGCTATACGCATGCGGCGCGTAGGCGACATACAAATTGTAGATGAATTTGCGGTCAAAACTCTGCGGCCCGTAACCCTCTCCAATATTGAAGGCATCGTCAGCAGTGTATTCGCTCGTCGCCTGAACAAAAGCCCCAGTTCCGAGCGCTTTACTGAACGTGAAGTTCTGTTGAGAAGTGAGCCCGTGCCAGTCGGTTGTCTTGAACGAGACAAAGGCGCCGTTGTAATTTCCCCAGCCGATGCTGGCGTTGTCGCCCACACCGCTGGTCAGCTGGCCGGACGCGCCGCACGGACCCGTCGAAGCCGCCAATCCCGGACATGGAGCCGTTCCCGGAAGAGGTGAGTTCTGCATGCTGCGCGCGAAGTTGAAGCCCGGTACCGTCGTCCCGCCGGGACCACCTCCCACTCCGCCCTGATCGAGCGCCGACCACAGGTCCCAAACCTTCTGTCCCTGGAAGTTGCTGAACTGCCCCTTGCCTGAAGGAGCATTTGCGTTTACCTGGCTCACAACGGCCGCCGTGCAGCTGCTGAATCCGTTGCAATACCCGGTACCAGACAAAGCGGACTCGAAGAACGGCTGCGGTGAAACGGTCGGGACTCCGCCCGTTCCGCACGCTGCTTCCGAAGTCGCGCAACCCATAGCCGTCTCGACCGCCGCGTAGGCATTAGAAAAGCTTTGGCCGCCGAGCGTCATCATATATGGCACCGCGTTGAGGTTTATCGGCAAGTATTCATGCGTAATTCGACGGCCGATGTATCCGAGCTCGACCATGATCTTCGGCCCGAATTGGCGCTGAATGCTCAAGTCAAACGAATCCACTACGTTCGGCCTGAACTCAGAATCCATTCCCTCGCCCGCGCCCGCCGCCACGCTGTTGATACCCGGAAAGATCGGTTGTGGTTGCGTGGCCGATGCCGCCGGCAGCGGTGCCGTCGCGCCGTCAACTCCGATGCGGAACGCATCCGAAGCATTGGGAGTGGCCGGACCGCAAGCGCCGCTCGACAGAGCTTGCCGGCACTGAACGGCCTGAATCAAACCGTCGCCGAGTAGTGGGACAAGAACGAGGTCCACACCATTCAGGCGGCCGTAGATCCGGTTGTAACCACCACGAATCACCGAACTGTTCTCGCCGAAGAGCTTGCTCAAGACACCCCCCGATTGAAACGAGGGATTCCAGGCGGCCGAAATCCGTGGGCTAAACGAACCATAGAAAGGATTGTACGGATATTTCAGTCCCGGACCGGTGTTTCCAACAAGCGCGAATCCGATTTCCGGGTTATATACTCCGCCGTTCAGAGCAGCATTCTTCCTCTGGTTCAGATAACCCTGGACGTCCAACAATTGGCCGCTTGCGTCTACCACTTCCACCTGCCGGCCCTGCTCTTCCGTCGGGGGCATTTCGATCGTGTAGCCCAAGCCATAAGTGAGTGTGAACGTGGGCTTCATGTGCCATGTATCGCCAAAATATACGTTGTAATAAGGGATCGTGCTTTTGTCAAAAGCCGGCGTAAATGGCGGGTTCAGGGTTAGATTCGAGCCCGAGCGAGTGTAGGCGATCTGGGAGTCAGTCACAATTCCGAGTACGGCTGCCAGAGCACGGTCGGTTTCCGTGCTCTCATTGGCCGGTCCGCCTGCAAAACCACTGGCATACATGCTGGACAAATCGACCAGGCCGGAGCCCGCGCTGTCGCCAAGTTGGTACGTTAGTGTGTAGTTGATACCGCCGCCGTTGTCAGTGCGCTGGTGGTAGTCCCAGTTGCGCTGATACTGCCCGCCGAACTGGAACAGGTGATTTCCGTGCAGCACTGTCACATCGTCGCGGAAGAAATGATCCTGCCCATCCCAGAACCGCTGCCGCACATTCTGCGTGTTCACGTTATATGGAGCCAGCACCTGCGTAGCCTGCTCCCCGAACGGCTCCAGCGCACCGGTCGTTCCGGCAAGCTGCGGAGGAGCGTTTTGACTCTCCCAAGCCCAGAAGTTCCGCAGATAGCTGTAGTGGAAGTCGTTAGTTACGTTGGAGGAGATGTTGGTTGTCAGGCCCGCTACGTAATACCAGGGCTGCTGGGGCCGGTTGGAAAGTGAAGCGGGCACGCCGAGCGTATCGCCGGGGAAGAATCCGCCGATATCCACTTGGCTGGTGGTGGCTCGGAGTTCGCGATAAACGCGATAGCTCGACATGAAGTGCCACTTGGACCCGAAATCGTGGTCGATGCGGGCGACTCCGAAGTCCGTCCGTTCTGGAGACAGAAGGTTGGCCTTAAATCCTTGCTCGTTGACTCCGTCGCAGCGGGTTCCAATTAGGTTGCCGCAGCTCGGGTCGTTCGGCATCGGCTCGTACGTATTCCACATCTGTTGCACGAGCGGATTGATCCCGATGCTCCGCGGATCGTATGTCGCCACGTTCTGATCCCCGGCGCCGAAGTTGAGGATACCGGCGCGCATATTTGCGCTCGGTACCGCCATCTCAAATGTCTGCGACTGCGGGTACCGGAATCCCTCGTAGTTTGCGAAGAAGTACGTCTTCCCGCCCAAAATCGTCTTCGGGATGATCGGACCGCCACCGGCTGCGCCAAAGCGGTTGAAGTGATAGCTAGGCCGTGGCGTACCCGACAAATTGTTGTCCCACGTGTTCGCGGACCAATTGTTATCCAGGTAATATTCGTACGCCGTCCCGTGCCAATTGTTTGTCCCGCGCTTTGTAACCACCTCAACCTGGGACCCTGCCGAATTATTGAAGTCCGCTGTCTGGTTCGCGCTGTTGACCTTGAACTCTTCCACGCTGTCAATCGGTGTCGGCATCACGCCTGTCGGCGGCGGCGATCCCATGTTTCCGCTCGTCACGCCACCCGTCGTATCGTCGGCGAAGCTCGGCGTATACACTTGCATGCTGCCGTCCATGTCGTTCGTATTCTGCCCGCCATCCAGCATGAACGTGCTCTGGTCAACAACCGCGCCCGCAACCGCGCCGTCGGGCGTTACACCGGGCTGCAGCACGGCGAAAGTGCTTACGTCTCGTCCTACAGCGGGAAGCGACGAAAGGGCAGTACCTGAAATGGTGCTGCCGATCGTCGAATTCATCGTCTGCAGTTCGGCGCCGGCCGTCTCTGTGACGGTCACGGTCGTAGAGACGGAGCCCAGCTTCATCTGTACGCTTTCCGTCAATTGCGTGCCGACTTGCACAACCGCATTGGTAACATCCAATTCCGAAAACCCGGACTTCTTAAACTTGATGGTGTAGGCGCTGGGATTCACTGCCTGGAAAATGTAGTGGCCAGCATCATTGCTCATGGTAGTGCGCGTGTCGCCAGTCGCCTTGTCAACCAACGTAACATTGGCGCCGACCACCACCGCTCCCGTGTTGTCGGTCACCGTACCGACGATCGTGCCGGTCGCAACGCTTTGCGCCCGCGCAGGCATCGCGAACAACGCGAATGCAAACAAGAAAATCGAAGCGATTGTTAACGCAAACGAGGTGTTCCTCTTTACGCCCAAACCTTTCGCAAGCGCGCTTTGGTTACATCCTGAACGCTCTGCAACCGCAGGCGTCGCGATACCCCATGTGTCGAAGTTACCCCTATGCATGTGCCACGCCTCCTCGACGTTTCTCGCATGCTAAGCGCTTTAATTCGGATATGGAGATGAGCCGACCAAGACCTTCCCCAAAAAGCGCCGCACACTGCCGCGGTGTATTGCATGTGGCCAGCCACTCTGAGGTTGCTATTTACTGCTTGCTTTTCAGTGAATTACAGGAAACCCCCGGCGGGTGATCTATGAATCGCTGGAGGTAGCGCAACGAACTACTCATCTGCAAATCACACTGCTCGCAACATCGACCGCGTTGTTCATGTTCGATTTGCGTCCATCCACACCAAGCCGGACGAAACAGGCTACTTTCCAATTTTCGTAGGAATTTCGCGTCAGCGGTCTGGCAAGTTACAGCATGTTCCCCGGTAATTCCTTCCCGGTTATGGCGACTCCGCCCACAACAGCCCGCCCTGGCGCCGCCTGCCCACGGATGCTGTTCTGGTACCCTTAGGTTTCTTCTCGAATTTCGATCCTCACCGGCTTGCCCCCACCCTTGCCGCGCTTCGTGAACCACTCACTCATTGCGTCGGCCAGCCGAGAAGGATCGACGCTCAAGCCGACCTCTAACCTTCCTTCGCGCGTCGGCAGCGTGTCGTCGAATTCCGCCGAGCCGGTGAAATTCCGCATGCAAAAGCTATCGAGCCATTCAAGAGGCGCCGGACGCCGCTCGCCGTCGATCACGACTTCCGCTCGCAGCTTCCTCGCGTACACAGGCTCTCCGCGCAACAACTTTCACAGGGATTTGCAGCCGAATCGTCGCTACCAACGCCGTGAAGAACCAGGCGTTCCCCCGCTCGCAACATATGTGAGTTGGACAGCCTACAACTCTATTGCCCAAGCCCTCGTTCCGCCACCTCGCCAAAATAAACTACGTCTTTGTCCGAATGATTCTGCAATCCAATATATCCCGCGTTCGGTCGCGGCCCGCGCTGCGGCTCATAACTATGCTCCTTCGGGGGGACCGGCTGCCCTTCGGTGTAGTCCGTTACTTTAACGCCATTCAGCAAGACAATTGTACGCGGGCCCTCAATCGCAATATCCATCGTATTCCATTCGCCCGCTTTCCCCGGACGCGCTGCCGCTTTCGTAAGTGAGTACAAGACACCGGAAACGTGATAATCGTCCCCCGAATCATCGATCTGGACCTCGTATCCCTTATTAACTGGCATCCATGGTTCAGTCGCCGTCTCGGGGATCCGAATGAACACGCCTGAGTTGTCCGTCTTCTTCGTCGTCTTATACAGCACGCGAATCACGCAATTCCCAAACTTCCGCCGCGTGTACCAAAGCAATCCCATCCCCCCTTCGCTCTTTAGCATTCCGTCTTCGACCACGAATTTCCCCGGCCCCACGTGCGTCCAACCCGCCAGGTTCTTGCCGTTCCATAACTGCATCCAGCCCGCGTTGTCGGTCATCGGCGGTGGGCCCGACGAGACCCGCTGCGCGCGCGCGCTCCAGCCACTTACGATCGCAACCGCGACCACACTCAGACAGAGTGCGATTCTCCGCTTCGATGTCATCGCGCGCTCCCCGGGGACACAACCCCGCTTTCGCTGAAAGTAACCCGATTTGCGCGTTCCGCTCAAGCGCCACGTCCAACCATGGTGCTTCAGCGCAACGGTGGGACGCACACTGGCAGTCGAGGAACCAATTGTGTCGCCTCAGCGTATCAATGCTAGAAGCAACGAGCATTCAACCCAGGATTCTCGTTCGACGCGGGCCACTGTCCACGGGAAACCGGCCAGCCCGATCTCGATAAGCCCGGGAAGCGCGCTTCGCGGTCGCGCGACTAGCCGGCACAAGTGCACGGTCGTCTTTGGTTGACATGCACCGGGCCCATATGCTACGCATTGTAGCGCTACATATAGTCGCACAATAACCAGGCTGTCCTGACCAAGAATCTACCGTCTACATCTCCGTGAAGCGAGGAACACGCAATGGCGAACCTTCTCCGTGACCTCCGATTCGGCTTCCGTCTCCTGCTGAAAAATCCCGGCTTTGCCTCCATCGCTGTTTTTGCTTTAGCGATCGGGATCGCGGCGAACACGGCCATTTTCAGCGTGGTCTACGCCACTCTCCTGGCGCCGCTACCGTATCCTCATCCGGAACAGCTCGTGATGGTCTGGTCGAAGATTCAGAGCAATCGCAACGTCACAGCCGCAGGCAATTTCCTTTACTGGCGCCGCGAAAGCACGGCTTTTCAGGATCTTTGCGCATGGACCGGCGCGAACATCAATCTCGCAAGCGGGAATCGCCCCGAACAGGTGCAAGCACAAGCCGCCACTCCCGGTTTCCTCAGCATGATCGGTTACCCCTTTCTCCTTGGCCGCGACTTCCTGCCCGAAGAGGGACAAGTCGGACGCGAGCATGAAGCCGTTCTGACAAACAAATTCTGGCAGAGCCATTTTGGAGGCGATCGCAACATCATCGGCCGGCAGGTCAAGATGAACGGCGAACCCTATACCATCGTTGGCGTTCTCGCGCCCGGTCCCGCCGACCGATTGCAAAACGAGATCGACGTTCCCCTCGCATTCAAGCCCGACCAGGTCAACCATGATTTCCATTGGTTGCTCGTGATGGGGCGTTTGAAGCCCGGCGTAACTCTTGCTCAAGCCAATTCAGATATGGACCGCGTCACGCGCCATCTTGCCGAGTCCTATCCACGATCGGACAAGGGTTGGGGCGCCACTGTCGAACCGCTCCACAACGACTTTCTCAATCGCGACGTCATTCGCGCGCTCTGGCTGCTGATGGGCGCGGTTGGCTTCGTCCTCCTCATCGCGTGTGCCAACGTCGCCAATCTTCTCCTCGCTCGAGCTACCGTTCGTCAGAAGGAAGTCGCCGTCCGCGCATCGCTGGGGGCGTCGCGTCAACGCCTCTTCGGGCAATTTCTAGCCGAAAGCGTGGCCCTTGCTTCCATCGGATGCATCGTCGGAGTGATCCTTGCCTGGGGCCTACTCAAATTGATCATCTTGCTCATGCCGCCGTTCACGCTTCCTTCCGAGGCGGACCTTCGCTTAAGTATTCCGGTCCTTCTTTTCACCATCGACGCCAGCCTTCTCTCGGGCGTCCTGTTCGGCTGCGCCCCCGCATGGCTTGCCGCTCGCATGAACCTCAACGAAGTTCTGAAAGAAGGTGGCCGTTCGGCCCTGGCTGCGGGTCGTCACGGCCTGCGTCGCATTCTCGTCGTCGCCGAGTTTGCTTTGGCCCTCAGTCTTCTCGCGGGCGGCGGCCTCGCTATTCACAGCCTCTGGAATGTCGCTCATGTCGACCTCGGGTTCCGCAGCGATCACCTGCTCACGTTCGGCCTTCCTGTGCCCAACAGCCGGTTGACCGACGCGAACCAGATCACCTCCTTCTATCGCCACCTCCTCGAGCGCATCCAGGCGCTCCCAGGCGTCTCATCTGTATCCGCCTCGAACGGCATGCCTCTGCAAGGTGTGAACTTCGGCATGCCCTTCGTCATTGAAGGTCACCCCGTCAGCGATCCGTCGCAGCGTCCGGGCGCCGGTTTCGACATGGTCACCGCGCAATATTTCAAAACCTTCGGCATCCGCATGGACCAGGGGCGCACATTCACGGATCAGGACATCGCTGGCAGCGTTCCCGTCGCCATCGTGAACGAAAGTTTCGCGAAGAACTTTTTCCCGAAAGGCGACGCGCTTTTGCACCGCATCCAGGTCGAGCAGCTCATTCCTGGCGTCACGAACCTCGGGCCTTATATTTCCTGGCAAGTCGTCGGCGTCTACCACGACGTCCACAACGGCGGGCCAAAAGACAATTTCCCCGAAATCGATGTCCCGTTCTGGCAGAGTCCCTGGCCGCAAGCCGCGATCGGCGTGCGGGCGCAGGGAGATCCCACCTCGCTCACCAAGGCGATCAGCGCCATCGTCGCGTCCTTGGATCCAAATTTGCCTCTCGCGAACGTGAAGACAATGGATCAGATCATTGAGGAATCCATGGCGGGCGACCGGTTCACCGCTTTTCTTTTCGGCGGATTCGCTTGCATCGCGCTACTGCTCGCCGCTCTGGGTATCTACGGCGTCATGTCCTTCGCCGTCGCGCAACGGACGCACGAAATCGGTTTGCGTATGGCGCTGGGCGCGAACGTGGGCCGCGTCATTAGCCTTATCCTGCGCGAAGGAATGATCCTCGCCGCCGTAGGACTCGTCCTTGGGCTCATCGGCTCCTATTTCGTCGGCCGGGGTATGCATTCTCTTTTCTTCGACGTCGGCACGATCGATGCGACCGCCTTCAGCATCGTGGCGGCTCTCCTTGTGATTTCTGCCTTGCTGGCGTGCTACATTCCGGCGCATCGAGCTTCCCGCGTCGATCCCATGCAAGCGCTGCGCGAAGAGTAGCGGCTGTTGTCATCGGTCTGCGACGTTGTGCCAAATCAGAAACTGGCGCGTTCGTTGTGGGCGTGAATAGAATCGCACAGCGCGCTAATCTCTCGCATAGCGCCCAGGATCCACGTCGGGACAAATCCGGTGCTTTTTCGTACCTTCTGTATAAAGTATTCAATCTCGCCTTGCTTTTCCTCCCTTCCTGCCATAAAATTTTTTTCGGACTAGTATTCTGCTCCGCTAATACCGGTCGTCCGGCGGGTGAGCCGGCCGATGCGCCCTCGCTTAATTCTGGGAGGCCAAGTGTCAACGGCGCTTGAAAAATGGGTAGAGGAATCCGCGCAACTCACGAAATCGAAAAAAATTCATTGGTGTGACGGCTCGGATGCCGAAATTTCTCGCCTCAACCAAGAAATGCTGCGCGACGGCTCCTACATCGCCCTAAACGAACAGACGTATCCTAATTGCTACCTTCATCGCAGCAGTCCTAACGATGTAGCACGCACCGAAAATGTAACGTTCATCTGCTCGCGCAAAAAAGACGACGCCGGGCCCACGAACAACTGGATGGCTCCCGACGAGGCCAAAGCGAAAATCCGGCCGCTCTTCGATGGAGTGATGCAGGGACGCACGATGTACGTCGTTCCCTACGTTCTCGGTCCCGCGGCTTCGCCGTATAGCCGCATCGGCGTTGAAATCACCGACAGTCCGTATGTGGTAGCGAGCATGCGCATCATGTCGCGCATGGGAAAGATCGCGCTGGATCGTCTCGGCAACTCGGACGATTTCGTGCCCGGCCTGCATTCGCTCGGCGATCTCGATCCGTCTCGTCGCTTCATCCTTCACTTCCCCGAGGAAAAAACGATCTGGAGCGTAGGCTCCGGTTACGGCGGAAACGCGCTGCTGGGGAAAAAGTGCTTCGCCTTGCGCATCGCCAGCTCGATGGCTCGCCGCGGAGGCTGGATGGCCGAGCACATGCTGATCCTCGGCCTCGAAGATCCCTCAGGCAAAGTCACCTACATGGCCGCTGCGTTCCCAAGCGCTTGTGGCAAGACGAATCTCGCCATGATGGTCTCCGCGCTTGCAGACCGGGGTTATCGAGTCTTCACCGTTGGTGACGACATCGCCTGGATGCACATCGCGGACGACGGCACCCTCCGCGCCGTGAATCCCGAAGCGGGATTTTTCGGCGTTGCGCCCGGCACGAACGCTACTACGAATCCGAATGTCCGGACTGCTCTGCACCACGATTCGATTTTCACCAACACGGCCATCACAGAAACGCGCGAGCCGTGGTGGGAAGGCATCAACGGGCCCCTGCACGATGGCCTTATCAACTGGCGTGGCGAACCGTGGACGCCAGGTTCCGGGCCGGCGGCGCATCCGAATGCGCGTTACACAGTTCGCGCCAGCCAGTCGCCTTCCATTTCACCGCACTGGGACGATCCTGCCGGCGTGCCCATCTCCGCGATCATCTTCGGAGGGCGCCGCGCTCATCTCGCCCCTCTCGTTTATCAGTCGCGTAACTGGCAGCACGGCGTGTTCGTCGGCGCGACGATGGCTTCGGAAACCACAGCAGCCGCCACCGGTGCCGTCGGTGTGACGCGCCGTGATCCGATGGCCATGCTTCCTTTCTGCGGCTACAACATGGCCGACTATTTCGCGCATTGGCTCGAAATGGACCCGAAAATCCGGCGCCAGCCGAAGATCTTTCACGTCAACTGGTTCCGCAAAGGCTCTGACGGAAAATTTCTCTGGCCGGGTTTTGGCGAAAACGTGCGCGTCCTGAAATGGATTCTCGACCGCGTCGAAGGTCACGCGGACGCTGCCGAGGCTCCCATCGGCTTCATTCCCACCGTCGAATCGCTCACGCTCGACGGCATGCACATTTCCCAGGGCGCTCTCGAGGAACTTCTTCGAATTGATCCGAGCGATTGGGCCGACGAAACGCGCGCAACCGGCGAGTTCCTCGCCAAATTCGGCGATCGCTTGCCGGCGGCAATCCGCGAAGAGCACCAGGCGCTCGCGTCGCGTCTCCAGCGCACCTCCGTAGCGGTCAAGTGATCCCAGCTTCCCATCGCCCTTAGCCGCGCCGCTCCCAGACACGCTCGGAGAAAGACTCGGCTGCTGTTGTCGCGCCACGCTATGCATATGTATAGGTAGTCCTTCGGCTGTTGGGCCCATACATCCGCCTCGTAGTTGCTGTGAAATAACGCTTCCTCTAAGGTCATATCTCTAGAGCCGCTCCTACGCGACCGAAGGTACTCTCGCATCTAGGAGGCTTCAGCTGGCCCATGGCTCATACCAAACGCACAGGTCGCATTGAGCAGCGCCGCCGGCCTCGGTATTCCGGCTTCCGTCGAGAGTTTCTCGATCGGCGCAAGCCCGTCGTCATCTGCGGAGCATTGGACGGGTGGGGGGCGCTGACGCGTTGGACGCCGGCGTTCTTTAAGGAGAGTCACGGGGCCATTCCGCTGCACGCGACCAATCAGCCGTACACGCTTGGTGGGTTCCTGCCGGAAAGGAACGACGACTCCCCGTTAACTCTCGACGAATTCATCGGTCTCGTGCTTGGTTCCTCCGATGGAAATCCGGCGCCGTATCTTCGCAACTTGCACATTGAGAAGTTTCTTCCCGAGCTCAATGCCGACCTTCAGCCCGTGCCGGACTACTTTCTGCCAAACTGGCTCGAAGGGCCGGTAGCCAGGCCGCTCGATGCGCGGCTTCATAGCGGACGGTTCGAGCTGTACATTGGTGGAACGGGTGGGAAATTCCCGTTCTGCACTACGATACCTGGCATATCCACACATTTCTGTCGCAGATTTACGGAGTAAAGCGTTACACACTGTTCGCGCCGGACCAAGGCGAGTTTCTGTATCCGCGCGGCAACCAATCACAGGTTGATCTTGAGAATGTCGACTTCGAAAAGTTTCCGCTCTTCGCGCGTGCGACGCCCATTTCGTGCGATCTTCAGGCTGGAGAGATCCTGTTCGTCCCCGCAGGTTGGTGGCACACGACACGAATCCTCACGCCTTCGATTACAGTTTCGACCAGCAGGGTGAACGCTTCCAATTGGCGCCATTCTCGCACGACTTGAAAGCCAAAGCGCCGAAGCACGTAAGGCCGCTCCTTGCTGCTTACTTGACCAGCCTTCGCCTTTACCACACGTTTTCGCTTTAGCAAACGCGCTCCGTCTGCGCAGGTGTTTCCTTTCAGGCGCATGTTCGCTCCGCAGCATCTCCGTGGGCTTTTTTGTGGGCTTGCTTTCGTTCCGACGTTTTAAACCACTCACGAATCACTACTCACCACTCTTCGACCGCCATGCTACAATCCCGCGCGATGGGACGGCTCTGCTGCTCTCGCTACGAGCGCATCGCGCGACAAAACGGCTGGCAGCGCATCGCTGGTCTCGACGAAGCCGGCCGGGGCTCTCTCTTTGGTCCCGTCGTTGCCGCCGCCGTTATCCTGAACCCCAAACGTCGCATCGTTGGGCTCGACGATTCGAAGAAACTTGTGGCGGAACGCCGCGTCGAACTCGCCGAACGCATCCGCGAACACGCGCTATGCTGGGCCGTCGCCGAAATCGACGCCAGCCGCATAGACGCCTGGAATATTTATCAAGCAAGCCGTCAGGCTATGGTCGCCGCGATTTCGCAATTAAGTCCGTTTCCCGACTACCTGCTGCTCGACGCCGTTGAACTCGATCTGCCGATCGAACAGAAAGCCCTCATCCACGGCGATGCGCGCTCCGTTTCCATCGCGGCTGCCTCCATCCTCGCGAAAGTGGATCGCGACCGCCGCATGCTCGAATTCGATCAGCTCTATCCTCAATACGGCCTCGCCCAAAACAAAGGTTACGCCACCGCCGACCATCTCGAAGCCCTCCGCGCGTTCGGCCCTAGTTCGCTGCATCGCTTTTCGTACGCACCCGTCCGCGAATCCCGCTGCTGGTCCAGCGGCGCGGAGCAAACCGCCTTGCCACTCGCCGCTATTGCCGAATCCGCCTAGCCAGCACGATTTTCGATTTGGACGCGCGCGCTTCAGTTTCGACTGAGCAGACATACGCAATTCGGTTTTGACTTAGACGTAGCGCCGGCCTTCAGGCCCGGCAGAAGGGTGTAGGTTTGGAGGGCAGCCGACTTCGAGGCGCCGCAAGAATCAATCGATGTTTCGAGCGCTGGAAGTTGCGCACAGTAGCCCTCGAAAACAAATTGACGCTGCGCGCCGCGGGAGTATCTTTTTTGACGGAGGAGCAACACGGAAAATGAAGATCATTCGCGGTCGCTTATTTAAGGTTGTGCTCATCCTGTTTTTTTTGGCCGTTTCCGGCGTCGCCGTTGCCGGGACTCAGCAAGACATCCCGCACGTTGACGGCGATATCGGCAACTGCCGTGCCCTGTTTACCGTGCATGACGGTTCGAAAAAGCCGATCTATAACGCCAAGGTCGACGTGACCATACGCTATGGTTTCCTGAATAAGCGTAAGCTCGACCTGGAAGTCGCCACAAATGGCGACGGCAAGGCACGCGTCAACGGTCTTCCGAATTTCACGAAGAAGCCGCTCGAATTTGTCGTGCACAGCGGCACTGTATCAACCACTATCACCGACGATCCAACGGCGGCGTGCGATGCGAAGTTCGACGTCACTTTGAAGGTACGGTAGAGCGATAGGGATCGCGCACTGATTGTCGCAAACGGCGTCGCATTTGCGCGCTCTCACATCATTTTCAGGATCTGCGCGCAACCCCAATGATTGATCATGCCGTTCTGGATGGCCCACTCGGCCATGCGAATGGCGTCGTGCCGATTGTCCGGATTTCCCGTAAGGCCCGACGCTGCCTCCCATTCGTTCCAATCCTGAAATTGCAGGATGCCGTACGACATTTTCCCGTTCGAGTCGATTCGGTTGATCGTCCTGCCCATGCTTTCGCAGGGAATCAGATGTTCTATGGCGAGGTCGGCGGTTGCGCGGTCCGTCGGCACTCCAACTTCGAGCTTCTGGTAACGCCAATAGGGACGGCTGTCATACTTCTGTGCGAACAACATCGCGCGCGCGTAGATCAGGTTCGGGGAGCGCGAATCGTCGTATTGGAGTGACGCCCTCCGCCAAGACGGATGCGCCGCCCTGTACATGTCCTCGAAACCGGAAGCCGGCCACTGTTGGACCATATGACGTCCCTGGGCCCTGTCAGTTGAAGTGGGTCTGCTCGCCGCGTGGCCGATGTCTTTCCGCGACATAAAGAAGACCAAAGCAGGTGTAAGCACCAGGACCGCAAGCGCGCGGGTGCCCCTGGAATCGGTAGACGCAGCCGAACTCGTCCTCTGGCGGCGGGCCTTCGACAATCCGGCGACACGCGTTCGCGAGGTCATGAGCGGCTCCTTAGAGAGGTTAAGGTCAAACGGCGGTCCAAGAGATAGTAGGCGAAGAAAAGGCGAAGAGTCAAGAACGAAAAGCGTCGAGCCGGTTAGGCCCGCATTCGCCCGTCAAAACGGTCATGCGGAGGTCATCGGAGCGAGAACGTCAGTGATTTCTCGCGCTCGGCCTTACGCAGGTCGCCTTGTAGGCGGTAAAGAACTTCACCCGCGCGCGGAACAACGACAATACCTTCGCTTTCGCGCCCGCTCCATTCGTCCATGTGAATGCTGCCCGGATCGAGGTACCCCAGATTAATCGCTCGGCAAACGTCTTCGGAAACGCCCGTCGCGAGCGTAACGCGAATGCGCGGCGTCTCAACGCCGGTCGTCGCATCGTACGTTCCCAAACCCTTCACGTGCGTTGAGTGCGCCAGAACTCCGCCGGGATAATTCTTGAACCGATCCCACTGCTTCAAAAAATAATCGCGGCAGTGATAGCCGATCTCGCGCAGAAGCTTGCCATGCGAGTAGCTGATCTCCGTCAGACCAGGATTGTAGATCACCACCTCGCCGCCATCAGCCACCGCCGGCTCGATCTTGTACATGCCTTTGCCCGCGGTCCACAGGTCGCGGTACATCTCCGGCATCATCGAGAGCACGCGGCGAAACGGCTCTTCGACGTAGACGATGTGCTTCTTCGCCGAAAGCTTCGACGCTGCTTCCCACGCCTCCTGAGCCGCACCAAAATATAGCCCCGCGACACCTTCGCCGGTTACCACAAGCGCGAAACACGCTGCCGGCCTGGGGATCATCGACGCGGCGCGATCGATCACCGCTCGCACTGGCGTGTAGCCGCTCCCGATCACTTCGAAATTCGTAATCAGGGCGCCCAGCCAGTGCGTGAAGTTGATGATTTCTGGGCTAGCGATTCCGGGGAAGAAATATTTGTTGCCGCCGGAAAATCCGACCACTTCGTGCGGAAATACGGGGCCGCAGATGAAAATCTGGTCGTAGTCGAGAATCAGCTTGTTCAGCCCGACGGGCACGTCCCGCGCCATCATGCCGCGCGTCAGTTCGTGGATTTCGTTTGTGGGAATCGTTCCGAGATGCACGAACGCGTCCGGCTTTTCCCAGTGATGATTGAAAACGTGCGTGTCGCCCGCCATTTCGTTCACCACCGGCTGGCCGATAAGTTTCGAGAGCTGCGCGTCCGTCGTCAGTGCATGCGTGCCGAGCGCAACGAGGTAGTCGAGAGCTTTTACGCGCGGACGCAGTAGTTCCTGGAACAGACCGAACATGGCGGGCATCGGCATGGTGCGTGTGCCGTCCGGAATAATGACTAGAACGCGTTTGCCGTCAACGTGCGTGGACTCGACAGCTTCCGCCACAATCGCGCGCAGTTCCTCGGGGCTAAGGTTCCGTTCCGCCGATCCTTTGCCGATCACCATCGCTTGGCTCGTTAGTGCTTCTACTATACGCGGGCGGAATGGATGGATCGGATTATTTCGCCGCTACGGCAGACAGAGGACCTTGTCACACGTCGCTTCATGGAGAGCGGCAACTACTCGTGCCGCAGCGCAGTCATGGGGTCTACACGCATCGCCCGCCGCGCGGGAATGTAGCAAGCGAGCAGCGTGACCGCGACCAGCGCGATCGGCACCCCGACGAACGTTACCGGATCGTTTGCGCTCACGCCGAACAGCAGGCTCGATAAGAAGTGCGTCAGCCCGAGCGCTCCGGCAATTCCGATTGCAATTCCGATCAACACCGCGCGCGAGCCTTGACCCACAATCAGGCGCATCACGTCTCCGCGTTGCGCCCCAAGCGCCATGCGTATGCCGATTTCGTTCACGCGTTGCGCCACGCTGTAGGCCACAACGCCGTAAATTCCAATCGCCGCGAGAAATACCGCTAGCGCGGCGAAAATGCTGAGCAGGAGCGTCGTGAAACGCGACTGGGCCACGGAATTCGAAATCAGCCGGTCCATCGTCGAAACGGCGGAGACAGGTACGTTCTTATCCATTCCGGAAACAATTTCGCGAACGTCCGGCACGATAGAAAGTGGCGCAACTTGCGTCCGCACGAGGACAGTCATTTGCGAATACGCCAACTCCGGATAGGGCCAGTAGATGGTAGGCCAGGGCGCTTCTCGCAAGTCCGCGCCGTGGACGTCGCCGACAACGCCGACGATCTCGCTCGGCACGTTCGGGCTCTTCATATCAATCGTAATCTTCTGGCCCAGCGGATTCGTCTTCGGGAAGAACTGCCGTACGAACGTTTCGTTCACCAGCACCACGTGTTTCGCCCCAGCGAATTCCCCAGGAACGAAGCCCCGCCCGCTAAGCAAAGGAATGCCCATGGTCTGAAGGTAATCGGGCCCCACGACGCGCACTGCGGCGCTCGGCAGTTGCGACGCCGGAATTCCTTGTTGCCCGGGCAGCATAATGTCCGTAGCGACACCCCTCATCGCGAAGCCGGAAAACGGCGGAAGATTTTCGACGCTTACAGAAGTAACGCCGGGAATTTGGCGCAATTTGTCTACCAGGCCGTTGTAGAACGCGATGCACGGCGGGTCATCCTTATAATGCGGTCCCTGCAGTGACACCTTGAACGTCAGGAGATGTCCCGTCTGAAAACCTGGTTCGACGCGCGTCAAATGTAGGAAGCTCCGCACCAGCAATCCGCAGCCGGCCAGCAGAACGACCGCCATCGCCACCTCGAACGCCAGCAAAACGCGTCGCGCGGACCGGCTCTCCCGGCTGCCCGACGAGCGACGATCGTCCTGCAGCGCGTCTCCAATCTCCGCACGCGCAGTGTAATAGGAGGGGAGAAAGCCAAACACGATTGCGGCGGCAACGGTGATACCCAGGGCGAACGCGAGTACGCGCGGATCAGGCGACACGCCGGCCAGATCCACCAATTTTCGCGAGCCAACGTGCAGCAGTGCGTTCGTGCCCCACACCGCAAGCGAAACGCCCAACGCTGCGCCCGCCAGCGCCAGAAGAACGCTTTCCGTGAGTAATTGCCCTGCGATTCGCAGGCGGCTCGCTCCCAGTGCGAGGCGAAGGCCGATTTCGCGGCGGCGCACCGTCGCACGGGAAAGCAGCAGACTCGAAACGTTCGCGCACGCGATCAGCAGAACTAACGCCACCGCGCCCAGCAAAATCAGCAGCGCGGGCCGAATCCCGCCGGAGAGTTGCTCGCGCATCGGAACTAACGCGATGCCCCAGCCTCGGTCCTGCGCGGAATACCTCGCAGCCAGCCCGTCGGCAATTACGCTCATTTGAGCTTGTGCTCGAGAAAACGTGACGCCCCGTTTCAAACGCCCAAGAACCATCAAAAACCGGCCGGCTTTTGCATGGTCTCCGTACTCCGGCGGGAACGCGAACGCTTCCCAAAGCTGTGGGTGCTCTCCAGTCAACGAACCCTCGGCGATAAAAACGTCGAACCCTTTCGGCGCGACGCCGAGAATCGTGTCTGATGTTCCATTCAACTCAATCGTTTTGCCGGCGACGAATGGATCGGAACCGAACTTGTCCCGCCAAAAACCGTAACTGAGCACCACGACACTGTCATTTCCAGGGCGGCCGTTGATCGGTGCGAAGGCGTGTCCCAGACTCGGCTTCACGCCTAGCAAATCGAAGAAATCCGCTGAAACGTACTGCACGTCCAGTTGCTCGGGCGCGCCGGTACCTGTCAGCGTGACGCGAGAGTCTCCCAGATATGCCATATCCTGAAAAACGTTGTTCTGCGCCTGCCAGTCCAGGAAATTCGCCGGAGAAACGACGTTGTGCGCATCGCCGTGCTCCGGGTTCGTCTCCCAAATCACCGCGAGTTCTCCCGGATTCTTGTACGGCAGCGGCTTCAGCAGCACTGCATCGACAATGCTGAAAATCGCTGTGTTTGCGCCTATCCCCAGCGCAAGTGTGAGCACAGCGACCGTCGCAAATCCCGGCGATTTGCGCAGCATGCGAAAGGCAAAGCGAAAGTCTTGCCGGAGATGGTCGAGCCACAGCCAGCGGCCGGATTCATAGAACCGCTCCTGTGCTTTTGTCACATTGCCGAAGGCGCGACGTGCCGCCGAGCGCGCTTCCTCGTACGTGAGTCCTTGCTCCTGTTGAAGGCGCTCGATCTCTAGCGCCAGATGCGCTTCGATCTCGCTGCTGAAGTCGTCGACTTTGCGCTTGCGGCCAAACATTGCGGGTCTCCGGCTAGCCCTCCACGGGTTCAGTGCCCAAAATTCGGCTGATAGCTCGCGATAGGCGATTCCATTTCGTCGTCTCTCTCACCAATTGCTTGCGGCCCGCCGCCGTGAGCGCATAGAAGCGAGCCTTGCGGTTATTCGACGACGTTCCCCATTTCGCGGCAATCCAGCCGCGCTCTTCCAGGCGCTGAAGCGCCGGATACAGTGCGCCGTGCTCGACCAACAATTCGTATTCCGACGTTTGCTGGATTGCCCGCGCAATGCCCTGCCCGTGTTGCGGGCCGAAGATCAACGTGCGCAGGATCAACAGGTCGAGCGTGCCCTGGAGCAATTCGAGCCGTTCTCTTTCATCTTGGGTCGACATTTGACCGGAGAATGAACTTATTCGGGTAAGATGTCAACCTAAAACGAAGACGGGACGACGCAAAGGACGCAGAGGAAGTGGATGGAAACTGTAACGTCGGCCCCATAGCTGAATATAAAGAGATTACAGACCTCGCGGATGAATTGCCGGTGCGCAGGTGCGATGGCCTGTGCTACTTTTGCGAATCGAATTGGTGCTTCGATCTGAGAACCCGCGAGAACAACCATGAAAATTGCTGACGTTCGCGCCACCACAGTCGCGCTTCCGCTCGAAGCTCCGCTGCGTCACGCGAACGGCGCGCACTGGGGGCGCTTCGTCCGCACGATTGTGGAAGTTGAGGCGGATAACGGCCTCATCGGCCTGGGAGAAATGGGTGGCGGCGGCGAGAGCGCCGAAAACAGTATCCGCGGGCTGAAATCCTATTTGGTCGGGCACGACCCGCTCCAACTCGAACAGCTTTACTGGAAGATCTGCAACCCCACCGCATCGCTATACAACAACCGGGCGCAACTGCACGCCGCGATCGAGTTCGCGTGCATCGACCTCGCAGGCAAGCACCTTGGCATTCGCGCGTGCGATCTGCTGGGTGGCGCGGTTCGCGAAGAAATCCCTTTCGCCAGTTATCTTTTTTATCGATACCGCAACTCGGAGATGGATGCTGGCGGCGAGGAAACCGCCGATGAAATGGTTTCGCTGGCGAAAAGGCTAAAGCGCGAATGCGGGTTTCGCTCGCACAAGCTGAAGGGCGGCGTCTTCGCTCCCGACCACGATTTGCAAGTCTATCGCGCCCTCGCCTCAGCATTTCCCGAAGATTCGCTCCGCCTCGATCCGAACGCCGCATGGAGCGTCGAGGAATCGATTCGCATCGGGCGAGCAATCGAGGGCCTGCGCAACGACTATTTCGAAGATCCCTGCTGGGGACTCGAAGGCATGCGGCGCGTACGTTCGTTCGTGAGGATTCCCACAGCCACGAACACGGTTGTCGTCAACTTCGAACAGCTGGCCGCCTGTATCCGGCTCGATGCCGTCGACGTGATTCTGCTCGACACTACGTTTTGGGGCGGCCTGCGCCAGGCATGGAAGGCCGGCATCATCTGCGACAAATTCCAGCGCGGGATCAGCGTGCACTCGAGCGGCGAGCTGGGAATTCAGCTGGCGACGATGCTTCATCTCGGAGCGGCACTTCCCAATCTGTCTTTCGCGGCAGACGCGCACTACCATCACCTGACGGACGACATCATCGTTGGGGGCAAAATGAAATACGTCGACGGCAAGATTGCCGTGCCCAAAGGGCCAGGCCTGGGCGTCGAACTCGATCGCGCAAAGCTCGACGAATACGCGGAATTGTACCGGCAAACGGGCGTCTATCCTTACGACCGTGATCCCGAGCGACCGGAATGGTTCGCGATAATTCCCGAATCGCGCTTCGCCGAACCAAAAGGCTCGGGCGCACGGCTCGCTCGGAAAAAGACGAAGCGGCGTTCCTAAATTCATGGTAACGCGTGATCGGGGACTCTTGGGGCTGGAGACTTTTCGTGAAGATAGGTTTTCGCGTCACGGCACGACTTTTCGCCCCGAGGCACGAAGGGCAGTCGTGCCGCAATTGAACCAAGTGACTCGGCTTTAGCCGCTGGAACACGGGTTTCGGGCCGCTCTCACACAAGTTCTAAGCGCTACATTTGCTCTGTCTGATGTGCTCTGAATTCAAGCGCGCGATGGTCATTATCCTGATGGGAGTCTCCGGTGCTGGCAAAACTGTCGTCGGACAGGCGCTTGCCGCACAACTCGACTGGCGCTTCGAGGACGCCGATAGCTTTCATCCAGCGGCAAACGTTGAAAAGATGCGCAGCGGCATTCCGCTGAACGACGACGACCGCAAACCGTGGCTCGAAGCCTTGAATCGCGGGATGCGCGAGTGGCTCGCGAACGGGCGCAACACAGTACTCGCGTGCTCGGCGCTCAAGGCTCGCTATCGCCAGACGCTCCGTTCGGGCGTGCAAGGCCCAGCTTCAGTACAGATCGTCTTCTTGAAGGCCAGTTACGAACAAATCGACCAGCGTTTGCGCAAGCGCCGCGGCCACTACATGCCTGAGTCGCTGCTGAAGAGCCAGTTCGAAGCCCTCGATGAACCGTCGCCGGAGGAGGCGCTTATCGTCGATGCGTCTCAGACAATCCCGGCGATCGTCGCCGAAATCATCGCGCGACTTCACATAGCCGCGCGTCCTGATATTGCTTCTTAGTTGTTGCCGCCAATGAACGTGTCGTTCCCAAACGGTAGCCGCGCGGGAACGAAAATGCCGTCGCCACGTGCTAGAATTCAAACATCAAACAGGGCCGAGGTAGCTCAGTTGGTAGAGCAGCCGATTCGTAATCGGCAGGTCAAGAGTTCAAGTCTCTTCCTCGGCTCCATCCCTTCTAGCGTGTCAATTTCCCCATCCATCCGTGCTGAGGCAGGAGTTCAAAGCGAGAATGGCCCCGAAGTCTAAGGCCGCGTAGGGTCAAAAACGTCAAAATATCGGTGGATTGCAGCGGAGTGCCCTGTAACCAGGCGATAAGTCGGGAATCTTTATCTGTAGAGTAGATCCACCCGGCACCAAGCGTTACAGGAGGAAAAATGCGAAAGCTGATCATGGGCGCTGCTGTTTGTTGCATGTTGCTGGCTACTGGCTTCGTGGCGAAGGCCTCCACGTTCAAGGGCGAAATCATGGATAGCCAATGCGCGAAGATGGGTTCCCACGCAACGATGATGAAGAAAGAAGGATTGCCGGACGCGAAGTCGTGTTCGCAAGCATGCGTCAAGATGGGCGGGAAATACGTCCTGTACAATTCCGCGACGAAAAGAATCTATCAGCTGGACGATCAAACGAAAGCCGCAGATCTCGCCGGAGAGAAGGTGACGGTGACGGGGACCTTCGACAGGGCTACTCGAACAATACATGTGACGGACATTCAGGGCGCATCGTAAGTTCAGCGCTCCCGACGGCTGCTTTCATTCACGCAGCTTTGGGGTCCTGCCGATGAGACGGATCACCTTGACCGTGATCGCTATCGTGGTCGTGGTGGTTGCGGTTGGATTTTTGTGCCTCACGCATCTGAGGATCAGTTCGCTCCAAGACCCCGGAGATTTCGAAACAAGCCTCGCTACGCGGGCGAAACATTTCCTAATTGAGAGAAAGAGCCGCGCGGGCATTCCGCCCCCGCCGGCAGACGAGCGATCGAGCGTCGAAGAAGGCGACAAGCTGTTCGGGGCGGAGTGTGCCGCATGCCACGGATTGGACGGCAAGAGCCCGACGGATGCCGGACGGTGGATGTATCCGCGCGCGGCGAATCTCGTTTCCCCGCAGGTGCAGAAGTACTCCGACCGAGACCTATTCTGGATCGTCAGAAACGGTATCCGGTTCAGCGGGATGCCCGCTTTCGGCAAAGTTGAATCGGACGAACATATCTGGGACATCGTCCGTTACTTGCGAACGCTTCGCAATGGCAACTCGGCTGTGGGAACGCACCCCTGAGTCTCGGCAACTCCATAAGAAACTGAGAAGCACAGTGACCAAAACAAGCCGCAAGCAAGCAACCGCCGAAAAATTGCGACACGCGCCTTCACTGAGCATCTGCGAGTTAGACAATAGGCATAATCGGCATATCAGAGTTCAAGTCTCTTCCTCGGCTCCATTCCGCCTTCTCCGTGATGCCGTTTGAATTTCTTTATCGTCACACAACAATCAAGATTCAAACTGGCTCGGCACCCCTGATGCAGTTGTCTTGACAACCCCTATTTTCGGGAACAAACTGCCACTAATAGCAGCCCAGCCGATCCAACTGGGAGGTGCCGCAATGCCGGAGACCAAGTTAAATCCCCCTAAATATGGCGAGCACGTGATCTGTAGCGAACGCGCGGGCACGTACGAAGTCGTCGCCGTGAACTCGTTAATGCAAACGGCGAATATAAGATCGATGGACGGCAACGCGCCAGTTATTCCGAACATTGCGTGGACCGCGTTGAAGCCTCTCGGCAGAAAATAACCAACGTCGTCTACGGCCCTGGGTGCCAGCGGTCACGCGAATTCACAGCCAAAGACTGCCGTGTGCGCAGTTGTGTTCCCAGCGAACATCCGAATCTTCTCAATACGGGCTGATGTGCGCGGCTAGCCGAAGCTGCGGACAGCCACCACTTCGTCCGACTGTATGTCGAAGACGGTGAACAAGCGTGTGATCTGCAGAATGTCGTGGACGCGCTTAGTGAGCTGTAGCAGTTTCAGATCCCCACTCAGGCGCGAAACTGTGGCTTTTGCGCTGATCAGTTCACCGATTCCCGCGCTATCGATGTAATCGACGTCCGCCAGGTTCAGCAGAATTTTCCGATGGCCGTGCTCGACAAGATCGCGGATCGTGTTTCGCAGGATGGCGCTTTCACTACCCAACGTAATCCGCCCGCCGAGATCAATCACGGCTACGTCGCCAACCTGACGTGAAGTCGCTTGCAGCGCCATGTGAACCTCGCTCGCACTACTCCGGCTGACGATGGCCGTTGTCGCTTAAACAGTGTGGGAACCGTTTCGACATGATCAGTTCAGCTCCGCCGGCCGGCCCCGGGCGCACTGCCAAATCATCCATGAACGCCCGCATCAGGAAAATGCCGCGTCCAGAGGTACGCAACAGGTTCTCCTCGGCGAGCGGGTCAGGCACCTCGGTCAACTCGAAGCCCTTGCCCTCATCCAGCACATGCACCGTCATCTTCTCGGGCTCCAATTCGACGGTAATTCGGATTTTCTTGTGCCGGTCGTGCTGATTCCCGTAGTTGTAGGCGTTGATCACGCCTTCGCGCACCGCCATTCCAATCTTATGGACGTCGTCCTCTTCGAACCCAGAGGCTTCGGCCACGCGTTTGACGATGCTTTCGGCAAGGTCCACGCTTTCAAGCAACGTCTCCAGCGTGACCTCGATGCGTTGGGCTGTGGGTGTCATCCTAAGCCGGAAATTCGGCTCTCAGAACTGTGCTCGCAAATCCTAAGACACGAACGGGAACGGGTTTATGGGTATCATAGCAGGTGCACGAGAGTCAATTAGCCGCTCGTACTCTCCGGCAGATCGATCAGTTTGCAGTTCGCACGAGCAGGATGCGGTACAGATTGCGTCGAACTGTCTCGCGCGTGTACGTGTAGACGGAAGCGCTCATTCCGGAATCGACGGTCCATGGAATGGAAATGACTCCAGGGATTTTCCTCAAGTCGTTCAGACTCGTGACACCATTCGGCGGGAATTTGGGAAGGCCCGATTCCCGCGACACGGGCAGGACATACGTCTCGTCAACCCCGGTCACGTAGGCGATGTTCCCCTGAGCGTTCCAATACAGACCGCAGAGCAGGTTGCAAATTACGACCGTCCGATCGCCATCCGTGGAGATTGCGGCCATCCGAGCGGTGGCGGCTCGATCCGAGAAAGGGATGGATGCAATGATCCAGCGGCCATCTGGCGATGCCGCCCCCAAGTCGAGAATGGGCCCGCGCCTCATCTTGCGGAGATCGCTTCCGTCTATCTTCATTTGATAGACATAATCGAAGCCGTCCTCAGTGGCGCGAAACGCGATCTCTCCGTCCGGAAGAAAGGTCGGCGAATCTTCCGCCGCGCCAGCGTCGAGGCGCGTGGGGGATGACCGCCGATCGAGAGGCGCAACCCACAAGCTGGGGTGTCCATTCTCCTGCATAACGAACGCGATTTCCTTGCCGTCGCGCGAGATCGCATACCGCTGCACGTCGTAGCCGGGCAACACTCGGTCGACCCTTCCACTCGCCAGGTCCTTTGCCCATACTTCCGTTCCATGCGTCTGGCCGTTCGACATCAGGAAATAGAGCCTCTTCCCGTCTGCCGAGAGCGTCGAAGCGCTGGCTGTTCCCTCGGACGAAATCTGATGGTCGCCCCGAGCGTCGTGAAGCCATACCGAAGAATCGGTCGAGCCCACCGCAGTCACAAGAGACTTGCCATCGGCCGCGAGCGCGATCCCCTCCTGCGTCGTTGGCCCGAACGTGATTTGAGTTAAACCTCCGCCCGATGCACGCTCGCGCCAGATATGGAACCCATCGGTCCTCGTATTCGAGCTCACATATATCCATTTCCCATCGGGCGACCATGCGCCGGCAAGACATGAACCGTCAGGAGGTCCAACGACGCGAGGATGGCCGCCTCCGAAGGGGACAATCCGGCAAGGAAGCACAGTTCCGCGGTCGTCCATCTGCACGATCAACACCGACCGCCCATCCGGAGAGAGATAGGAATGATGAGCCATGCTGCGATCGCCCGCGGGTGAATAGACGTCCTGACTGTTGCCGCGAGATTGATCGGCAGTGACTACCTTCATGTGCAGCCCTTGCGTAATCTCGGAGAAGAGGAGCCGCTTGCCTCCATCGATCCATGTCAATGAGGACGAGTTTGGGAGCAGCATGTGCGGCTCGCCTCCCAGAACGGGCACCACCCAGGTGTCCCACGGATCGACCGTTCCGTACGCGATCGTGGAACCGTCCGGGGAAAATGTCGGACTGAGCTTTTGCGCCGAGTCATGCGTGAGTTGGACCGGCTGCCCGTCTGGCAGCATTTGGACGTAAATCTGTCCGGGACCAAAAAACGAACTGCTGCCGCGAATGTACGCCAACATTCTTCCGTCCAGTGACAGCGACGGATAAACCGCGGAATCGGTGAAAAACGTCAGTTGGTCCCAGTTCTGGCCCGCGGAGAGTGGCGGCGAATACGAGCGGAACATCAGCAGCGCGCCCGCGACGCATGCTAAAACGATGGCGGCGGCCGCGGCATACGCGATGCGCCGCCAACGCATCGCCGGACGTTTTTCCTTCGGGAGCGTGGGGTGCGTACCGCTCGCGGAGGACGGCACTCGCGCCGATCCCGAAGAAATATCACGCCGAAGTCGTTGTAGATCGGCGTGCAGGTCGGCGGCATGCTGGTATCGAAGAGTCCTGTCCTTTTCGAGCGCACGGTTGATGATCTGCTCAAGCGCTGGCGGGAGATCGGGGTTCAGGCGAACGGGCGACGCGGGTTCGCGATTGAGGATCGCCTCGAAGATCACGCCGGAGGTAGCTCCCCGAAACGGAAGGACGCCGGTGGCCATTTCGTAGAGAACGACTCCCAACGAGAAGATGTCCGTCCGCGCGTCGATATCTCGACCGGCGACTTGTTCGGGAGACATGTATGCGACTGTCCCCACGGCGGTCCCAGGGCTCGTCAGCAATTCGTCGGCAGTCACCGTCGGACCGACTGAGGCGCCCGCGGCCCCGTCGGAAACCTTGGCCAGGCCGAAATCGAGAATCTTTGCGTGACTCCGCCGGGTGACGAACAGGTTGGCCGGTTTAATGTCGCGGTGGACGATCCCCTGCGTGTGGGCCGCGTCGAGAGCGTCGGCAATTTCAGCGGACAGCGAAAGCAGATCGTCTATCTCGAGGGCGCGATCGCTGATGCGACGTTTGAGCGTGGTGCCTTCCAAATACTCCATCGCGATGAACGCCTGCCCGTTTTCCTCGCCAATGTCGTAAATCGTGCATATGTTCGGGTGGTTGAGCGCGGATGCTGCCTTCGCTTCGCGGCGGAACCGGCTGAGCGCTTGCGGATCTCTTGCCACCTCGTCCGGCAGGAATTTCAAGGCGACGAAGCGGTCCAGGCGCGTGTCCCGCGCTTTATAGACCACGCCCATGCCTCCGCCACCCAGCTTCTCGACTACCTGGTAATGGGAGATTGTCTGGCCGACGAGGGAAGCGGTCTGCTCCATCTCGGTCATGGTACGAGGCGGCGCACACGCAAGTCAACGTATGGACCATGATCTCGGCGGGATACGTATTGATGTGATTAACGTACGGCGTCAAGCCCAGTACGTTCGATCGAGCGTTCGATACTGGATGGCTTCGCTCAGGTGTTTGGGCTCGATCGCAACGGAGTCATCGAGATCAGCAATCGTCCGCGAAACCTTCAGGATTCTGTCGTGTGCTCGTGCCGAAAGCCCCAGCCGCTGGATAGCCGTTTCCAGAAGCTTCTCGCCATCGCCTGAAATAGCGCAGAACTTCCGGATCAGCTTGGGCGGCATCTGCGCATTTGCGTAGACGTTTTTTTCGCCGCGATACCTGCCCATCTGGATCTGCCGGGCTTGTATAACCCGCTCGCGGACTTGCGCGGACGCCTCGATCTCGTCCGTGGCTCTCAGCTCCTTGTATTTCACTGCGGGCACTTCGATCTGAATATCGATACGATCGAGCAGCGGCCCGGAAATCTTCGAGACGTATCTCTGAATCTGCGCCGGCGAGCAATGGCATTCGCGCATAGGATCGCCGAAGAATCCGCACGGGCACGGATTCATCGCAGCCGCCAGCATGAATCGCGCCGGAAAACTGAGGGACAACGCGGCCCGCGCAATAGTCACGCAGCCGTCTTCGAGCGGCTGCCGCATCACTTCCAACACATTGCGCTGGAACTCCGGCAGTTCATCCAGAAATAGCACGCCATTGTGGCCGAGCGAAACCTCCCCTGGGCGAGGAACTGCTCCGCCGCCGATCAAACCCGCGTCGCTGATCGTGTGGTGCGGCGAGCGGAACGGCCGCGTGCCCACCAGCCCTCGCGCATCGTCGAGCACGCCCGCGACGCTGTGAATGCGCGTCGTTTCGATTGCCTCGTCAAGAGACATCGGCGGCAGGATCGTAGGGATTCGTTTCGCCAGCATCGTCTTGCCGGCGCCCGGTGGCCCGATCAGGAGGATGTTGTGTCCGCCCGCGCAGGAAACCTCCAGCGCGCGCTTCGCCGACATCTGGCCGCGCACATCCCGCAGGTCCACGGGATATTGGCTCGCTTCGACGAGCATCTCAAGCGTGTTCACCGCAACCGGTTGGAACGACTCCGGCGCGTTAATCAGGTCAGCCGCTTGCGGAACAGATTTCACTCCAAACACGCGGATTCCCTGAACGACGGCGGCTTCGCGCGCATTTGCCTCCGGCACCACCACATTGCGAACGCCGCGCTCCCGAGCCGCCAACGCCGCGGAAAGCGCTCCTCGCACCGGTCGCACGCCACCATCGAGCGACAGCTCGCCGATGAACACGTGTGAATCCAGAACTTTGCCGAAAAACGTCCCTTGGCACCCGAGCAGTCCCAGCGCCATCGGCAAATCGAACCCCGAGCCTTCCTTGCGAATATCGGCCGGAGCTAGATTTACAGTAACAGCTTGGTTGGAAGGAAAATCGAAGCCGCAATTGCGAAGGGCAGACTTGATGCGTTCGCGGCTCTCTTTCACAGCGATGTCCGGCAGGCCGACTACAGTGAAGTAGCCCTGATAGGCAGGGCTGACGTCTACCTCGGCCTCAACCAGGTACGCATCGATTCCGAAAACCGCCGCGCTGAGCGTTTTGAAGAGCATGGCCCCGTTTGGAGGCGCAAGCCTATCTCAAAAGAGTCATTTACGCCAGCGGTATTGCTTTGCTGATGTAGTGACGCACAGCAAACAGGCGTCGAGCCGAGAGCGTCCGCTGACGCTCCCGGCTGCGCGTCGCCGTCGGGTTTAATCAACTGTAGCGCTCAGCACGTGCGGTCCGCTCGGCGAAGTCACTGTCGGTGAGTCTTCCGGCGTTATGAACACTTGGAAGTGTTTGTACGGCGTTTCGGTCTTCAGACTGCCATCCCGGTCGGCATCGACCAGAATTTGACCTTCATTCTTGGCAGCTTGTCCCTCCGGCTGAATCCAAAGAACATACACCGACGATGGGTTCTTCAATCCGGTCGGCTTGGCCAGATTCTTCACTTTGGTATCGAGCTTCGTGTTGCCGTTCTTGCTCTGTGTCACCGTGATTGTCCCCTGGGCTGCGGGAGTTTGCGATGGATTTGGCTTCATCTGGATCTTTTCGCCGGACATGCCACTGAACGGCCAAATGAACGCGAGGGCAAACAGAAGCGGCAGTGCTGCAAAGAAGCCGCGGTTGCGGGTTGGGCGCCTCCCGGGCGCTGGTGAATCAAAATAGTCGAGAGTGGTCATAGAATTCTCCCTTAGACGAAATGAAAGAGCTGTGAGACCAAAGGTTAGCCGCGCGGTCGAGCTATGTGCATACCGCGTCTGCTAGGTGAACCAAAGGGAAAAACCGGATGATGTCTCGCGGAGATACCCCAGTTCGCTTTACACTTACCGGCGGTCGCCGTATCCTTACCCGTAACCTTAAACCGCAGCCGGCCTAAGGCCTGGAGGCAAGATGGCGCTGATCATCGTTTTGATCATCGTGGCTCTGCTGATCATTTTTACGATCGGCATGTACAACGGGCTCGTCCGGCTGAAGGTGCAGTGCGACAACGCCTGGGCCGATATCGACGTACAACTCAAGCGCCGCTACGACCTGATTCCGAATCTCGTCGAGACGGTGAAAGGCTACGCCGCGCACGAGAAGACCACTCTCGAAGGCGTGGTGGCCGCCCGCAACCAGGCGATGACCGCCGAAGGACCGGCGGCCAAAGCTCAGGCCGAAGGTGTTCTGAGCGCCGCACTGCGCCAGGTGTTCGCGCTGGCTGAAGCGTATCCGCAACTGCGGGCCGTCGAGAGCTTCAATCAGCTGCAGCAGACCCTGAACTCGCTCGAAGACAACGTTCAGAATGCCCGCCGGTACTACAATGCCGTCGTCCGCGACTTCAACACGAAGATCGCGGTGTTCCCGACCAACATCATCGCAGGGGCCTTCAATTTCAAGTCTCGTGAATTTTTCGAGATCAGCGCGCCGGCCGAACGCGAAGTGCCGAAGGTCAGCTTCGGCGGCGCGGCGAGCTGAAGCGGGTATGCGGTCGCCCCGCCTCCTGCCGCGCATCGTCCTCGTCATTGTCGCTTTCGCGGTTCCCGCCGCTGCGCGCCAGCTCGTCATCAAACATTTCGACGAGCAGGTGCTCGTTCGCGCCGATTCGTCGATCGATGTCACCGAGAACATCGAAACTCAGTTCATCGGCGGACCGTGGCACGGCATCTATCGCACCATTCCCATCCAGTACCAGGGTCCCGGCGGCTTCAACTACACGCTGTTTATCGAGGACGTAAGCGCGCGAGAGCCCGATGGAACGCACCTGCGCGTCGAGCAAAGCCGCCAGGGACCGAACCGGGAGTTCAAGATCTACGTTCCCAATGCCGACAATTCCACTCAGACGATCGTCCTTCACTATCGCGTCGTCGACGCGCTGCGCTTTCTCAGCGATCACGACGAGCTCTACTGGAACGTAACCGGCCAGGAATGGAATGCGCCGATTGAGTCCGCAAGCGCTGGTATTCAGCTGCCGAACGAAGCCTCAGGAGTCCACGCTGTCGCTTATTCTGGCGCCTTTGGCGCTCGGACGCAGAACGCGAACATCACGGTGAACGGCAGTTTGGTGCACGTTAGCAGCACTGCTCCCCTTGGATACCACGAGGGTCTCACCGTCGTCATCGGATTCGATAAAGGTTTAGTCCGTCCGCCTACGGTCTCGCAAAAGATCGCATTGTTCTTGCGCAGCAATTGGCCGCTACTGCTCTTTCCGATCGCCGCATTCCTCATCATGTTTTGGATCTGGTGGACGCGCGGACGCGATCCACAACATGACGCGATCACCGTCCAATATGATCCGCCGGACAAACTCACACCCGCCGAGTGCGGCACTCTGATCGACGACGCGGTCGATATGCGCGACATCACCGCAACGCTGGTCGACCTCGCGGTGCGCGGCTACCTCGTCATCGAAGAAAAGAATCAGAGCGGGATGCTCGGCCTTACGCATCACCACGATTACGCTTTTCACCTCAAGAAGCCGGCCGACCTGTGGCAGGACGCGCGACCGCATGAACGCGCTATGCTGGCCGCTCTTTTTTATGAGGGAGAGGTTCCCGCCGTTCCAGCGGCCGCGCAGATCTCTTCCAGCTCTGGACCACCCGCGAGCACTGCGCGCAACGACTCGAACGCACCAGGACCTGCTTCTCTCATTTCTCCACCCGCTGGCGTAGATTCACCTCCGCTCGTCGATCAGGATTCTGCTCGATCCGGCGGCGTATCGACTTTCGCTGCTCCGCCCATGGCGACCGTTGCTCTCTCGCAATTGCAGAATCATTTTTATCAGCAGCTTCCGCCGATTCGCGACTGCGTTTTCGACGCGCTGGTCATGGACGGCTATTACCTGCACCGCCCCGACACCGTTCGCCAGGGCTACATCGGCGGCGGTTTGCTGATCGGCCTTCTCATTATTTTCGGCGGCAACTGGTGGGCTTCGCAGTCCGGCATGTCCGGTTTGACGTGGATCGTGGCCGGCATTCTCTGTGGTGCCGTCATCTGCGGCTTCGGTTGGTTCATGCCTGCGCGTACCCTCACCGGCGCGCAAACCTACGCCAAAGTGCTTGGTTTCGAGGAGTTCCTCGGTCGCGTCGAAAAGGACCGCATCAGGCGTCTGGAAAACGCGCCTGCAACATTCGAAAAGTATTTGCCGTACGCGATGGCCTTGCGGGTCGACCGTAAGTGGGTGAAGGCATTCGACGGTATCGCCATGGAACCGCCGCAGTGGTATCAAGGAGCCGCTTATACAGGAGCGTTTCAGCCGTTCTTTCTGGTAGCCGCACTTAATTCGATGGCCACCCAGGCGGGAACCGTCATGGCTTCTTCGCCGCGCAGTTCGGGCGTTTCAGGCTTCGGCGGAGGCGGAGGTGCAGGCGGCGGCTTCGGTGGAGGCGGCGGAGGCGGCTTCTAAGACGTCCCGCTAGCATCCAACCGCCGCCTAGTTGGTTGGGGTGAAAACCGTCCGGTGGAAGCGCGGGCTTCGGAGGCGGCTGAGTCGGTCTAAGTCGTTGCTACACCCAACCCTCCACTAATTGGCTAGAGTGAAATGCAGTTGGTGGAAGCGTGGGGCTTCAGCCCCGCGAAAACGCTGTAGCTTCAGCGGGCTTTAGCCCGGGGTACCTAATCTGTGGGCTTCTCCGCAGCGCGCTACGCCGTCTCGTCAGCCGGCTCCAGAACGTGTTCCTCTGCACCGCGAGTTTTCAGCGCTTCCAGGATGTCCGTCTTGGTAACAATGCCCTCCAGCTCATTGTTTGTCGACGTCACCAAAAGCATCGGATGAGATTTTTCTCGCAGCAGCACGCGCAGTGCTTCCATGGCGTCGCAATCCGGAAGCACGTGAGCAAACTTGGGCTGCATGAGGTTCGATACTTTGATTTCATCCCACTGCTCTGGCTGGATCCTGCCAAGCGATGACGCCGCAATCGTGCCCATCACGCGATAACCGTCCAGTACCGGGAAGACCATATGAGGGTGTTCCGGCGAGATCACTGCCGCGAACTCGCGCAATGTGGATGAAACCTGCACGGAAACAACGTGGCGCTGCATGAAATCGCTGACGGGTACTCCCGTGAGTTCGAACACCCTCGCTGCTTCGTTGACGCGCTGATCGCCGGAGACAGACGCGTCGCCGGAAATTGCATATGCCACGGCGGCGCCAATCAAAGACGGGATGATAAACGCGTGGCCTCCAGTCGCTTCAGCAACGAACACTACAGCTGCGAGCGGCGTCTTGTAACCCGCGGCGATAAACGCTGCCATGCCGACGGCTGCGTATAACTCCAAAGAACTCGTGTGCACCACCGCCTGTCCAAACGCTGATCCGAACGCGCCGCCCGTAAGAAACAGTGGGACAAACATCGCGCTCACACCGCCGAAGCCGAGCGAACAAAGGGTCGCAAGAAGTTTCAGTATGCCGAAGACAACCAGTTCCAGCGGACCGTGGCTCATGTTCAGGATCATGCCCACAGCCTCGTAGTTCGGGCCGATGGGGACCAGCGAGCCTTTATAGATGAGCACGAAGACTAGGCCGCAGACACCGGTCAGAAAACCGCCGATCGTGAGCTTCACCCAGTGCGGGGCACCCCATTTGACTACGTAAGTGCGGACCCGGCGAAATGTGATCGAAAATGTCAGTGCGATCAGGCCGATCACGAGGCCGAGCACCGCGCACCAAATCAGATCGCGGCGCGTAAAGGAAGTGGCGCTTGCAAAATTGAAGAGGGGACTTGCTCCGAGGAAAGCCGCAAGCGTCACGTAGGAAACGACAGACGCAATCAGCGAGGGCAGCAGTGCTTCGTGCGCCAGGTCATCTTTGTACGGCATTTCGAGCGCGAAAACCAGTCCTGTAAGCGGTGCCCGGAAGACCGCCGCCATTCCCGCCGCCGCGCCGCTGATCAGCAAAATCCGCCGGTCGCGCGGCTCCAAATGCAGGCGGCCCAGTTTCGTCCATAGCCACGACCCGATTGCGCCGCCTCCGTAAATGCTCGGTCCCTCGAGCGCGGCGCTTCCACCCATCCCGACCGTCGTGATCGCAGCGATCAGCTTCGGAACGAACGCCCGCATCGCGATTGCGCCGCGATGAGAATGGTAGGACTGGATGATCTCTTCCGTGGAGTGCTCGTTCGGATCGGGAGTCAGGTACTGCATAATGAGGCCCGTCACCGCGAACCCGGCCGTCAGTCCAACGATCATGCTCCAATGGTGGGCCACGTAGAACCGCAGCACCGGAGGCCACATTTTTCTCAGAATGATCACAGCAATTGCTGTGACCACCAGGCCCGTAGCGATTCCAACGATGGGAGCGATTACCAGCCATTTATGAAGGTTGCGCGAATATGTTGCGCCCAGATCCTCGTAAACCAGTGGCAGGTACCTGCGCAGCAGGCGGTACTCCAACAATTGTCTCGCTCGTTTCGCCATCTTGTGTCTCAGCTTCCTCTCGCTTGTTCGTTCGCTCGCCCGCTAGCTCGATCGGAGCTCCCGCGTAAGATCCACCATGCCCCTTCGCCGCGCCCGCTTGGCCACTGTCTGCAGAGCATTCAGTAATCTTGGCCCCGCCGTCTGCAGCTCATTCCGATGCATTTCCGACAGCTGTTGGAGCAGCCTCTCGCCCTTGCGCGTCAGGCTCAAAAACACCTCGCGCCGGTCCGTTTCGCCGCGGGACCGACGGATAAGATTCTTTTTCTCCAGCCGATCGCTCAACTCAACCGCGCTGTGATGCCGGATCAGCAGCCGCTCCGCTAAGAAACCAACCGTTGCCTTCGTACCTTCCGCCGCCTTGATTGCCAGTAGCGCCTGATGCTGATGCGGCTCGACACCCGCACGTCGCGCAGCGCGCTCGCTGAAGTTCAGGAACCGCCGAATGTCGTACCGAAACTCTTCGAGCACGCTGTACGGAATTTGGATATATGTGTTGTGGCCCACCCAAGTCTCTCAGCACATCACATCCGCTACTTATATCGTATCACGATATAAGTGCTCGCCGAGAACCAACGAACGAATGCCGCTGTCACTGTGCCCGTTATGTTACCTCAGCAGTATTCTCCGGAGTCTTCGACGCACGATCCTGGCCCAGCCGATATGCCTGCATCGCACCGCAGGCTCGCCTTACTTGAGCAACTCGCCAGTCGCGGATAGGCGAGGACCGCACACCGCTGCATTGTTTGTTGCCTTGCTAGAAAGGGAACGCCGGATTTGCCAATCGCGGGCGCCGATGGCAAGCGAATGGAGGCGGCAAAACAAAAGCTTTTTAATGGCCGGCTTCCATCGTATTCCCGATGAACTATTCAGGCTCGAGCCCCTTGCGAAACGCCTTCTGCGTCTTGATATGCTCGTACCCCAGCCGCTCGTAAAACGCATGCGCCCTGTCTCGAATCACGTTCGACCGCAACCCGATCACCGCGCATCCCTTTTCGCGCGCCCATTGCTCGGCCCGTTCCAGTAGCCGCCGTCCGATCCCCAGCGAACGCGCCTTCTCGTCGACCACCAGCCCGCTGATTTCCACCCGTGCCTCGGATTCGACGCCGCGCCACACGAAAACTCCGATCCACCCCGCCACATCCCGTTCCGCCGTTTCCGCGACAAACACGGCGTGATCCGCAGAAGCCTGCATTCCAGCCATTCGCCGTGCGATTTCAGACTCGGTCGACTTGTATCCCAATTGCCCCGCGAGGTCCGCTATCCGTGCATAGTCGCGCGGCTCGGGCGTGCGAATCGCAACCCCCGGCTCTTTCGCTGCGCTCGTCATTTCGCGTTTGTCGCTCGAATCGCCTTCTTCAATACGGCAATTTGCCCGGCGTGATACAAGTCGTGCTGCACGATGCCGTGCAGCATTACGTACCGCGAGTTGGTTGTCCGCTTGCTCGGCTGTTCGTCCAACTGATCGTCGCGAAACTGCTTCGCTACCTCTCGCAAACCGCTCCGCGCGTCGCCCAGCTTCTGCACCGCGCGCTGCCACTCCACCTCCGACGCATCCCACACCGGCGGCCAATCTACCTCCGGAGTAATTTGCGCGCTCGCGCCCAGCAGTTCGTCCCGCATGATCGTGTTCCATGCAGTAATGTGATGAACGATTTCCCAGATCGAGTGGCAGCCCGCAATCGGATGCTTCGACGCGTCTTCCGCGCTCAAGCCGTCGAGCACGGGTCGCAATGGAGGCCCGTGCCACGCGTCGCCGTCGAAAGCTCGGTCCATCTGATCCACAATCCGTTGAATCTCGCTCATCACGCTCCCTCATCGTTTGATAATAATCAGCCCGGCCAATCAAGCTGTCTCGCGCGTCTCGCGCCCGTTGGTTATTCGAGGTCTGCCTTCTGGCCCGAACTTTACCCATTCAGCTGCCTGTAACCCGCATCGCTGAGGTCAAAACTTCGGCCGTTGGGCCTTCATGCCGACGATGCGTCAGAATTGCCAATCGCGGACGTCGATAGCAAGTCAACGGAGGCTGCAAAACAAAAAGTTCTGAATACTCCATTCAATCATTTCGCACAATATTCGTCAGAACTCACTCTCAAAACTTCTTCTCCGAATCGAGCAAAATCGTCACCGGCCCATCGTTGGTCAACTCAACCTGCATGTGAGTCTGGAAAACACCCGTCTCAACCTGCACGCCCAGGCCGCGCAGCGCCCTCACGAATTCCTCGTACAGTTCCTTTCCACGTTCGGGTAAGGCAGCATCGATAAAACTGGGCCGCCTCTGCCCACGCGCATCACCGTACAAAGTAAACTGCGAAATCGCGAGCACCGCGCCGCCCGTGTCCAGTAGAGATCGGTTCATCTTCCCCTGATCGTCGCCAAAAATCCGCAAATTCAAGATTTTTGCGGCCATCGAAGCAGCCGTCGTCGCATCATCGTTCTTTCCCACGGCGACCAGCACCACAAGCCCCGCCCCAATCCGGCCGACCGTCTTTTCCTCGACGACAACGCCTGCCCGGCTCACTCGCTGCACCACAGCTCTCATAGGTTCGCGTCAGAAATTGTAATGTACGTCGCTTTCTCGCGCTATCGGCGCAAAGGGAAGGATGGTCGTCCAAGCCTGCTCGAACTACTTTCACATTATTGATCGAAAACGTCTGGTCCATATAATCGCGGCATTTCGACGGCACTCGCGCATCGGCAAGGCGCGGTGGTGTGGTCTGCTCAGACAATCTGCTCTAACAGCTCGTTGAAGAATTTAGCTTTTGAAGCGGTCCGCCATGATTTTGTGAGTCATCGGGTTATCGCTGGATTGTGAAGGGCTGCTGTGGATGTTTCCTTTTGGCTCAGCGCGCCCAAATCGAAGCTCCGTTTCATGTTCTGGCCATCAGATTTCGCAATCGGCACAAGTTGTAGGCAGCTCCGGTGAAGGTGAACAGCCACCCGACCTTGTCGATCCCTCTCAACTTTACTTTCTTGAGTCCTCCA
>JBOGNK010000092.1:0-33661 GCA_050747085.1 Candidatus Acidiferrales bacterium
GCCTGGAGCAGGCCGTCGAGGAGCGCGAGAGCCGGCGCAAGTTGATGGAGACGATCCTCGAAAATATTCCGACGGGGGTCGTGTCGTTGGACGCGTCGGGCAATATCACGCGCGTGAATTCGGCAGTAGGTCAGATTCTGGGCGAGCGCGCGAAAGATGCGCGCACGATTGCGGATTTGCTGGGCGAAGAGGCATCGCGTGCCGTACTGCACCTGATGAGGCGCTCGCTGCGTATGGGCGCAGCGGCGGGCGAAATTGAGGTGCCTGTGGACGGCAGCCTTGTGCGGGCAGCAGTGACAGTGAGTTCGCTGGGACCGCGGCGGTCGAATCCCGGATTCGTCATCGTGATCGACGACTTAACGGAATTGCTGCGAGCGCAAAAGGCCGCGGCGTGGCAGGAAGTGGCGCAGCGGATCGCACACGAAATCAAAAATCCCCTTACGCCGATTCAACTTTCCGCGCAGAGATTGATGCGTCATCTGGGAAAACCGGACGGAGCGGAAGCGGATGGCGAACGGACCGGATTTGAGAAGATGGCAGCGGAATGCGCCGGACTGATTGTGCGGGAGGTGCGAACCCTGGAGTCGCTGGTCGACGAATTTTCGCAGTTCGCGCGCTTCCCTTCCGCCCGGCTAGCTCCATCCGATTTGAACACGATTGTTTCCGGCGCGCTGGAACTGTTTCAGGGAAGACTGGAAGGAATCACGGTGCGGACGTCGCTTGCTCCCTCTCTGCCGCTGGTGAAAGCCGATCCCGAATTGCTGCGGCGAGTATTGGCAAATCTGATCGATAACGCAGCAGAGGCAATGGAGGGTTCGGCTGTGCGTCAACTGACGATTACGACTCGCGGCGAAAGCGAAGATGACGCCGTAGTGATCGAAATCGGGGATAGCGGCCACGGGATTTCGCCGGAGGACAAGGAGCGGTTGTTTTTGCCGCACTTCTCGACGAAGGCGCGCGGGACGGGACTGGGTCTGGCGATCGCGAGCCGGATCATTGCGGAGCACAACGGCAGCATTCGCGCGGAGAACAATGTCGTAGCTGGAACGAAATTCGTGATTCGCTTCCCCGCGGCGGAAGTGCCCGCGGCTACGACTCCGCCGCCCGCGACCGCGCCGGCGACGTAGGACCGCAGAGGCCATCGGAAATGCCAGCTTCGATACTCATTGTGGATGATGAAAGCGGGATACGAGAATCCCTTGGCGCACTGCTGCGTGAAGAGGGGTTCGAGGTTTCGGCTGTTGGGTCGGCCGAGGAGTGCCTGGCCACGCTCGACGAACGGTACTATGAAATCGTTCTGCTCGACGTGTGGCTGCCAAAGATGGACGGGCTCGAGGCGCTCGACCGGATTCAGTCACGCGACGAGCCGCCCATGGTGGTGATGATCTCCGGACACGGGAATATCGAAACGGCAGTGCGCGCGACGAAGCTGGGCGCATTCGACTTCGTCGAGAAGCCCCTTTCGATCGAGAAGATTTCGCTGGTGCTGCGGAACGCGATTGAATATTTACGGCTGGAGACGGAAAACAGGCGACTGCGCGCGGAACTCGAGCAGCGACACCAGATTTTGGGCGTCAGCATTCCGATGAAAGCCCTGCGGCAACAGATCGCCCTTACTGCGCCGACAAACGGACGCGTGCTGATCTACGGGGAGAGCGGAACGGGCAAAGAACTGGTCGCGCGCGCGCTACACGACAGCAGTTCGCGTGCGACGTTGCCATTCGTGGAAGTAAACTGCGCGGCTATCCCGGAGGAATTGATTGAATCGGAGCTTTTCGGCCATCGCAAAGGCAGCTTCACCGGGGCGAGCGAAGACAAGACCGGAAAGTTTCAAAAGGCCGACGGTGGCACGCTGTTTTTAGACGAGGTCGGTGACATGAGCCTGAAGACACAGGCGAAGGTACTGCGCGTGCTGGAGGAACAGCGCGTCGAGCCGATCGGGTCGAACCAGCCGGTGACAGTGGACGTGCGCGTGATTGCGGCTACGAACAAGAAGCTTGAGGAGGAGATCGCGCGGAATCAATTTCGGGAAGATTTGTTTTATCGGCTGAATGTGATTCCCTTCTACGTTCCCGCGCTGCGTGAGCGGACGGAAGACGCGCCGATTCTGGCCGCGCATTTCCTGAACGGGTTTTGCCAGGAGTACGGGAAAAAGCCGAAAGAGTTCAGCGCGCCGGCGATGGAAGTGCTGATGAGCTATCCGTGGCCCGGGAATGTGCGTGAGTTGAAGAATCTTGTCGAGCGGCTGGTGATCATCTGCCCTTCGACGCGAATCGAACCGCATCACTTGCCGCCGGAACTGTTCCGAGGAGTGTCGAAGAGCCCGCAGAAGCCCTACGAGAGCCTGCAAGAAGCGCGGTCGGCGTACGAGCGCGAATTTGTTCTGCGAAAGCTCGAGGAGCATCGTTGGAATATGACGCGCGCCGCGCATGCGCTGGGGCTGGAGCGCAGCCACCTTTACCGCAAGATGCGATCGCTGGGAATTGCACCCAGCAAGCCGTAAGGATCCCGGAAAGACTTACAGGCGAGCCGCGAGCGCTTTTGCATCGCTTGCGAAAGCATCGCGATAGTATGAGCGAGCCTAGTGCTCGGCGGGTTCCGACTGCTGGTGGTCGGCAAGCTGTTCCAACTGATAGCGCCAGTCGAGCTGGCGAACAAGGGTCGGATTTTCCCGCCAGCGCGGCTCGACGCGGACGAACGTTTCCAGAAACACCTTCGCGCCAAGAATTTGCTCCAGTTCTTTGCGCGCGAACGTGCCGATTTGCTTGATCCGCTCGCCGCTCTTGCCGATGAGGATTCCCTTTTGACCTTCTCGCTCAACGCATATAGACGCCCGAATGTGAATCAATTTTGGAGTTTCCTCGAAGCTGTCGATCACGACCGCCAGCGCGTGCGGAATTTCCTCGCGAGTTTCGAGGATTGCCTTTTCGCGAATAATCTCCCCAGCGAGGAAACGCTCGGGCTGATCCGTGAATTGATCCGTGGGAAAATACGGTTGGGCTTCAGGTAAATGGCGCAGCCACCCCTCGACTAGATCCGCACAGCCTTCGCCGGTGCGCGCGGAGATGGGGAAAACCTCACTGAAGTTGAACGCTTTCTGGTAACGGTCGATGAGCGGCAACAGCGCGGGCTTTTTCACGCGGTCGACCTTGTTCAACAACAGAAAAACCGGACCGCGAAAGCGCTTGACCCATTCAATCGAGAAACGGTCGCCCGCGCCGAAATCCGCTGTGGCGTCGACGATCAGAGAGAGAACGTCGAGGCCTTCGAGCGCATGCTGAACTTCGTCCATCATCATGCGGTTGAGGACTGACGCGGGCTTGTGGATGCCCGGCGTGTCGATGAGGACGATTTGAGCGTTGTTTCGATTGAGAATACCTTGCACGCGGTTGCGGGTCGTTTGCGGCTTCGGTGAAACGATCGATACCTTCTGGCCGATGAGCGTGTTCACCAGCGTTGATTTGCCCGCGTTGGGGCGACCCACGATAGCGACATAACCGGATTGAAACGGCATATACGGGCATTCTACGCCGGAAAGAACTGAATACCGAACATACTGAGGCGAACCAGCCGTGTGGAGGGCACCGAGCCTCACTCTTCAGAGTGAACGACGTAGGCGGCAAGAAAGGCACACAAAGCGAGAAGGCCGACACCAGAGGCAATAAACATAGCAGAACCGTGGGCCGAAATTGTCGCGAGCCTGGATAGGTCGACGCCGGCCCCGGAATGTGCGGAGACTGCAGATATCCATGCGAAGGCAGACTTCGCACCGGCGCTGGCGAGTGCTGCAAACGAGCTTCGAATTGCTTGCCATTGCCAAACGCATATTCCTATCACGCAGACGACTGCGACGACGTAGGCAAAGCGCTCGACGAAACTGATCGGCTGAGTGGCACGCTCGCTCGCGTCGCGCGTAGCCAAGAACTGGGCCTTGCGCCACATAAGGCTGCTGTCAGGAATTCTCGCCGCCGCTTCGTCGGAGCTGCGCATATCGTTCAACAGCCGGGCGATAGATGCGGCTTCCGCGCATGCGCGACAATTCGTAACGTGCTGCTGAAGATCCCTGTCCCAGAAACCGGTGCGCGCGCACCGAATCACGCGAGGTTCGTTCGGGCATGCGTTCAGGTTCCAGTCAGTCATTGGCGAATCTCGTTCGGGGTCAGTCCACGGCGATGCAGAAGCTTTGCGAACTTAGCGCGAGCCCGGAACAAAAGGCCGCGGACGCTCTGTTCGCGGAGACCGGCAAGCTGAGCGATTTCGCGGTGGCTTGATCCCTCAACGTAAGCGAGCCACAGAAGCTGGCGCTCGCGCGGCTTCAAATCCTGCATCGCGCGCATGACGTCGGATTCCCCAGACGGTTCCTCCTGTGTAGGGCCGGGGGCTTGCGCGAGGTGCGAACCTTCGTGTGTTTCGCGTGCCGACGGGTCGACCTTCGCGTGCCGCCAGTGATCGCGGAGAAGATTCGTAGCAATACGAAACAGATAATTCTTCATATATTCCGAATCGGGCTCGGAAAAGCGGACGCGAAGCAAACGGTAATAGCTTTCCTGCATTAGATCGTCGGCCAGCGTTGCGTTGCCAGAGGTGCGATACAGATAGGACCAGAGAGCGCGACCGGTGGCGTCGTAGAATGCGCGGAAGGTCTGCTCGTCCATGTGGAAGACTTCAGCAGCCGCCCCGATCGCGCTGTCGAGTTGCGCCTGTGTCACGCTGACCTGTCTGAGCACGATTGCCTTTTGTGCTGCAGTCCCCTTTTGCTGCGTTTGGTTCGCGCGCAAGCCGAGTTCCCCGACTCACGCGTTGCGCTCGGATGATGCCAGCTTGTTGCGTTGTTCGAGAAGACCGAAATGCTTGGCGAGGGCATACGATACTCCGCCGGAAACGATGAAGCCAATCCCCAGCGTGAGAATCAGCGTGCCAAACACCTGGAACCCCATATCGGCGTCCGGAGATACCCGTCCACGGAGGAAAAGGACTCCGGCTCCGAAAACGGCGGCGATGATGCCAATCTGCACCGACCAGAGAATCCGGCCGAAAGGCAGACTGGACACCTGCTTGCGCTGGGTCTCGAAGATCGGCGTTTCGAGGAATTTCTTGCCGGCGTCCGACTGCACATAAGCGAGCATTTCCTGACTGGATGCAAAGCGGTCGAGCAGCTTGGAGTGGGTGTCGGTTTGAACCCTGACCATCCGGTACCAACGGCGATTATCGAGGACGGCGCGAAGAATCCAGAGAAGCGCGAGAGTCACGCCGACGAAGACCAGGAACGGGATCAAGTCGTTTATGAAGCCGCCCACTCCGTAATTGGGGCGGCCGTAGCGCATGCGATTGATTGCCTCCTGCTCGAATTGGTGCTGAAGGTCGTTCAGTTGGTTTTGAATGTCGGGGGAAAGCTGGGCTTGGGCCGCAGCGGTCGTGTCCGCGGGCGCGGCATCCTGGCGCTCCTGCGCGGGTGGAACGGGTTTTACGGTGCGCCGCGGGAGTGCCTCCTGAGCGGGGGCATTATGGCGTGCGGGTGCCGAATAAGGAGGCTTGGCGTCGACGAATTGGGCGGCAAACAGAACAAAAAGAACGAGCAGCAATATCCGAGACATTTGTTTGAAGATGCGCATCAAGTCCTCCCGCGGTTCGCGCCCGCGATTAGTTGATTTGTCACGCGATATAACGTCGCGGAGAGGAGGTTTGTTGACAGCTTTCCCAAGCCAGTCGTACATAACTGGACCGTACCAGGGAAAGACAGCACTTACGGTTTGATCGTAGACGTAGAAACGGCCGCGCGACGTCAAGCGGGAGCCATTGGTAGCTACCCCAATTTACCGGCGGGAAATTCTTTAAAGAAGTTTATTAGGCCTTGAGCCACAAAGAACATGCTCTGAAGACGAGACGCGGACTTCAGGCGCAGGCAGCAGAAGCTTCCTCTGCTTCGGGAGGTTCTTCGCGCGGCGCGCGGGGAGTCAGGCGGCGAATGGCGGCCGCTGGGATGCGGGCTTTCAACGCGGTTCCGTTTGGACCAGACCAGAGGTCCACCTCGCCACCCACTTCCCGGACTCGTTCACGAATGGCCGCCAGGCCCACGCCCGAACCGGTATCACCGCGGCCGAACCGGTCGACCACGTGGCGGGGTATCCCGCAACCCTGATCGCGCACCTCAAGCGTTGCGCCCTGCGCGTCTAATTTGACGCAAACATCCGCAGATTTCGCGCCAGAATGAGCACGGACGTTCGCGAGCGCCTCGTCGAGGATCCAGAAAAAGGCAGTCTCGACTTCGGCCGGGAGGCGGTCCGCACACACCCATTCCGCGTTGACGTCAATTCCGGTCCGAACTCTGAAGTTCTCAACCAGCCACTGAGCGGCAGAAGCGAGCCCGATCTCAAGGAGCAGAGGCGGATCAAGCGATTGCGAGAGCGCCCGCGTTCGTGCAACGCCGTGTCGCGCGAGCTGCAACGCTTCCGTGAACAGCGGATCGGCGCCATGGCCGTTCGATCTCGCCATGAGTTCAAGATTGAAGGCGACTCCGGAAAGATTCCGGGCAATGCCCTCCCGCAATTCCTGGCCAATGCTCTGACGTTCCTGATCCTGGCGGTGGAGGAGGTTCGTGGTCAATTTCTGAAGTGCCGCAGTTCTTTGCTCAGCCTGCCCCTCAATTTCGATACGGTCGAGGGCTTGCCCGTCCGCTCCCAAAAGCGAATGGCCGCTGGTCTGCCATTTTTCAGAGAAGAAAAACTGATGGTGGCCGACGGTTTCGATTGCGCTGACCAATTCGTTCGCAACGTTCGATTTGACGACGTACCCCCGGGCCCCGGCTTCGAAGGCGTGGCGCACCATCTCAACGGATTCATGCTGCGTCAGAATCAGGACTTCCGTATCGGGAGACCACTGGCGAATGGCGAGCGTGGCTTCCAAGCCATTGAGCTTGGGCATGCTCACGTCGAGGACGGCGACGTCTGGCTTTACTTCTCTTGCCTTATCGACAGCATCAGATCCGTCAACGGCCTCAGCGCAAATCTCCCAATCGGAGCGTCCCTGGATAACAAAGCAGACGCCGCGTCTCAGGAGTTCGTGATCGTCCGCCACCAAAATTCGCATGTACTTGTTTTCTCCGTTTCTGTATGGCTCGTTTGGCACAACTTAAATGGCGCTTGCGTACGCCGTAACGAGCCCCAGTAGTGCCGCATATCTGAAAACGGTGCTGAACTAAACGACCCTCCCCATAACCTGGCATCCCAGCACGGACGCTTCCTTGAGCGTAAAGTACCGAATACCATGCATGGATCGGACTCGTAAATACAGTGAGGGAAGTAGGGGCATTTAGTACTTTATTTCATTTTCCGACGGGCGAATTCAGTTGACATCAGGTGTTCCAACGCGGCAGCCGCATCTCGAATATGCGTCCAGGCGGCTTGCACGTGGCGAAATTCCGTCTGCGTTTGCCCCACGCACAGACGGAGTGTGAAACGGTCGTTCAATCGGGTGTGGGTGAGGAACAAATCGCCGCTGTCATTGAGTCTTTCCATGACTGCCTGGTTGACAGCGTCTCCAGCGCGGTGCCGAAAGCAAACCAAGTTCAGCGGCACGGGCGCGGCCAGTTCGAAATCGGGATCTTCCGCGACCCACGACGCAAATTGCTGCGCCAACTCCACGTGCAGCCTGATCTGCCGTTGCAGTCCGCTGATTCCGTAGTGACGGATTACAAACCATAGCTTCAATGCGCGAAAACGGCGTCCGAGCGGGATATGCCAGTCACGATAATCAATCACCGCGCCGGATTCAGTGGCTTTGTTGCGAAGGTATTCCGGCAAAACGGTCAACGCCTTGATCAAGGCGGCGCGATCGGCCACATAAAAGCAGTCGCAATCGAAATTGGTTAACATCCATTTGTGCGGGTTAAAGCAGTAGCTGTCCGCGAATTCAATTCCCTGCTGTATCCAGCGGAATTCCGGGCAAAGCGCCGCCGTGCCGGACATAGCAGCATCAACGTGAAGCCATAAGCCGTGCTGCCGGCACAGCTTCCCGATTTCGGGAAGAGGGTCCATAGCATTCGAGGATGTCGTACCGACTGTACCGCAGACAAAAAATGGCAGCCGGCCGTTCTTGCGGTCACGCTCGATCTCTGCCGCGAGGGCGTCGGGGCGCATCGCAAACATTTCGTCGACACCTATGAGGCGTACATTCGCGCTGCCGATGCCGGCGACTTTAGCGGCCTTCTCAATGGACGAGTGCGCCTGGGAGGACGAGTAAGCCACAAGGCGCCCGTCGCAACCGAGCTGATTTGACGCGAAATTCGTAGCGCGCTCGCGTGCGGCAAGCAGCGCACAGAGCGAAGAACTGGAAGCGGTGTCCTGGATGACGCCGCCGCCGGTACTTCGCGAGGAGAAGTTCTCCGGGAGCGCCAAGGCTTCAGCGAGCCAGTCAAGCACGTGCGTCTCAAGCTCCGTGCATGCCGGACTGGTGGCCCACAACATTCCTTGCACGCCCAAGCCGGACGATAGCAGGTCGCCAAGTATCGAGGGGAAGGAATTGTTCGAAGGAAAATATCCGAAGAAATTCGGCGATTGCCAATGCGTGATGCCGGGGAGAATCAGCTTATCGATGTCACCGAGCATAGCGTCGAATGACTCGCCGTCCTGAGGGGGATGCGCGGGGAGTGCAGCACGGATGTCGCCGGGCTGCACGCGCGATTTGACGGGGAACGACTCGATATTCTCGTAGTAGTCCGCGATCCAGTCGATCACTCTCTTGCCGTAGCGGCGAAATTCCTCGGGAGTCATATGCCTTGTGCCGTGGTTGTCAGATGTCATCGTCAGAACGATCCTTTATCACGAAAATCCGAAATGCAACAGTCGCTTACGGGGAAAACAGCGGTTCCTCAAGCATCTCATCGCAGCAGGGGTAAAGAGATCGTGACGCAATCAACAAGTGTCGTTTGCTGTTTGTTCGCCTCTTCGGTTCAGTTTCGCTTGACACGTTCGACTGTCGAAGGCAGCATAGCCGACAGTTTCCCACTCGATCGCTCGGAAGAGAGTACCGGGCCAATCATGAAATGACAGCACGACGCGAGGGCCTGCGTTCGTTCCCCAGGGCTTGGCTCGCCTGCTGCGCTCATCGGTCCGACAAAGGAGCGCATTTATGCGTAGGAAAGTTTTGCTTTGCAGTGCGGCCGTGCTGGTTCTGTTTGCCCTAACAGCGGCGCGGAGCCACGCGGAGTCCGCAACTGCTGCGACGTTCAAGACTCCCTATCTCGTCTTTGGCACACAGCCCGTAGGCCAAAGCAGCCTAACACAGACGGGCGTCTTGACATTCAGTACGGGCGTGGGTCCCGTGGTTGTGACCATACAGAGCATATCCATCGGTGGCGCCAATGCGGCCGACTTCGTCGAGGCGGGCAACGGTGCTACGCCCTGCAACGTGGGGACAACGCTGAACGTTAGCCCGACTGCACCCGCTTCGTGCACGATTGGGGCAACGTTTGACCCAACCGCGGTTGGAACGAGAGCGGCGACGATAACCGTTACGTGGTCTGTCTCCGCCGGATTAAACGATGGCCCCGGAGTCGTCAATCTTGTAGGTGGCGATGAAATTATGTACGTGACGACAGGCCCTGGAGGCCAGGTGCTGACGGTGGACGCCGCTAATCAGAACGTATTTCAAGTGCTGTCGAACGGCCCGGCTTGCAACGTGACGGGTTGTTTTCAGCCTACCGGTGCCGTGGTCGGTCCTGATGGAAGGATCTACATAACGGATCAGGCGAACAGCAGTATCTGGCGAATGAACCAGGACGGCAGCCAACTTGAAGCGGTCTATAGCGGGGGACCAGGCTGCGGCACGCCGCCCTGCAATTTAGAAGGTCCAAGCTTCAGTGCCGGCGGGAATGGCGACGTGTATTTCAATACTTTCAATTCTGGCAACGGTCTGTTTGTAATATCCAGCGTCGCGACCACTCCGTTTGGCGGACCCTTTAATGCGCCTGCAGTCGTCGAATCGTGCAATCCCAGCGTCAACGACCAGAACTGTCCCTTGGGGGGAGTTGGCACGGCTTTCGACGCCAGTGGAAATTTGCTCGCGGCGGATCAAGAGAATGGAGACATTTGGAGCCTGGCTGCGCCATACAGCTCAAACACTCCACCGACCGCGATTCTCAGCGGGAGCAGCACTGTGGTTGGCATCGATACGCCCACGGGAATCGCCTTGAACAAGGCAAACGGGCAGATATACGTGGCGAACTCGGATTCAAGCCAACAGATTCTACAGATCGTGCCGCCTGCTGCGCCAGCGACACCGTACACGACGGCAGCGTACTACACGTTTACGTCGGGTTCACAATGTGGAACTGATTTCCCGGACTATTTCCAATTCGACATGACTGGGCATCTATTCGTCACGACATCCGCATCACCGCAAGCCGGAGGCGCGAACAACTGCGGCAAAGTGTGGAGGATCGATCCGGCGCAGTCGCCGACTGCCACACTGCTCCTCGATCTCAGCAGTGTAAGCGGGAGTGGAATCGCGGGCGTTTGCGGACCGGGTGAATGTGGCCTGAACGGCGCACAAGCCGTAGGCTTGGCAATGCCCCCGACACAAGGGCAGGCACAGACGGTCGGCCTATCATCCAGCGCGGGGAGTGCAACTGTTGGCTGGCCGAGCGGCTGCACGCCGACAAACACGCCAGGGAACAATTGCAGCTCGACGATTGGAATCCAGTATCCGGCCGGCATGTTCGGAGCGGGAGACACGTTGAATGTCACATTCAACGAAACAACGCAGGCCCAATTCGCGGCGAATGCTGCGGGCACACCGTATGGCGTAACCACGCTCGCCCCGGTGGAAGGCTATAACGGCAATGGGATCGTCCCGAGCTTGTTGTGCACCAATGGCGGCAGTCCCTGCACCGACATCAACACGGCGAGCACATACAACATTTTCACTACGTGGCAGTCGAACCAGACGAATTACTGCACCCTGGTACCCCACCTCCTCAAAGGCGACCCAGCAGGAGGACCGTATACGGGTGCGGACAGCCTACTGCTGGATACCATTATCGGTTGCCAGGATGGTGGAGTGGGCACCAAGGGGCAATCCAGCTGCTCCAGCGGCACAAGTTCATCGAGGTGCCTGTCAGATTGGATAAACACGTTCGGTGCTGTAAGCGGCCCAGCGGCAAAAGCAACGATCACGTTACCTGTAAACAACGCGAGTTTCACTGCAAATCAATCCGCGCCCACCGCGTTCGCGTGCAGCCAAAACCCGACCTCGCCTTCCATTGTGACGGCTTGTCCGGGTGTCGTGACACAGCCTGACGGCACGATCGCATCGGTCGCCACCGGCGGGAATTTGCCCACATCTCAAACGGGCGCTTATTCACTGTCGGTGACGCCGAACGTGAGTGGCGCTTCGTCCGTAACGAGTGCGCAGCTGAACTATGCGGTTGTTGCGTGCCACTACGTAGCCTTCGGGTTCAGCCCTGATCCGGTGGTAGCGGGGCGCTTCACAATCGTCACGTCAACCGTCAAATCCTGCACAGGCATGGCGCAGAAGAAGGTCGTGGTTCAGTTCACATTGAGCGGTCCGTTTGGGAGGAACTGCGGAGCAACGCAGAGTCTGATGTTCTCAACGCCACCCTTCACCCTGGGCGCGAATCCGGCCACTGTGATGTTCCCACTGCTGATCCCGCGCGGGTCCTGCGGCGGAACGTACACGGTTACAGCGGCTACGTATGTGGCGGGAACGCTCGTAGACACCAGTTCGAGCTCGCTGATTGTGACAGCACATTAGAGTGCCAGTGCCTGCGAGGTGCGGCCCTTGTCGCTGCGCCTCGCAGGTGCTAGCTCTTGCGCGTCCACCGCAACGATTCGGAATTAATCGTTTTAATATCGGACCGGTTCAGGAAGGTATCGCTGCCCGTGTCTTTGCGGATCTGGTCCAAGTATTGAAGCGCTTGCCCGTAATGGGCGGCGGCATCGGACTGGCGCCCGCGCAACCGCAGCGTCGTGCCCAGCAGGTAATGCGCCTGGGCAAGCACAGCGCGGAATTGGGGCTTTTCTGCGCCGGCTATGGCTCGCTCAAGCTCCAGTTGCGCGCGATCGTAATTCTTCGACTCCAGGAACGCTTCACCTAGCGCAACCGACGCGGAAAATTCGATGTATTTCGCCCCGAGAACATTCGCGTCGGCGGCAATTTTTCTTAAGGACGCGGCGGCTTCCGCCGAACGGCCTTCCTTCACCGCAATTTGCGCTAGATGAAAACGCGTCATCAGAACTTTGTCCTGCTCCTTTGACCGCGTAGCGAACGGAAGCGCCTGCGCGTAACTGGCGGCCGCGCCTTTCAGGTCGCCACGGTAAAAGAGCAACTCGCCTTGGAAGTCGAGCGCCTGAGCGATGGAGCCGTCGATTTTCAGTTCACGCGCGAGCGAAAGCGCATCGGCGAGAGGCTTTTGAGCGTCGTCAAAGCGGCCCGCATCAGCGAGCGATTTGCCGTAGCCGCTCATCACTTCCGTCATCCAGTAAGTCTTGTCTTGAAGGTCGGTGAAGATTTTCACGGCTTGCTGCTTCGAGTTGATAGCGGCGCCAAAGCGGCCCTGATGGCCGAAGAGCGTCCCCATCGCGTACGACTCCATGGCCACGCCGCGCTTATCGCCGGAGTTGCGGTACAGGCTGAGCGCGCTCTCGAAATTGCTGAGAGCTTTGTCGTACTGGCCTAAGTCCTCGTACGTGACGGCGACGTTATGCGTGGTGAGCGCTGTACCGGCGGAGTCCTGCGACTTCTGACGAAGAGCGAGCGCCTGCTGAAAGTATGTGAGGGCGTTGTCGTAGTCGGCTTTCGAAAGATAGCAAAGTCCGATGTTGTTCAGGCAGAAGCTCTGGCTGCCTGCGTCTCCAAGATCACGCTCGATCTGAAGCGCCCGCTTGAAAAGAGTTAACGCCTGATCGTAGTGTCCCAGATCTTCGTGAAAACCACCCAAATCCAGGAGGGTGGCGGCCGTTCCGGCGTTGTCACCGATTTGCTCGCGAACCTGGAGAGCCTCCTGGTAGTCTTTCTGAGCCTGTTCGGACTTGCCGCTGTTCTCTTCGATCTGCGCGATCACATTCAACGTGACGCCCACACCACGCTTGTCGCCAAGCCGCTGCCTCACATCGAGCGCCTGTTTGAAATAGCTGAGTGCTTCGTCCTGCTTGTCCATCTGGCGATAGGAAACGCCGATGCCTTGAAGGAGCGTGCCCTTGACCTCGTCATTTCCGAATTGAATCGAGAGAGGCAGTCCTTGATTAAAATACCTGAGCGCTTCTTCTGCGTTGCCCTGGCGAAGCTGGAGCCGTCCCAAGGCGAGCAGTGCGTTCACGTTGTTCGGATCGCCAGCCAGCACTTTGGCATAGTGGTCGTGAGCCTTGTCGACCGCACCAGAATCCTCGTACAAGCGCCCGAGTTCAAATTGCGTTTCCAGATCGCCAGGCGCGCTGGCAGCGAGGTTCTCGTAATATTCTATCGCCTTAGGGTAGTCGTGTTCGATGCTCGCATCGTTGGCGGTGATGACGTACTTTTCTCTCGCAGGCAGATTTTGCGCCAGTTCGACCGCTTTGCGCGACGCCTGTTCGGCCTCCGCGTCATAGCCTAGATTCGAGTAGGTCGCTCCAAGTTTCGCGTAAGCCAGCGCGAACTGGGCGTCGGCCTTTGTCGCCTGTTGGAACTGGCTTAACGCTTCGATGTCCTTCCCAGCCCGCGCCAGCGCGCTGCCGCGGCTGTAGAAGCGAAGAGCGTCGGCGGATGATGAGGAAGGTTTGAAGGCTTGTGCTTTCAGCTCGTCGAGGATGCTCTTTCGCAGGGACAAATTGTCGCGGATGGCCTGAGCGAGTTGGTCCACGTACGCGTCCTTGTCGGCCGCGCCCTCGACTTTGAACGACACGTTGCGGTCATGCTTGGTATCGAGGAGTGTCGCGTCGACGCGAATCTGGTCGCCGAATTTCGTGTAGTGGCCCGTAACGATGGTGTCGGCGTTGCTCATCTGGGCTACGCGGCGCGTTGTCGAAGGATCGGAGAACGAGTCCGGCGAAAGCTGGAGGTCATGCATGATCTGCTGCACACGGTCCGGCGAGACTGTACGCAACTGAGAGGATTGGCCCACATCGGTGCTCAGCATCTCGGCGAGACCTGGCCCGAGCCAGTCGAAATTGCGGTCGCCCGTTGAATTGCCAAACGGAAGAATTGCCAGGGTGACAGCGGGGCCCGCAGGCGGCGTTCGGCTGACGCTCGTGAACCGGTACTTTCGGGCATAGAAGGCAGTTATGACCGCGATTGCAACGAGGACCGCGCCTCCAGCCATCCACAACTGATTCCGTCGCGGGCCGAACACTGCAGGCATCCATCGATGGCCTGAGCGAGGCGCAGGAACGGCGTGGACTGCGGGCAGGGCGGTCCGAGATACCGTGAGCGTCTGCTGGCCCAGGTCGTGAACGATATCGAGTGCGGAGGCGTAACGATTCTCTCGATCTGTCTCCAGGCACTTCATCACCACCCCGCTGATCTGCGGTGGGATAGTGGCATCGAGTTCCACCGGATCGCGCGCGCGCTCCTGGGTACGTTTCAAGAGTGTGGCGTAGGCAGTGTCCGCATAAAAAGGCGTTTTACCGGTGAGCAACTCGTAAAAAATGATCCCAAGCGTGAATAAGTCTGATCGGGTATCGATGTCCTCGCCCTTCGCCTGTTCGGGCGACATGTATTCGGGCGTGCCCACCAGAGAGCCCGTTTGCGTCATACCGGTCATTTCCATCGACCGGGCGATGCCGAAGTCCATTACCGTGACGCGGCCCTTCGCGTCGATCATGATGTTCTGCGGCTTCAAGTCCCGGTGAACGACGCCTTCGGAATGGGCTGCATCGAGCGCGCGGCATATTGGGGTCACGATGCTGGTGGCCTCAGTTGTCGGAAATTTGCCTTTCTCGCGAATAACGGACTTGAGGTCGCGCCCCTCGATGAAATCCATCGTGATGAACTTCAGGCCGTCAGCTTCTCCCAAATCAAAAATCCGGATCACGTTCTTGTGCGTAACCTGGCGCGCGAGAACCAGCTCCTGCTTGAATCGGGCGAGAATATCGGGACGGCTTGCGAGATCGGGGCGGATGATCTTGATGGCGACCATGCGGTCGACGGCGGTGTCTCGCGCCTTATAAACGGCGCCCATTCCGCCTTCACCGAGAAGCTGCAGAATTTCGTAGCGGTTGCCCAGGACTCGCCCCGGTTCGAGCGTCCCGAACAGCACGCTCGAGCCGCTGGCAGGAGAAGCAGGAGCCGACCAGCCGCTCGTGCTGGGCAGAGTTTCGTCGCCCATGCTGGGGGGAGCGGACGAAGCAACAGACGAGGGCGCCGAGGAAGATGCAACACCACTGGCCTGCGTGTTACTGGTGGGAAGCGGAGTACTGCAAACAACGCAAACAGCCGTTCCCGGTGGATTCGTCAATCCACAGTGCGGGCATTCGGTGTCTGACGGCATGATGGGTTCTATTGGAAACACGATACACGACCACTTGCAGCGTTTCAAAGCCGTTTCAAGCTCGGCCCTGCTCCAGTTCGCGATCCCGAACCCATTCGTGTAAGGGACTCAATTGCAATGAGTGTTAATGGTCATCGGTTCGGCGGAGCAGCAATCGGTTCTGAGGATTCTGGTGCGGCGGGCGCCGGACTCTTTAGTTCGGCCAGCAGAATGCCTGCGAGGATCAGGGCGGCACCGAGCAACACACGCGAACCGAGGCGCTCCGCGCCGAGCAGCCACGACGTGAGCGCGGCGAACACCGGCTCGAGGCTAATCAGAATCGCCGTATGGCTGGGCGAAGCGTATTGCTGAGCCCAGACCTGAAAGTAGAAACCGATCACTGTCGATCCGATCGCGGTAACAAGCACGGCGAAGATCAGGTTGCCTGTCCATGCCAAATGGGGGCGCTCCCAACCAAGCCGACCCACGATTGGAATAAAGATTGTAGCCAATACGGCGGTGGCCGCGATTTGGGCAAAGGCGAGCGTACCCACCGAATGGCGCTCGACGTATCGCGCAACGAAAATAATGTGCAGCGCGAACATCACCGCGCCCAAAAATACGATCGGATCGCCGCGATTCAAGCCTCCCAGGCCTTCGGCGGGAACCGTAAGCAAAAATAGCCCGGCCAACGCCGAAATCGCTCCGGCCCAAATCCACCCAGTGATCTTTCGCAATCCGCACGCGGCGAGAATGAGCGGCACCAACACGACGCTCGACCCCGTAATGAACGCGGCCTTTGAAGGCGTAGTAAATTTCAGTCCGGCGGTTTGGAACACGTAGCCGCCGAACATGAAGAATCCGATCTGAGTGCCAGCCCACGCCGCGCGTCGGGTTAGGCTGCCCAACTCACGCCAGAAGATCGCGGCCATAATGGCGGCAGAGAGCCCGAATCGCAGGGCCACGTACACGAAGACCGAAACGTCGCGCAGGGCGTCCTTCACCACAATGAACGTGGCTCCCCAGATTAGCGCGCAAACTCCGAGCGCAATGTCAGCCAACAATCGCTTGTTCCGCATGGACTGACGAGTTTACGGGCGGAGGCATCGGCTAGCAAGGTGATCGCCGCGAACGGAAAAGGCTGTTGCTCGAATCTCTCGGGCGCCAACCAGCAAATTTGCACGAAAGCGCAATTGACTTCGGGTTCGCGACCATAGTAAATGAGCGACTAGGATGACCAGGGCTTCGATTCGGCGTTATCTCGGCGGCATGGCTGTTGTGCTCGCGCTTTTCTGCATCGGCGCGAGACACGACGATTGGGTGGAAGTACGCAGCCCGAACTTCGTCGTTATTTCAAACGCCGGCGAAAAGCAGGCGCGCAAGACCGCGCTTCAATTCGAGGAGATTCGCCAGGTTTTTCGCCAATCTCTTAAGGTTGCCAGCGGCCATCCGAGTCCTTTGATCACGGTCATTGCGGCAAAAGACGAAAACACGATGAAGCAGCTGCTGCCCGAGGACTATGTCAAGGGCCATGCCCGACATGCCGGATATTTCGTGGGTGGAATGAATATCTACTTCGCGGTGGTCGAGCTTGGCGATGGGACCGAAGATTACGAAACCTTCTATCACGAGTACTATCACTCGCTCACGGTTCCCTACTTTCCTAACTTGCCTCTGTGGGTCGCCGAGGGGCTTGCGGAGTTCTACGGGCACACGCAAATCGACGGCAAGTCTGTCGGTATGGGGCAGGCGGATTCGAATCTGGTCGCGGAACTGCAACGGGAGCCCCTGATCCCGTTGAACGTGTTATTCAAGATCGACCGCTCTTCCCCGTACTACAACGAAAACCAGAAAACCTCGATTTTCTACGCCGAATCGTGGGCGCTCACGCACTACCTGATGCTTGGCGACCGCAGCGCGCACCGGGCCGCTTTCGCAACGTATCTGACTGCTCTCGACCAGGGGAAATCACAGGACGAAGCCGCCGCCGAGAGTTTCGGCGATCTTAAGAAGCTGCAATCGAACCTGTCGAATTACCTGCGCAGCGCCGCGTTTTATTACATGAAGATGCCTTTCACTGCCGAGATTAGTGACAGTGACCTGAAGGCTCGACCGATTTCAGAAGCTGAAGCGGAGGCCTACGAGGGCGGATTCGAGGCCATTCGCCGGCATCCCGACGACGCAAAAAGGCTTCTCGACGAAGCCCTTGCTGCCGATTCGAAGCTGCCGCAAGTATACGAATTCATGGCAATATCGGATTATATTGGCGGCGATCATGCCGGGGCGCTCGCCGCTGTGTCGAAAGCTGTCGACCTCGACCCGGATAATTCGCTGACGCGTTATCTCCGCGCGGAACTCACAGCTATGACCGACGGCTTTATGGCGGCTCCCGCACAGGTGGAAGAGGACCTGCGCAAGTCGATCAATCTGGACCGAAACTTTGCTCCGCCGTACGGCCTTCTCGCGGTTTACATGTCCGCGCATGACGAAAATCTTCCCGAAGCGCTTTCGTTCGCGCAAAAGGCCGTTTCATTCGAACCGGCGAACGCGACTTACCAGCTCGCGCTTGCCCAAGTGCTAGCACGCATGGACAAGTTCGACGATGCCAGAATGGCGGCCCTTCGCGCACAGGCTTGGTCCAGGCAACCGCAGGAGAAGAGCGAAGCGACGCAGTTTCTCGCCTATCTGCGAGAAGCGAAAGAATACCGGGGCGGCATCGTTCAACCAGCCGCGGTGCCGGCAAACAGCCCGGCAAATGCCTCTGCAAACTTTGGCGTTACGAATGATGCGCAGGGCACTGTCGCGAATGACACTTGCGCCGCAGGTGTGACAACGTTTGATCTTCAGACGGATGGCGGCATCGTGCATCTCCGTGGCACGAGGGGCGGCTTCGTCATCGTCGTCAACGGCGGCACACAGCCGAACATAAATCCATGCGAGTTGAACGGAACCCAAATCGAAGTTCAATACAGCCCGGATGACGGCAAGATCGACGGCGGAGTGATTCGCGTTCTGCAACTCACTGCACCCGGGCAGGGCTTGACCGCTTCGTCGGGCGCTCAGATCAGCGAGGGAAAAGTTGCCAGCGTCGTGTGCAAAGGAAACGAGATGCGGCTGACGTTAATCCTCAACTCGGGCAAGTCCGTCCTTCTTCACTCAGCTGATTACACCAAGCTTCGGTATCTCGCTGGTGCGAATTCCTCACTGGGCGACATTGAGCCATGTTCGGAGCTGAAGGGCCGAGCCGCGAAAATCAGCTACGCTGTCACGTCAGGCAAGCCATTCGCAGGGGAAATGCAGACGATCGTCGTTGGGAAATAGCGAGTCTTCTCCGCGGTCTAGTCGGCGCGACGAAGAGCGCCCTTGGCTTGAACCTCCAGTCGAAACGAGGTTGCACCCACTCTTCTCTATCTACGGAAGGATGCCAGCCAACGCAAGCGTGATAAGACAAAGCCGCTTGAGGCCAAGAGCGCGGCCGGTCGGGTCGTACCACTCGGAAGTTGTGTGTGCTCCGCCGCCGGTGCCTCCACCGCCCAACGAAACGGCGGGAATTCCAAGTGACAGGGGAAAATTTGCGTCGGTGGAGCTCTGCTCGAGCCGAGCGTGGGTGCCAAGAAAATTGTCGACCTCCCGAATCGTTTCCAGCAGAGAGGAATCTTCGGGAAGTTTTCCCGGAGGACGGGCCCCGAGCGAGGTAAAGGTAAGTTCCAGTTCGTCAGCTCGAGCGCCGGTGAAATCCGCTTCCTGTCGCGCGCCGGCCTGCATCGCTTGCCGTAGCGACGCTTCCAGGCGGGCTAGCTCGGATTCGCTCTCCGACCGCAAATCGGCTCGGACCGCCGCCCGTGAGGGAATCGAATTCACCGAGTTGCCGCCTTCGATCACGCCGAAATTGAATGAGCTGCGTGGCCTGTCAGACACGCGCACCGCCGAAAATTCAACGATGCCTCGGGCCAGAGCGGTGATCGCGCTCGGGCCGCCGAAATCAGACCAACTATGACCACCCGGCCCGGAGATGACGATCTCAAACCTGCGCGACGCTATTCCCTGCACGGTAACGTGTTCGACTGACGGGCCATCCACCGCGATAACCGCGGAAAGCCGTGAACGATACCCTTCTACTAGAGCGCGGATTCCGCGTAGATTTCCTTCCCCTTCCTCGCCTACATCTCCCGCAAACACGATCGTCTTTCTGGTGCGCACGCCCGATTCGCTGAGCGCCCCAGCCACGGCAATCATTGAGGCGAGGCCTGCACCGTTGTCAGAAATGCCCGGAGCAACCAGTCGAGCGCCGTCTCTCTTGACTCTGATCTCTGTGTCCGCCGGGAAGACCGTATCGAGATGCGCCGCAAGCAAGATCACGCCTTCGCTGGCGCCTGGGCGTTCGGCAATGGCGTTCCCGACCTCATCGATCCGCGTGCGTAGATCCATGTTGTCAAACAGGCGCTTCACATATTCAGCTCGCCGGGCTTCGCCTCCTACGGGTGCGGGAATTTCTGTGAGATATACGTGCTGGTCCGTGACCCACTTCGTCTTGCTGCCAATCCATTCAAGCGCGCGAGCGCATTGCGGCGCCTGCGCGATCTTCTCTATGGATTTATCCGTGGTCCGCAAGGAAATAGATGCCATCGCTACGAAGATACTTCACACGCAAAAGACTTAGACAAACTTCGTCCCTCAAATACATATCACCGCCAACAGGGGGGAACCAGAGAAATCGAAAAGCTCTTAGCAACCGGCGGCGGAATCGACAAGAGCCAAAATCTCTTTTTCGTCGAGCACGCGTTCAGATCGTTTCGCTGCATTGAAGATGCGGTCCACCAGCGCCTCACTTGCCGGAATGCCACGTTTTTCGAGCCAGAAGATTACATTCGATTTCCCGCTGAGCGGCCCGATCTCAATCACCTGCTCCAGGCCAAAAAGATCGGCAGGCACGCCGCTATAAATGGCGTTCGCCAGTTCCGTGTCCCCCTTTTTGTAAGCCTTCACAATTGCTGCTGCGTGAACGCCCGTTGCGGTGCGAAACGCATCGCGGCCGATGACAGGGTAATTTGCGGGAATCGGCGTTCGTGTTGCCGTCGACACAGTATCCGAATATTTCTTCAGCTTCGAAAGGTCTCGATCGATCAAACCGAAAAGGCGCAGGTTCACCAGCATCAGCTCCATCGGAGTGTTCCCCACGCGCTCACCCAGGGAAATGGCCGCGGCATGGATTTGATCTGCTCCCGCGGCTGCGGCCGCCAGTGAATTCGCGACAGCGAGTCCCCGGTCGTTGTGTCCGTGCCAGTCGACGCGAATCGGCACGCCAGCCGCCTTCACGACTTCGTCTATCGCGAATCGCACGAGGTTGTAGGCGCCGCGCGGCGTGGAATGCCCCACCGTGTCGCATAGCACGATCGCGCGAGCGCCGGAGCGAATCGCGGTGGAATACAACTTCTTCATCGTCGAGGGATCCGTGCGGACCGTGTCTTCCGTCACGTACATTACCGGCAGCCCAGCGTCGACAGCGAATTTCACGGCGTTCTCGGTTGTGCGTTCGAGGTGTTCGACGGTCCAATCCTCTACGAGGCGTCGAATCGGACTCGACCCCAGAAAGGTAGCCGCTTCGATTGGCATCCCGACACGTTCGGAAATCTGGATGATGGGTGTGATGTCGTTTTGGTGAGTCCGCGCCGCGCAATTGGGGCGAATCTGCATGCGCGACTGCACGATCTCGCGCGCAAGGGCCTCGGTATCGGCGTAAGCGCGTGGCCCGGCGCCCGGCAGGCCGATGTTGACCGTCTCGATGCCCAGCGATTCCATCAAATGCAGGATTTCGATTTTTTCGCCGATCGAGGGATCGCGCACGGACGGATTCTGCAAGCCGTCGCGCAGCGTTTCGTCATTCAGAAGAACGCGCCGCCCGGGCGGGATTTCGGGCTCTGCAGCGAGATTCCAGTCGTAGATGAGGTCGTTTTTCACGCGCCACTATTTTCGTCCGTTTTTGCAACGCGAAGAACGGTACAGCCACAAGCTTCAGATGCGATGGTGTCTGAAAACCACGCCGCGAGCGCCATCACGCTTGAGCATCGCTTTTAACCGCTTGCTCCAACGCGGCGCAAAAAGCGCGTCAACGAAACCGCGGGCCGAATCGGCAAGCCTGGCGCTGTAGCCGAACCACCAAGCCTTGGGAATTCGCGGGAGGCGGTCGACGTCCACGTATTTTACTTGAACCATTTCCAGCAATCCAAGGCGCGAATGAGTATGTCCCCAGCCGCTCGAACGCCGCCCGCCGTGCGGAACCTCAGACATGCCGTAGTAGCTGACCAGATCGTTGATCATCACCGAGCCGGCATGGAGTTGCGACCCGATCCGGCCGGCGCCGCGCATGTCGCGCGTCCACACGCTGGCGCTGAGCGCGAAGGACGAATCGTTTGCCATCGCGACGGCCTGGTCCGCGGAATCGACCGTGCAAATAACGAGCACCGGGCCGAATGTCTCTTCCTGCATCAGCTTCATTGAATGATCGACACTCACGACCACGGTCGGCGCGAGGAAAGTTGCACCTAGATCGGACCGACGATCGCCGCCTGTGAGTATTTTGCCGCCACGCTGCACCGCATCGCGCAACTGGTCTTCGATTTTTTCAAGCTGGCGCAGGCGGATCATGGGGCCAACTTCGGCATCCGGATCAGAAGCCGCGCCGACGCGCAGCCTCTTGGTCTTCTCGACACACAAACTGGTGAATCGCTCCGCGACAGATTTCTCGACGTAAATCCGCTCGACGGAAAGACACGCCTGCCCGCAATTGGTGAAGCTTCCCCACACAGCGGCACTCGAAGCGACATCGAGATTTGCGTCGGCCAGGACGAGCATAGGGTCCTTGCCGCCCAGTTCCAGGATCGACGGAATCAGCCGGTGTGCGCACGCTTCCGCGACCCGCTTTCCCGTGGCAACGCTCCCTGTAAAGATCACTTTGTCCGGCGCGCACTCGACCAAGGCCGCTCCAACGTCGCCGTCGCCCTGGACAACCTGCACGACATCGGCCGGAAATCCTGCGCGACGGAACAATTCGCCCACGAGGGTGCCCATCGCCGGCGTCAGTTCCGACGGTTTGAGTACGACCGAATTCCCCGTTACCACGGCGGCCATGGCCTGCGACATCGGAATCGCGAACGGGTAATTCCACGGAGAAATAATCCCAATCACACCGAGCGGCGCATACTCGAGCCATCCGGACTTCGCTTTGAATGCCAGGTTGTGATGTGGAACGCGCTCGGAACGCAGCCAGCGCAACGCGCACCGGGACAGAGAGTCGGCGGTATCGAGCGCTATGAGCAGATCGGCAAAGATTGCCTCGACTCGTGGTTTGCCCGACTCGCGCGAAATCAAGTCGACGATTTCGTCGCGCGCATCGTAAATCGCATCGCGCAGCTTTCGGAGCCGGCGCGCCCTCTCAATCAATCGCACCGTCCCCCAGGCCCGTTGAGCTTCACGCGCTCGCCGAAACACGTCCGGCAGCTCACTTATAGGGGTTGCAACAATCCGTTCTATCGTCGCGCCAGTCGCCGGATCAATCGAGTCGACAAACTCGCCCGTTCGCACCGATGCGGGTGCCAACGACTGGGGTTGGGAGGCCATTCTTCGCAACATTTTACACTGGTTAGCGAGCGCAACCGAGCCGTGCCCAGCGGTACGAGTCAACCAAGAGCGTTGTTACCGCGATTCGGACGTTTGCGCGCGGCGGCTGTTGCGAGGGAGTTCGTTGGGTCGGGGTATTCAATGGAAACGAGATACAGTCCGTCGGGCGGGACAGTTGGGCCGGAACGGCTGCGGTCACGCGCTTCAAAGATCTCGCGGATCTGCCCGGGCACGATCCTTCCCTTCCCGACTTCCAGCAGCGTGCCCACGATCTTGCGCACCATGTACCGCAGGAACGATCGTCCCCGGACAACGTAGACAATCTCATCTGTGTTGGGCGCGCGAACTATGTCGGACGAATAAAGAATGCGAGTCATCTCGCGGTTGCCGTCCTCCTCTTCGCCGCCCGACGAGGCCGCAAACGAGGCGAAATCGTGTTCGCCTTCGAATTCCCGCGCGGCAGCGGCCATAGCAGCTTCGTCGAGCGGCCATGGAACGTGCAGTACGCGGCGATAATCGAATGGGGACAGGACTTGGCCACGAAAAATCCTGTAACGGTACGTCTTCGCTTGCGACTGCCACCGAGCGTGAAAATCCGGACCAACCTCCTCAGCCGCAGCGACCCGAATCGCGGGTGGTAGCAGGGCATTCAGAGCGCGCTGAAATTCGTGCGCGTCGAGCGCCGATCGCGTCTTGAAGTGCGCCATCTGGCCGAGAGCGTGGACGCCAGCGTCCGTGCGGCTTGCGCCATGGACGACGATCTTTTCCTGAGTAATCTGGCCCGCAGCATCATTCAGCGCCCCCTGGATCGTGGGGAGCTCTGGTTGAAATTGCCACCCGTGAAATGTTGAGCCGTCGTAGGCGATCGTGAGGCTGATCGTTCTCATTGGATAGAGGATTATCGCACGCTCCAGCGAAAGAGTTTTCCCCGTACAGCGGAAGTGGGTCGAAACCTGGGGTTTGATCGGCGTCAGTCCGTTTTCTTCACGCGCTAATCCGCCTATACTGGGTTTGTATGCGAATTGAAGACGAAAACAACCCTGAGAGCGGCCGAGAACTCACACATCGGGCGGCATTGCGACCGTGAACCGCTCGATTTGGAGCGGCACCGCCGCGATTCTCGTTTTGATGACTTGCGCTTTGTTATTGGGCGGTTGCTCCGAAAGGACAAGCTCGGCCGAGCCCGATACCGTCAACTTTCTCATCGAATTGGCGCCGACGAATCTCGACCCGCGCATTGGGACGGACTCTATATCCGAGCATCTGGACGGCCTCATATTCGACAGTCTCGTCGAGCACGACCAGCGCCTGAACATCGTTCCGGACTTGGCCAGGAAGTGGGAAACGCCCAATCCGACAACATACATATTCCATCTCAACGAAGGCGTGAAATTTCACGATGGCCGTCCTTTCACTTCCGCGGACGTAAAGTACACTTTCGAATCGATACTGAACGGCACCGTGAAAACGGGGAAGGTCGGGTCGTTCCGCATCATTCAGTCGATTGACGCACCCGACCCGTACACGGTGGTTTTTCATTTGCGCGAGCCCTACGCGTCGTTTCTGTGGGATTTGAGCAAACCTGGCATCGGAATCGTTCCTTCCGGCGCAGGCTCGAATTTCGGCCGGCACCCGGTGGGCACGGGGCCGTTCGAGTTCGTGAGCGCGACCACTGACGAGGACGTCCTCCTCGAGCGCAACCCGACGTATTTCGGTGGCGCTGCGGACATTGGCCGCGTGCGATTCAAAATCGTTCCCGACGCAATCGTTCGCGCGCTCGAACTTCGCAAGGGATCGGCCGACGTCAGCAACGTCAATTCGCTTCCACCGGATACTGTGGTCGCGCTGCAGAACGATTCCAATCTTGTGGTGGACGATCAGGCCGGTACGAATCTGCAATACATCGCGATCAACTGCCAGGACCCGATTCTCTCTCACCGCGAGGTTCGGCAGGCGCTTGCCTACGCGACTGACCGCGCGTCTCTAATTCAGAATCTCGTCCGTGGGTTCGCCGTGCCGGCCGACAGCGTGCTTCCTGCGAATCATTGGGCATACGACACGAAGGTCAAGGGCTATGGCTACGATCCGGGGCAAGCGAACAAGCTGCTCGACGAAGCGGGATATAAGCGCGGCGCGGGCGGCATTCGTTTCCACATTACTCTGAAAACTTCCACCGACCAGTTCACGCGCCTTCTTGCGGCGGCGCTTGCCGCCGAATGGAAACAGGTGGGAGTGGCGCTCGATTTGCGCTCAAGCGAATTTGCCACCTTCTACTCCGATATCACGCACGGCAGCTTTCAGCTATATACGCTGCAATTGATCGGCGGCAATAACGATCCGGATATTTTCGATTATTTGTTTAACTCGAAGAAAACTCCTCCGAATGGAGCCAATCGCGGGCACTACAATAATCCGCAGCTTGATGCGCTGCTCGATCAGGCAAGAATCGAAATGAATCCCGCCAAGCGCAAGGCAATCCTGTCCAAGATTCAGCAAACCCTGGCTGTGGATGAGCCGTACATCAACTTGTGGTATCGCGACAATGTTTGCGTCCATAACAAACGGCTGACAAACATCGTCCTTCCGCCCGCTGGAAGTTTTGGTTTCCTCAACTTGGCGCGTTTGCAATCTCCACAATCCGACACGGCAACAGGGCAACGCTGAGCCCTATTTCACGTTCACGCATGTGGCCCCGCTCCGGCATACACACACGTAAAGCGATATTTGCTCGGGCCGCCGGCAAGTTTGCTGGTTGCGTATTGAGGCGTGCTTCCGAAAAAGTGCGCTTCCCGAATGCCGTACTGCGAGTCGCCGTCAGTTTCAGCTGTGTTCGGCCGGAGCCGGCGCGGCTGAGGCGAGGGGTTTGCGACGGTGCAAGTCCTGAAGCGCGGCAACGTCAATTGCATGGCCGCGCAGCGCCCTGATTCCTCGCGCCGCGGCATTAGCGGCCGACAGCGTCGTGATGCACGGCACGTTGTAGCGAATGGCCGCGCGACGAATGGACTTCTCGTCGTAGAAAGATTCGCGCCCCAATGGCGTATTGATGACCAGATTCACTTTCTGGGTTTTGATCAAGTCCACGATATTCGGCCGGCCCTCGTTCACTTTGTAGACCGACTCCACTTCAATGCCCGATTCGCGGAGCGCCCCAGCGGTTCCCCGCGTCGCGATCACTTTCAGTCCCGCATCCAGGAGCTCGCGCACCAGCGGCGCAACGTGGCGCTTGTCGCGGTCGTTCACGCTGATGAAGACTGTTCCTTCGAGCGGCAAGCGCTGCCCTGCCGCGAGCTGCGCCTTTGCAAAGCCCAAGCCGAAGCTCGACGAAATGCCCATCACTTCGCCGGTGGAGCGCATCTCCGGCCCAAGAATCGTATCGACGCCGCGAAACTTGTTGAACGGGAACACGGGAGACTTCACGGCGTAAAAGCCGCGCACGGAAAGTTCCTTCACGCCGTCGGTCTGGACAATGGGAAGATTCAGTTCGCGCAACTTGCGGCCGGTCATCAGACGAGCGGCTACCTTTGCCAGTGGAACGCCGGTCGCCTTGCTGACGTAAGGAACCGTGCGCGACGCGCGTGGGTTCACTTCCAGAACATACACCGTGTCGCGCTGAATCGCGTATTGAACGTTCATCAGCCCGACAACCTTCAGCGCACGTGCGAGTCGCGCAGTGTATTCGCGGATGCGCCCAAGGACGCTGTGCTTCAGCGTGACCGAGGGAAGGACGCATGACGAGTCGCCGGAATGAATCCCAGCCTCTTCGATGTGCTCCATGATCCCGCCGATGACGACGTCGTCACCATCGGCGAGGGCATCCACGTCCACTTCCGTCGCATCTTCCAAAAATTTGTCGATCAGGATCGGGCGCATTGTGCCCGCGCCGGCGAGCAAGGCAGCTTGCGCTACATACTCACGAACAGTTTTCAGGTCGTAAGCAATCACCATTGCGCGTCCGCCGAGGACGTAGCTCGGACGCACCAGAACAGGCAGCCCGATTTCCGAAGCGGCACGAACGGCCTCTTCCGGGTCGAGCGCGGTAGCGTTCCGCGGCTGTGGGATTTTCAAGGCTTCGAGTAGATCGCCGAACCGGCGGCGATCTTCGGCCAAATCAATTGACTCAGGAGCTGTGCCCACGATCTGCGCACCATTGCGCTTCAAATCGAGCGCGAGATTCAGAGGCGTCTGTCCGCCGAATTGCACGATCACACCCTGCGGCTTTTCGCGATCGAGAACGGCGAGCACGTCTTCCAGAGTAAGCGGCTCGAAATACAGGCGGTCGGATGTGTCGTAGTCAGTTGAAACGGTTTCCGGATTGCAGTTGACCATGACCGTTTCGAAACCGTCCTCTTTCAATGCCAGCGCGGCGTGGCAGCAGCAATAATCGAATTCGATTCCCTGCCCGATCCGGCTGGGGCCACTCCCGAGGATCACGATTTTCGGACGGTCCACCGGGTCCGCTTCGTCCTCGGATTCGTAGGTTGAATACAGGTAAGGCGTAAAAGATTCGAATTCCGCGGCGCATGTATCCACGCGCTTGAACACAGGCCGCACTCCCAGTTCATGGCGCCGCGCGCGCACCTCGGCTGCCGTCGCGCCCCACAGCTTCGCAAGCTCCTCATCGCTCGCGCCGGACCGCTTCGCTTCGAGCAGCATGTCCGCCGTGGCAGTTGTCAGATTCGCGGAAGCAGTACGCCTATCCAGCGCGACCATCTCTTCAAGCTGGCGGATGAACCAGGGATCAATTTTCGTCAGGTCGCACACTTCGGCAGCGGGCATGCCGCGCTCAAGCGCCTCGAACAGCCAGTGAATGCGGTCTGGCGCCGGTACATGCAGGCGTTCGCGCAACAGCGCAGTCGTTACTTCCGCCGGCGGGCGCCACGCGCTGCTCGGCTCAAGCGCGCGAATACCCTTGCACAGCGCTTCTTCGAACGTGCGGCCAATGGCCATCACTTCGCCCACGGATTTCATCTGCGTAGTCAGCGTGGTTTCGCCGCCCGGAAATTTCTCGAACTGCCATTTCGGAATTTTTACGACTACATAATCGATCGTCGGCTCGAAACACGACGGCGTCTTCCGCGTGATGTCGTTGGGAATTTCGTCGAGCGTCATGCCGACGGCAAGCTTCGCGGCAATTTTCGCAATGGGAAATCCGGTCGCCTTGCTCGCTAGCGCGGAACTGCGCGAAACGCGCGGATTCATCTCGATCACAACCATGCGCCCGGTCGCCGGGTCGACGGCAAATTGAATGTTCGATCCGCCGGTCTCGACGCCCACTTCGCGAATGATCGCCGCGGCGGCATCGCGCATACGCTGGTATTCCTTGTCGGTCAGCGTCTGCGCTGGAGCGACGGTGATCGAATCGCCCGTGTGAATGCCCATCGGGTCGAAGTTCTCGATCGAGCAGATGACGACGAAGTTGTCGCGAAAATCGCGCATCACTTCCAGCTCGAATTCTTTCCAGCCGAGGACGGATTCCTCGATCAACGCTTGATGTACGGGGCTCGCGTCCAGCGCACGCGCGATTGCGTCAACAAATTCTTCGTGGTTATACGCAATCGAGCCGCCCGTTCCGCCCAGGGTGAACGATGGACGAATCACGATTGGATAACCCATCCGGTCCGCAATCGAAATGGCAGATGGAACATCGTTCACAACTTCCGACGCGGGGACTTCGAGGCCCACTCTGCGGCAGACATCCTTGAACAGGAGCCGGTCCTCGGCGATTTTGATCGCCCGAAGTTGCGCGCCAATCAGTTTCACACCGTACTTGTCGAGAATGCCGGATTCCGCAAGTTCGACGGCAAGATTCAGGCCCGTCTGGCCGCCAACCGTCGGCAATAAGGCATCGGGCTTCTCGGCCGCAATGATCGCTTCGAGATATTCCTTCGAGAGCGGCTCGATGTACGTGCGGTCCGCGATTTCTGGATCGGTCATGATCGTCGCCGGATTTGAGTTGACGAGAATTACCTCATACCCCTCGGCGCGCAGCGCCTTGCACGCTTGCGTTCCCGAATAATCGAATTCGCACGCCTGCCCGATCACAATCGGCCCCGAGCCGATGATCAGGATTCTCTTTATGTCAGTTCGCTTCGGCATTGCTAATCGTGTACCACGGTGCCGCAAACACAACGGAGTACAACTTCCTGCTGTTCAGTCGCCGCCGATGCCAAGAGAAGCAGTACTGCCCATAGCTTCAGAGAGCTCATCGACCGTCCTCGCGCATCATCGCGATAAAGTCGTCAAACAAATACCGCGCGTCATGCGGCCCGGGCGACGCTTCCGGATGGTATTGAACGGTGAACAGCGGCAGCGACCGATGCCGCATGCCCTCATTCGTCCCATCATTCAGATTCATGTGCGTGATTTCGACGTCGCTCGACGGCAACGATTCCGGGTCCACGCAGAAACCATGATTTTGCGCCGTGATTTCGACTTTCTGCGTGAGCAGATTTTTTACCGGATGATTCGAGCCGTGATGCCCAAACTTCAGCTTGAACGTCTTCCCGCCGAGCGCCAGGCCGCAGAGTTGATGCCCCAGGCAGATGCCGAAAATGGGCACGCGACCGATCAACTTCCGAATATTCTGCACCGCATACCCAATCGGCTCAGGATCGCCCGGCCCGTTCGACAGGAAAACGCCGTTGGGCTTCATGGCGAGCACATCTTCCGCGCTTGTCTGAGCGGGCACCACTGTCACATCGCAACCGTGATCGACGAGCAACCGCAAAATGTTCTGCTTGATTCCGAAATCGTAAGCAACTACTCGATGCCGCCGTTCTTCCTGCGAAGGCGCCGGCTGTTCGGCCCTCTTGAAATCGAGCTTGAGACTCCCGCCTACTCCGGCTCGGTTCCCTGCGCCCACAGCAGCAGATGATGCGAGCGGCTCCGCCAAATCAATCGAGCCCTGCGACCATCCGTAGATTTTCGGCGACGTCACGCGGCTGGCGAGTTCCTGCCCCGCCATGCTGGGCAGCGCGCGAGCTTCTGCGACCAAGTGTTCGACAGGGGTTCCGTCCGTACAGACAATTCCGCGCAGCGCGCCCACTTGCCGCAAATGCCGCACGAGGGCGCGCGTGTCAATGTCCCAGATTACCGGGACGCGATGTCGCTCCAGATACTGCTGCGCCGATTCGCTCGACCGCCAGTTCGAAGCGATCGGCGAAAAGTCACGAACGATTAGCGCTTCGATGTAAGGCTTGGTCGATTCCTGGTCTTCGAGGTTGGCTCCGACATTTCCGATGTGCGGATACGTAAGGCAGACGATCTGGCCCGCGTAGCTGGGGTCGGTGAAAACTTCCTGATAGCCGGTGAGACTGGTATTGAAAACGACTTCGCCGCCACGGCGGCTGCGAGCGCCCGCCGCGCGTCCGTTAAAGACTCGCCCGTCTTCGAGCGCGAGTGTCGCGCGAACTGCGGGGTCCTGCTGCAGGGTGATGTCCTCCCAAAAGTGTCATACGAAAACTTTCATTCATTTCGACGCCGCATTCACCGTGTCGCTAAACGTCAGCGAGCCGAAGTGATCCACCGGCCAGTAGGCGAAAACCGCCTTGCCGTAGATGAAGCGCCGCGGGACGGGTCCAAAGACTCGTGAGTCGTTCGAACTGTCGCGGTGATCCCCCATAACAAAGTACTCGTGCGGCGGAATCGTCAAGGGCCCGTAGTTCGAGTCATCGAGATAGCTCTTCGGCACGTACTGCTCCGCCAATTCCGTGCCGTCGATGTATAGATTTCCGGAACGAATCGCGATCGTTTCTCCCGGTAAGCCGACGACACGCTTGATAAACGATTTCGACCGGTCCAGAGGATACCAGAAAACGACGACATCGCCACGCTCAATCGGCTCAAAATGGTAGACGAACTTGTTGATGAAGATGCGCTCCTGATCCGAAAGCAGCGGAGCCATGCTGGTGCCTTCCACTTTGACTGGCTGATACAGGAATACGATGATCACCAGCGCCAGCCCCAGAGCGACGGCCAGGTCGCGCGTCCAAGTGCGAAGTTCGAGACGCAGCTGGCGAGGAGGGGTACGGTCCGGCGGTTCGGTCAGGCCAGATTGTGGCGTATCCGGCATTCGTAGCTCTAGTATTTATAGCATGAGACGATGTGGCGACCAATACGCGTCACACTCCGTTAGACGCGCGGTTCATCACTTAGGTGTTCCTGACCACTGGCCTCCAAAGGTGTATTCGAGGACGGCAAGCGCAGTCATCACAGCCGTTTCGGATCGAAGGATATTGTTGCCGAGCGAGGCCTCGGCAAATTGAGCGGCGCCGGCGGCGGCGAACTCGGCGTCGGTCCAGCCGCCTTCGGGACCAATTGCCACCGCTGCGTCCGCGACTTCGGTGCTTCGCAGCAATTCTCGTATGTGCGTTGTATTCGGACGCTCGGAGAAGAGAATCTTTAGCGGTTCAGTTGACGCCAAGAAGGCTCCCGCCGGCCGCACTGCCTCGTGCAAAACAGGTTGAGTCAGGCGCCGGGATTGCTGCGCCGATTCGACTAGAATCTTCTTCCAGCGCGCATGCCTCTTCGCCGCCGCGGCGAGCAATGGCTTATCGGTGCGCTCGGCCAGCAGAGGCGTGATCTCGGAGGCGCCTAGTTCCGTCGCTTTTTCCAGCGACCACTCGAACCGATCGAACTTCGTGATTGAGAGCAGAAGATGGACTCGGAATGCCGGCGCGCGCGCGGGAATCATCTCGACAAGTTCGAACTCAATTTCGCTGTTGCTTGCTTTCGAGAGGACGACCCGCTTGATTCGCCCGAGCCAAACAGTTTCGCCGTCACTCAGCTCGTATAACTGGCCCGGCTCGGCGCGCAGAACGCGGCCGAGATGATCGGCGGGATCGCCGCGAAGCAACGCGCAAGTTGATTCGAAATGATCTACGAAGAAGCGGCGACGCATGAGAGAAGGATTATAGACAAAGCATTGGTGGTGGGCCACGCTGCCGCCCGCCCCGGCACGCTAATCTGGCGCTTCTCCGGATTTATAAAGCCGCCGCATGGCGCGTGCTACCCAGCATGACGCGGAGTCGTGTTTCGAATGCGATTTGGTTCCGGTTTCGTTATCGGCTGGCTCTTACCCGAAAATGTCCTTTACCTTATCGAAGAAGCTCGAGCTGCGTTCGGTCGGCTTGTTCTCAACCTTCATCGCGTGGCCGAGCTCTTCCAGAACGCGGCGCTGCTCGCGCGACAGTTTTGATGGTGTCACTACGCGAATGTTCACGTACAGGTCCCCGCGCCCGCCATGAGGATTCGGCAGTCCTTTCCCCTTCTGGCGGAAAATTTGTCCTGATTGCGTTCCATCTGGAATGTGCAATTCCTGCTCGCCGTTCAACGTCGGAATTTTCACGGTCGTACCCAGTGCCGCTTGCGGGAAGCTGATCGGAACGGTGCAATACAGGTCGGCGCCGCGCCGCTCGAAAAACGGATGTTCTTTCACTTCAAGGAAAATGTAGAGGTCGCCTGCGGGGCCGCCGTTGACGCCAGGTTCGCCCTGGCCGGCCATCCGAAGCCGCGTTCCCGAATCGACTCCCGCCGGCACACCCACTTCGAGCGTTCGCTCTCGTTCGATACGTCCCTGGCCGCGGCACGACGCACACGCATCCTTGATCACCTGCCCCGCCCCACCGCACGCTGGGCACGTCCGCGAAATCGCGAAGAAGCCTTGCTGGTACTGCACCTGTCCGCGCCCACGACACGTTTGACAGGTCGACATTCCGGTTCCGGGCTTCGCCCCCGTTCCGTGGCAAGCTTCGCAAACTTCATGGCGAGAAATTGTGACTTTTGTCGCGACTCCGGCCGCTGCATCTTCGAACGATAGACTCATATCGTAACGAAGATCTGCGCCTCGTCGTCCACGCGAACGGCCGCCGCGACGTCGTCCGCCGCCCACTCCGCCGAGTATGTCCTCAAAGCCGAATAGATCACCAAAGATGTCGCGGAAATCCTCGAAAATCGTGGCGCTGAAATCGGTAGGTTCGAAACCGCGGTTGCCCAGCCCGGCATGGCCGAAGCGATCGTAGACCTGGCGCTTTTGCGCGTCGGAAAGAATGCTGTAGGCTTCCGTCGCCTGGCGGAATTTTTCTTCGGCTTCGTGTTTATTTTCCGGATTGCGATCCGGGTGATACTTCAACGCGAGCTTGCGATACGCCGATTTGATTTGGTCGCCCGAAGCCTCGCGTTCAACGCCGAGGACTTCGTAATAATCCAGCTGGGTTGCCATTCGTTCTGTTTTTACCTCGTGTCTTATGTGCTTCCGTTGATCGTAACGATTTGATGCGCCAAAGGATTACCGCGCTTCACCGCGTCGAACCGGGCGCGATTGACTGCCTGCGCCGGTGCGCAAAACGCACGGGAACTGAGCATTAGTTCTCGCTCTGCTTCGACACAGGCTGCGCCGCCACGCGCACCATTGCCGGACGCAGCACGCGGCCATGGAACGTGTACCCCGGCTGCAGCTCGTCAATGACATTGCCGTCGGGATGAGCGCCGGTCTCCACGCGTTCGATCGCGTGGTGTCGGTGAGGATCGAATTCCTTGCCCACGGCGTCGATCCGGCTGAGTCCCTCCTTCGCAAGAGCATCCCACAGC
>JBOGNK010000093.1:0-42011 GCA_050747085.1 Candidatus Acidiferrales bacterium
ATCCAATCGGGGTTCGGATAGAAGAATCATGGCCGAGTTTCAGGCCGTATCGATGGTTGGCGGAACGATTTCGCCGAAAACTGATTCACCGCGAGAGTTTCAGAGCTTCGGTCCTCCACTCCTCTGGCACACACGCGGTGCTAACAGCACTGAACGGCACAGGTGTCGCTTGACAACGCCTTCGTTCTTATCGAGGGGCACCCGCAACGTCAAAGTTATCCGCCCGAGCGAGGCCACCAGTCCTCAATAGAGAATCGAGCAGAGATAGGCGCCGGAGGGCTCGTTGTAGAGGCCGACGGTCATAAGTGTGAGTGGCTTAATGACGCGAAGGCCTTGATTGAGGCACCAGCGGAAGAGGGCAGAGTTGCGCGTGGGGACCAGGACGCCGGGGCCGAGAAACTCTTCGGCGGAAGCGATGAGCGCCTGGAGATCGCGATTCGTTTCGGCGACGGAATAGCCGAAAAATCCGATGGCAGAAGCGTAGGCAACGATGCGGCCGTCGAATTCGACGACGCGAGCCATGCCATGTTCGATGCTGTCGCGAAGGTCGCCGCCGCGGTCGTGTCCGTGGACGCGAATGCAGAGCGCGTTGCAGGCCTCGACGTCGCGCCTTTCTGCGTGGCGGAAGCGGTAGCCAGCCGGAGTCCGGCGGATGGGCGTGCCGTTGATCAGGCTGAGCGGCTCGCGCGCGTCGAAACCGAGCTTCGTATAAAGAGAGAGCGAGCGATTGTGATAGGCCTCCTGGACGAGGCGAACGCCCGCGAAGCCGCGCTCTTTGGCGCGGTCCATGACGGCGGCCATCAACTGGCGTCCGGCGGAGCGATTCTGCACGGCGGGATTCACGGTGATGGGCCCGACGCCCGCGATCGGGCCGCGTTCGTCGAGACAATTGCTTCCGATGATCTGGCCATCGGATTCCGCAACAACACAATAGAAGCCCGGATGCGAAAACATCATCGTGAGCGCCTGTATGGCGCGCGAGGGGTCCGGGAAGTCAGGCGACAGATTGTGGTGCCGTTGCAGCGCTTCGAATGCGTCGTAGCAGATGCGCCCGCAGATTTCAGCATCGGCGGGCTGAGCGCGTCGAATTTGGACGGACTGGCTTGGGGAAGCGGGAGCACTCATGAGTCACCTCGGGCAGGCGAGTGTAGCAAAACGGGCAGAATGGGTTCAATGCGAGCGGCAATATGAGACCGGCGTGCGGGGCTAGTTTGCCTTGGGGAGGGAGAAGGTGATGGTGATGGCTTGTTCGATGGGGACAGGGTTGCCGTCGATCAGCGTGGGAGCGTAGCGCCACTGGCGAACGGCGTCTACGGCGGCTGAAGCGAGCGTTGGGTCGCCGGAAACGACAGAAACGGAGTCGACGTGTCCTTCGGCGCTGATGGTTGCGCGCAGTTGCACGGCGCCTTCGATGTGTTGCGAGAGAGCTTCCTCGGGATAACCCGGATCGACGCGGTGCGCGAGTTTGCCCATGTGGAGATCGAGAACCTGTCCATTTTCGCCGGTGACAGGCACGTAGGCTCGCACGGTGAACGCGGTACGAGGTTGCAGGGGAGATGAGTCGGAACTGGCACCCGGAGCAGTTTGCGGTGCGGCGTTCGCGGAGGCGACAACCGGCGTGACGGTTGGGGCTTGTGGTGCGTTCTCCGCGTGCGCAACGGTGCGGCCGGTGATCCTGGCGAGAAGGCCCGGAAGGTCGTCACGTTGGCCGTGACCGGCGACCCAGCCGAAGCCGAACGAGAGAATCGCGAGAACGCCAATGGCGAAGATGAGCGCCCACCAGAGACCACGGCCGATGTGAGTTGAAGGTGCGGATGCGGAATCGCGTGTTGCGAAATGAAGGCGCAGCTTGAGATCAACGGGTTCGGTCTCGCGAGGACGCTCGATTTGGTGGGGCGACTTGGCTTCTCGCGGGCTGGGCACGCAGCCAAGCTTTAGCGAGGTTAGCTGCATACCGCTGAACGTGTCGGCACCGTTGAGAGAATCGTCGGCGGGCGATGCGATCCAGTTGCGAATGTACGCGCGAGCGCCGTCGGGTAGTGCGGCAAAGCGAACGCCGGCCTCCTTGCGCGACGCGTCGAGCCAGACGATGTCTCCGCCGCCGGCGACCCAGTCGGACGAGTTCGGCAACTGGAAGCTAATGGACGGGAGATCGCGAGGGGTAAGCGCAACGGCGCTGTGGACGGCGAGGCCGCCTTCACTGATGTTGAGGACGATACCGCCGGTATCGTTGCCGAGATCGATGTAAGCAAGCGATTTCACGTCGCGGCGCGCAGAGCGGCGCCTTTCGTGAGGGGAAACGCTTACGCGGGCCGGTTGTGCGTCGTTCGACATGGGTTCGACCGAGGCGACCAGAGCGATCCTGACAGGATTGGAAGGCGGATTATACCCCCGGCCTTTTTCGGATAACAAGCCGTAAAGGCGAAGAATTTGTGAAAGGGCGGGGCTTGGCACATGAGATGTGCGAACGAGGGCCGGGCAAGTTTCATTGCATCGAGCAGCGGCAGGGCGGCGAACCCATGCCCAATGGACTCAGTATGGCGCCGGGCCTATAATCGCCGGATGAGCGAGAAAATCCAGAAAAGCGAGCGCGAATGGCGTAAAGAGCTGACTCCCGAGCAGTATCAAGTGACGCGGGAGGGGGCCACAGAACCACCGTTCACGGGTGAATACGAATCGACTGACAGGAAGGGCACGTACGTGTGCGTCTGTTGCGGGCAGCCGCTGTTCAGTTCGGATACAAAATATCACTCCGGGTCGGGATGGCCGAGCTATTACCAGCCGATTGCGACGGAGAACGTCGAAATGAAGCACGATGCATCGAACGGCATGAGGCGGACCGAGGTTTTGTGCAGCCGGTGCGACGCCCACCTTGGACACGTGTTTGAGGATGGCCCCGATCCTACGGGGCTGCGGTTCTGCATCAATTCGGCGGCGCTGAAATTGAACGAAGATGCAAAGGCAAAGAAGTAGGTCGGAAGCTCCTTCCGAAAGCTCAATCGTCCCGCGTCACGGCGTGCAGGCGCTCACCGAGGGGAAAGCTCTTACGCCCGCTTCGCGGGTAGAACCGTGGGGTGCCGGCGCAGCCGCAACCTGCGCCAAAGTCCGCACCGGTCCACGCATTCCGAAGCGGCCACGGACAGCGCGGCCGAAATCCGCATCCTCCCGTTTGCGCGAACGCTCCGGGCAGGCGAGTGCTACATGCAAACTAAAAGCACAAAGTAATACCCACCAGTAAGAGTACGGCACCCGCTATGGGCGGATTTGTGCTGCGCTAAAGGCCGCAGCGCTACATTTAAATCTAAAGGCACGAACCAAAAGAACGCGCAGACCACAGCGCTTACTTGTGGGATTGAGTGAAGTCGGCCATGCCGAGCTGGACGATGGTGCCGGCTGGACGGGGATGCAAGAGCCGGATATTTGAGCGAGCGCGCGTCGGATCCTTGCGGCGGCTGTGGGCGGCTTGCGGTTGCGGACGGCGCGGCGGACGCGATTCGCTGTAGGTCCAGACACCATAGACGCGGCCGTTTAGTGCCTTGATTCCCGTGTAATCGCCCATGAATTGATGTTCGCTGGGATAGAACGGCGACTGTGTCCATGCATAGTTCGTGAATTTCTTGCCGCCATCGGACGAACGAGCCAGCGTGATAAGCGCGGCGTTGTTTTCAGGGTCGCCGCGGCGATCGTAGAACACGACGTTTATTGAGCCGTCCTTCGGATCCACGGACATCCATTGGAAAAACTGATCGGTGCCGTTGTGTATCGCGTCGTCGTTGACGCGAACGGGATCGCTCCACGAGTCGCCGAGATCGGAGGAGGTGGAGCAGAGAACGTCGATATCGCCGTTGCGATAGTCCGACCATGTGACGTAAAGGCGCTCGGTTCGCGGGTCCATGCCGATTTGCGGGAAGCCGTTCGCGCGCTGGAGGCCCTGGACCGTGAAGTAAGAGGCGGGGAGGTCGAGGATCGGATGCGAAGGGCCGAAGGTGAGGCCGCCATCGTGAGAGGTGGCCATTACGAAGGAATTGTCGTCGGCCCAGATTGTATAGATTGCGCCGTCAGGGCCAGCCACGGCGTCGAAGCCTTCAACGGCACCGTTGTCGTCGCGCGGAATGCCTTCATGCGAGCTGATTTCAAAGGGCGGCGACCAAGTGATGCCGCCATCGGTGGAACGCGAGAAAAGCATGATGGATTTGCTGAGGCTGAACTCGGTCCAGCCAAGATAGAGATTGCCGGCGAACGGAGAATTCGGATTGTCGTCGGCAACGAGATACGGCTTGTCTTCGAACGGCATGTCCGGACGGGTGGGCTGAGCATCGACGGCGACTGCATTGGCATCCCAAGTCTTGCCGCCGTCGAGCGAGCGGCGCACGAAGACGCCGTTTCGTGTGGCGTTGTGCGCCCAATATTGCGCGGTGCCAAGCTTGTCGAAGGCGATGTAGCAGAGAACCGCGTGACCGAGAATGTCGTACGCGATGGAAACGTCACCGGACACTTTGTAGTCGTTGGGCGCAGCGCCTGTGGCGAGCTGCCAGCTTGAACCTCCGTCCTGTGAATAGGAAACGGTGGCCGGCGATTGGAATGCCGCGGCAATGTGGCTCGGATTATTGGGATCGATCGCGACGGACGGTTCGTTGAAAGAACCAGGGTGGGGACTGATGGTAACGACACGCGCGCGGGGCGGAGGCGGCAGGCCCTGCGGCGCGACGCCCGCCTGAAGGAGCATCGCAGCGCCAAGCGCCAATGCCGCACCCGCAGCGATGGTCGTCCGATCAGTGATCAAGGAAGAACACCTGCGGATGTTGGTCGCTGGGATCGAGTGAGATCGCCCGGAAACTGCCCGGCGAAACAATATACAACACGAGGTTCGTGGGGAAACCGACGGGAGAATTGCTGGTCATCGTGGCGCGTCCTGTAGCCGAAACAGTGTATGTGCCGACGAGCGATTGGCCGAGGTTGGGAGTGACGGATTGCGCCAGATTCGACGTCGGCGGCGGTGTGACTTCGTCGATCGTGCCGAGAAGCGAGCCAGTGCCGTTTGCGGTGGTCTGACCGATCACGTTGGGCACCTGATTTTCAGCGGGAACGGCGCTGAGCGTGTAATTGTCGTCGATCGAGGAATCCGAGAACGTGACGCCGGTTTCCTGCTGATCGAGCAGGCCAGCGGTCACCGAAGCATCAGCGCCCATGGTGAAGCCCTGCCCGGGGCCGTAAAGATAAGCGACGGCGAGGCGTGGCGTCGAGACCGGCGTGAGTTGTGTGCCGCTCAACTGGTTGAAGGTGAAAGCGACGCGCCCATTCGGATTGATCTGGAAATTGCCGACGAGCGAGGGGCTATCGATCGTGCCCGCGCTGTTTTCGTCGTAGGTGAGCGCGACGCAGTTCGCTATGCCTGCTGTGCAGTTCGTAGTCGCGGGAGCCAACAATCCGGCAAAGACGCTGGCGTTCGTGCCGCTCAGGCCGGTTCCCGTGGCAACGCTCGCGCCGCTAAGAGCGCTGGCGTCAAAGGTAGTCGTGGGCGACTGAAGGATCATTTCACCGCTAAGACGCGCGTGCGTGGCGTCCGCCGGGTCGATGTCGACGAAGAAAATGTCGCTGGTGCTGACAAAATCAAGCGAAAAGGTGAGGGTATAGGGGGACTTGCCGGGCAAATCGAACGTCAATTCTGCTTCGCCGTGCGTGCCGGAAAGGAACGAGTATGTGCCGGTGACAGCAAGCTGAGAGCTGAACGTGCCGGCCTCATTGTAATCGCCATTGGCGCCGCTTCCAGGCGCGGCGATGTTGCCGGTGCCATTTGAGTGGACAACTCCTCCCAGCGCCGTAGGTTTACCCGACGTGTTCGCACCGGTGAAGAGGAATGCATAGTTTCCGCTGAAACTGCCCGTTGCAAACGATTGCGTCACGGGTTTCATGATGCCCAGTCCGTGCGTCTTCTTCGGGTCGGTGTTCGTTGTAGTGGAATTGTCTTCGAAGAAGTGGACATTGCCGTTCGCATCAAGGACGAGGTCGAAATCCAACGTGACGGTGAGAGCGGGCAGGCTGGTCGTAGCGGTCAACTCCATTGTGCCGCGGCCATCGGTACCCACGGAGTAAGTTCCGGTGAGGGTCGCCCGAGCGACGGTGGTTCCACCGATGACTCCCGAGACGCGATTGCTGTCGAGTCCGCCGCCGGTGATTTTTCCATTGCCGTCTGTCGCGAGAGAGCCGCCGAAAGCGACGGCGCCGTCGGAATCAAACCCCTGGAAAAGAAAACTGTATTGGCCCGTCATCAGCGAATCGTTGTTTGTTCCCGCCGTGATCGAAATGCTGTAATTCGCGGATAAGGTTGCCGGCGGCGTTTCGGAATCGCTGACTTGAACGGTGAAATTGGAAGTCGTAACGAGAATGGGCGTTCCGCTGATTGTGCCGCTGGCGGTATTGAAGTTCAGGCCCGGAGGGAGTTGTCCTGAAGTGATCGCCCACGTGTATTGAGGTTGCCCCGCTTGCTCGTTGGGGATCCCGCCGGTTGCCGAGAATGATGCTGAATACGGTGTCGCGGTCTGGCCCGTTGGCAGGGAAGACGGCGAAATCGAAAGCGGTTGTGGCGGTTCAATCGTGATTGTCAGCGGACTTGAGGTGGCGGTTTGGGATGTCGGAAGGGTCGAGTCGCTAACTTGAATTGTGAATGAGTACGGGGTGGGGGGGGCAGTACATGTTCCGGACCCACCAGCCGGGCAAAGCGGCATGCCGCTGATTAAACCATTCGAAGTGTTGAGACTCAATCCCGGCGGGAGCGTTCCGCTGGCGAGAGAATACGTGAATGGACGAACGCCTCCAGTAGTCGAAATGGGCGTGCTGTACGGGTAGTTCGGGTAGCCGATCGCGAGCGGCGAAACGGCAGTCATTTGTAGAGTCGAAGCAGGCGAAACGAAGATGGAATACTGTTGCGTCGCGGAGGTTGGTGTCGTCTAGTCGTCGGTTACCTGAACGGTGAAGATGGAGGGATTCGGCGCGCCCGTGACTGGTCCCGTGGGTCTCCCCGTGATAACGCCGGATTGATTCATAGTCAGGCCAGCCGGCAGAGCGGCGCTGCCAGGCGCCAATGTATACGTCAAAGGCGTGACTCCGCCGGTGACGGCGATCGTTTGACTATATGGGACGCCGTTTGAGCCGTTTGGCAGCGCGCCTGTCGTGTTGCTGAAGGCGAGAGGAAGCTCAACCGTGATCGTTGCAGTTTTCGTGTTGGTCGTGTTGGCCACGGCCGTGGCGGTCAGCGTGACGCTGAGTGAGGAAGACAAGCCGGCGGGTGCGGTGTAAGTGACTGCATGCGTGGTGACGTTCGATAAAGTGCCGCAGCCGCTGGTGCCGGCGCCTGTGACCCCCGCGCAGTTTGATCCGGAAAGACTCCACGTAACGCCCTGGCCTCGCAGGTCGTTCGCGAGATTGGCGGTGAAATTGAGCGTTTGTCCCTGGTCGACGCTCGCCGTCGTGGGGGTGATTTGCACCGTGATGCCCGGGCCGCCCGAACTGCTGCAACCGGAGAGCAGGACCAGCGTTGCGAAAACGGAAGTCAGAATAGAGAAGACGCCACGACCGAAGCTCAAGCGCGTCGAACAGCCGGTAAACGTGGACGGCGATGACTGGCACACTCGGGCATGCGCGTTCAGGTTGTTCATATCACCTTTGGATTACTTCTGTTTGGACCACCCGCCCAGGCCGGGATGAGGTGTACGTTGCGGCGCCCGCCACATTGGGCAGGTCTGGCTGCCAGCAGGAAACCTCAGCTCCAACCAAAGGGACTTGAATAACAAAACGGCCGGGGAGTGTCAACGCACATCTCCCGCCCGTGGGGGTGCGCTCGGGCCGAAATTTCGAGCGCCCGCGAGATTGCTGCGACGAATTAACAATGCTGGGACCAAACGAATTTTCAGCCCATGTGGATGCGGGGAGAGCAGGAGCCGTTGCCTAGAGGAAAGCGCGGAAGGGGAGGAAGCAAAGGAGGTAAAGGAAATAGAGGAGAAAGCCAGAGAGAGTTGAGGCAGGGAAGTAAGCAGACAAGGAAGCAGGGAAGAAAGCGACAAGGAAAAATGCCGGCGAGATCCGCCCTCAAGAATGGCGGGCAATCCAGCCTGCGACGGGCAACCGTCGGCGCTAGCCGATGGCAACGCGCCTGATGTGAGCTTGCATCTCAGAGAAGCTGAGTCTCCCAGAGATCTGCCGGCGCATTTCTCGTTTTGAATTACCCGGTTCGTTTTTGGTATAAGAGTCGGTTCGAGGGAACATCGTAGTCCTGCCTTCGCAGGCAAACCTGCTTCGGCAGGCAGGCCTCGCTCGGCGAGCAAGCTTGCCTTCAGCAGGGATACATTGGAGGAATGCATTGATAGAAGTTCAGGATTTGACGAAGGCCTACGGCTCCGTCACCGCGGTTGACCACGTATCGTTCAAAGTGAATAAAGGCGAGATCCTGGGGTTTCTGGGTCCCAACGGCGCCGGCAAAACCACAACCATGCGGATTCTGACCGGCTTCATGCCCGCGACTTCCGGCACCGCGCGCATCGGCGGGTTCGACGTCTTCAACGAGTCGCTCGAAGTGCGGCGGCACATCGGGTATCTTCCGGAAGCGCCGCCCGTCTATCCGGATATGAGTGTCTGGTCATATCTCGACTTTGTGACGCGGATCAAGAACGTTCCGGCGGAGAAGCGGGCCAACCGCATTTCCGACGCTCTGGAAAAGACGAGCATTGCGGACAAGCGGAATGAGCTGATCAAGCGGCTATCGCGCGGATATAAGCAGCGCGTGGGCATTGCGCAAGCCCTGGTTCACGATCCGGATGTGATCATTCTGGACGAGCCGACCGTGGGGCTAGACCCGAAGCAGATCATCGAAGTGCGGAACCTGATCAAAGGGCTGGCCGGAACGCACACGATCATTCTGTCGACACACATCCTGCCCGAAGTGAGCATGACGTGCGACCGCGTGGTGATCATCAACAAGGGCAAGATCGCCGCTGTGGATACTCCGCAGAACCTCACATCGCAGCTCAAGGGAGGGCAGCGCGTGCGCATTGAGGTCGGCGCGGCGGAAGCCGCCGTCCGCGAGGCGCTGGGGCAAGTTCCAGGGGCGAAGCGCGTGCAGGTGGAGGCGGCCCATTCCGACGGGCACGTTGCACTGAATGTGGAAGCGGCGCCCGGCAAAGACATTCGCAGCGAACTGGCGGCCAAGGTAATCGAGAAGGGCTGGCCGCTATTCGAGCTTCGAGGCGTCAGCCTGAGCCTGGAAGATATCTTCCTCGAGTTGACGACGGACGACGCGTCGCACGCGCAGCCCGCGAATTAAGGAGCATTCCCGGAAATGAAAAACGTTTGGGCAATTTATCGCAAGGAGATGGGCCATTATTTCGTTTCGCCCATGGCCTACGTGTTCATCGGCATTTTTATTCTTGTCGGCGCGTATTTCTTCAACGCCATTCTCTCATTCATGATCCGGCAGCAGCTTTCGGCACAAATGGAAGGCATGCAGTACGGGATGACGCAGAACATGGATGTCCCTTCCCTGGTCATGCGGCAGTTCTTCGGTCTGCTGTCGACGCTGGTGCTCTTTTTTACGCCGATCCTGACCATGGGTGTTTATTCGGAAGAGCGCAAGCGCGGGACGATGGAGTTGCTGATGACCTCGCCGATCACGGAAGGGAATATCGTGCTCGGCAAGTTCTTGGCTTCGTTTTCCCTGTTCGCGCTGATGCTGGTGCCGACGCTGGCTTTCATGTTTTTCATGTTGGTGCATAGCGACCCGATGCCGCCCTTGCGCGTGATGGCCGCGGGGTACGGAGGACTGCTGCTGCTCGGAGCCTCGCTGACGGCGCTGGGGACGTTTATTTCTTCGCTGACGGAAAATCAGATCATCGCCGCGGTGCTGACGTTTGCGGCGTTTCTGATCCTATGGGTGCTGGATATCGGGCAGAACGCTTCGGGCGGCGTCGCCGCAGTGCTCGGGTATCTGGGAGTGATCCGGCATTACGAAGACTTCACGCGCGGCATAATCGACACTTCGAGTCTGGTTTACTACGCGAGCTTCATCTTCCTGTTCGTCTTTTTGACGGTTCGCTCCGTCGACTCGATGCGTTGGCGGAGGGCCTGAGGAACAGATATGGCCAAAGAAAACGAAAACAAGAAATCACTCTCGATGAAATGGACCCGCTCGCAATGGGCGGAGATTGCGCTCAGCCTCGGCGTGGCGTTACTGATTGCGAGTTATGTGCGCTACTCGATGCAGGGCGAACTGATGCGCTTCAGTGAGATTCTGCTGATCGCGGGCGGAGTGCTCATTCTGGGCTCGATCGTTCTGGGATTTCCGAATATTCGCAATTATTTTTCGAAGCGGTCTTCGCAGCTCGGAACGAACACGACGATTCTCACGCTGGCCGTGATTGGAATTCTGATCGCGGTGAATTATCTCGGCTATACGTACCACAAGCACTTCGATTTGACGACCGACCAGCTCTACACGCTGTCTGAGCAGAGCAAGAAAATCGTCAGCGGGCTGAAGCAGGACGTCACGGTCGTGCGATTCGCGAAGACGGCGAATCAGCAGGTGGACGACCTCATGTCGGAGTACACGGACCTGAATTCGCATCTGAAGTATCAGAAGGTCGATCCGCAAGAAAAGCCGGAAGTAGCGCAGGAATACGGAGCGCAGCACATCGGCGATGTAATCGTGGCTTCAGGGACTCACAAGGAGCCCATCAAGGCCGGAGCGGATGGCGCAATCACGGAAGAAAACGTCACAAGCGCGATCTTGAAGGTGACGACGGAGAAGGTGAAGACCGTGTGCTTCGTGACGGGCCATGGCGAGAAGTCGCTGACGGACAGCGGGCCCCGTGGGTACAGCACGGCTGACGACGGATTGAAGAAGGAAGGATACGACACCAAGTCGGTGAATCTGGTGCAGAGCGATGCCGTTCCGTCGGATTGCGAGGTGCTGGTGTTGGCCGGACCGATGCAAGGCTACTTCCCGCAGGAAACGGCCATGATCCAGAAGTATCTCGACAACGGCGGAAAAGCGCTGATCGAAGAGGATCCAATCAGTCAGAAAGGACAGCAGGATCCGAATCTCGAGGCTGTATACAAGGACTGGAACGTTGATGTGGGCACGAACGTGATTGTGGATGCGAGCGGTGTGGGACGCCTGTTCGGCACTGGACCCGCGGTGCCGCTGGTGGTCGACTATGGCGAGAGCCCGATCACAAAGGACCTCGAACACGGTATGACGTTCTTTCCGTTGGCGCGAACCGTTTCCATCGCAGACAAATCGAAGACGCCGCCTGAGGATGTGGAACTGCTGAAGACTTCCGCGCGCAGCTTCACGATCCCAAATCTGGATCAGAAAGAGGTGAAGTTCGATCCGGCAAAGGATACGGCCGGGCCGCTTTCGATCGGCGTAGCCGCGACGAAGCAGGACTCCGGCAAGCAGGCGCGGCTGGTGGTGATCGGCAACTCGAACTACGCCGCCAACCAGTGGATCAACCTGCAGCACAATGGGGACCTCTTCTTCAACACGGTGGATTGGCTGGCGCAGGACTCAAACCTGATCTCGATCCGGCCGAAGTCGATGGCGGACCGCCACGTTACGCTGACGCAAGCGCAGTCGACGTTCCTGTGGTGGCTCGATCTGATCCTTCTGCCCGGAATCGTGATCGTTTCGGGAATTGTTATCTGGGTAAAACGCCGGTAAACAAACGAAGCGAGAAAATTATGATCAAGAAACCCACGCTCATCGTCGTAGTCTGCGCAATTATTCTGGGCGGGGCCGTTTATTACTTTCAGTGGCGGAAGAGCAAAAATCCGTCCGCCGCGTCAGTAGACAACGGGAAGCCCGCCTTTTCATTGCAATCATCCGATCTGGCCGACCTCGCGATCCTTCATCCGGGGAAAACGGAACAACCGGAAATTCGGCTCGTCAAACGGGACGGAAACTGGGTCATCACGCAGCCGCTCGATACGGGAGCCGATCAGTCGGCAGTCAACGGGATAGTCGACGGGCTTGCTTCGGCACACGTCACGCAGACGGAGCCGGGCACGCCGGACCGGCTGAAGGCGTTCGGCCTCGACTCGCCGCAGCTCGAGCTGGATTTCCAGACGAAAAGCGGCGTGAAGCACAAAATCCTGATCGGCAACAAGGATTTCACCGGCTCGTTCGTATACGGCCTGGTGGACGGGCAAAAGAACGTGTCGCTGCTTCCGCTGTCGCTCTACACCGAGAGCGCCAAGCCGGTGGAGGATTTGCGCGACCGTAAGGTGCTGCACATCGACTCGAATGCGACTACGTCGGTGCAATTGAAGAACTCGTCCGGGGAATTGGCGCTGACGAAAAAAACGGTCAACTTCGCGCCCGAGTGGAGCTTCTCGAAACCGTCGGATACAGGCGCGGATAGCGATGGAGTGAGTTCGCTTGTGTCGGCTGTATCTAGCGGAGTGTTCACGACGGTTGCCAGCGAGAAGGCGGACAACCTGCAGAAATATGGACTGGCACATCCCGCGATCACGTTTACTGCGATCAGCGACAAAGGAAAGATGCAGACGCTCGAGGTGGGGAAAAAAGACGGCGATAACTATTTTGCGCGCGACGATTCGCGTCCCACGGTATTCCTGATCAACGCGGACCTATATAAGAAGTTGAACCAGACGTTCGGCGATCTGCGCGACAAGGATTTCGTCCACATTGCAGAGAGCGACTGCAAGGGCATTAGCGTACAGGATTCGAATGGAACGATGACTCTGGGGCGTAAGCCGGGCAGCGATTTCGAGTGGCTGATCGATTCGCCGGCGAGCGATAAAGGGAAATCGGCGCAGACGTGGAAACTATTCGATCCGCTGACGTCCGCCAAGGCGGACGCGATCATCGATCATCCGTCCGCGGCGATTGTGTCGAAGTTCACAAAGCCGGCCATCGAAGTTGATTTCACGAAGAAAGACGGGAAGAAGCTGACGGTAAAGCTGTCCAACGCCGAGGGCGACTTCATCTACGGGCAATCGAGCGCCAGCCCATCAGTCTACAAACTGAAAAAATCAATTCTGAAGGACCTCGACGTCAAGGCGTCAGATCTGGTTTCCTGACGTTTGCCCTTGTTCGCGGGGAATGGGTTGCAAGATCTTCGGAAGGGCGCCGCGACCGCTTGAAACATCAGGCCACGGCAGCCCTGACCACGGGTGATTCAAAGTGCCTTAGTCCACGCGCGAAGCGCGGATAGGCCAAGTTGCAAGAAGGATGATTTTGCCCGTTACCGGGGAAATGTGGATGTAATAGGCGGTTGATTCATCATGCAGTTCGTAGAATCCCGCCCGCTTAGGATCTGGCTGCAGATTCGCACCGCTTGAGAGCAGGTCGCGCAGCACATTCACGGCTCTTGTGGGGTGGTTGCGCAGATTTTCGATGTCCAACTCGTGTTCCAGAAGTGTTTCCATGGGTCCCTCCACCTTGTCCCCTTGTTTCACTATGTAATACGCTTGCCGAACCTCTAAAGTTCCACCGCTTTTGTTCTTATTCGCTCGAAGTGATTAGACGCAAAAAGAACGTTCTGGGCTGCTGAATTTTCTCGGGAAGTGCCGAAAAGATAAGAATTTGCGGCGAATGCCGGGCGGGAAGTGGCCGAACGGGATGTATAACGTATACGCTGACTATTTGAACCCCGAGGGGCGCGCCCGATCGGTTCGGTGCGCGAATAAATATTGAACAGCGAACTACTGCCGCGTCATCAACATCTGGAACATCATCCGCTCTTTTCCACCGGCACCGATGAAGTAATGAGCGTAAACGAGAACGTGGCCGTTCTTCTCAAGGTGCCCGCGCGCCACAGTCTTGCGGCCAGGATCATCGGGATTGAGCGCGGAAAACAGAACGATATTCTTGCCGTCGAACGTGCCGTCGCTTTGTCGAATCGACATCTCCGTGCGCCGCGAGTCGAACCACACGGTGGTGAAGCGATTCGTCTTCGGGTCGAAGCCGGAGATTCCGGTGCCGGTGCTCTTCTTGCCGTCAGCACTGAAGAAGGTGAAATCCGACTCGAGAAATTTGCCGTCCTTCACCATGAATTGTTTACACGTGCCTTTACTCACTCTCGGTTCGCCCTTCGACGGATAGAAGGTGTTAACGACATTCCAGTTGCCCACAAACTGCGCGAGCAGCTTCTGCCCGGCTCCCGGCCCGTTTCCAGGCTCGTATTGATTGTGAGTTTGTTGCGCTACAGTGGCTGCGGGCGTCATCAAGATCGCGAAAAGGAATATGGCGATGGCTCTCATGGCGGATATTGTATACCGTGAGTGCGGTGCAGGGAAGGGTGCAAAGTGAAAGTCTGCGGCGGAAGATGGCGCTGGAACGCTGAAGCTGGCGCAATCGGGATGGTCATCGCGTTGATGGGCGCGGCCTTGTTGGCGTTTGCCGGGGGCGCTATTGCGCAAACGGCGGCTACAGGCGCGGTTTCTGGGACAGTGACCGACCCGAGCGGCGCCGCCGTACCTGGGGCGAGAGTTCAGGTCACCAGCCACACGAGCAGCGAGGTGCGCACGGCGAAATCGGGCGCGCGCGGCGGCTACTTGGTGCCGCTGTTGCCCCCGGGAAACTATTCCGTGACCGTTTCGAAGAGCGGATTCGAAACATCCACCTATCAGAGTATGCAGGTCGAAGTCACCGAGACGGCGACGCTCAACGTACGCATGCAGATTGGCGTGATGGGACAAACCGTCTCCGTCACGTCCGGTGCCAGCCAACTGCAGACTGCCTCAAGCGCACTCGGGCGCATCACCGACGAACATATGATGGAGGCCCTGCCGCTGGTCAGCCGGAACTATACGCAGATTCTGGGGCTGTCGCCGGGCGTCTCTGGCGATATCAACGATGCGTCGGCTCTTGGTCGCGGCACGACGAGCCAGGCCGCGGACCGAGGGGGCTATTCGGTGTCCGGGGCGGCAACCAGCGACAGCAACACGCAGATGAATGGCGTCGGAGTGAACGACCTGATGGGCTCCAGCGACATGAGCGGCGGCGTTCCCGTGCCCAACCCTGACACCATCCAGGAATTCAAGGTGCAGACGGCCATGTATGACGCGGCTTACGGCCGCAATGCCGGTGCCGACGTGGATGTAATCACGAAATCCGGAACGAACGCGCTACATGGTGATGCGTGGGAGTTTTTTCGCAACTCCGCTTTGAATGCGAACGATTTTTTTCTGAAGGCTAACGGGCAGCCGCGCGGCGTCCTGGATCAGAACCAATTCGGTTTTACACTGGGAGGCCCGATCGAGAGGAACAAACTATTTTTCTTCGGCTCCTACCAGGGCACGCGGCAGAGGGATGGCCTGACGTCAGGCTGCTTGTCAACGGGCAACCTGCCCGTGGGGCTTACAAATGGCGCGGACAGCCGCACGCCGGGAGCGCTGCTCAGCGAATTCGCGGGCTATTCGACATTTTCAGGCGGGGCGATCGGACCCGGCAGCACGATTTCACCGCTCGCTATCTCACTGTTGAATGCGCAGCTTCCTGGTGGCGGGTTTGTGATTCCCGCGCCGCAAAATGCAACCGGCGCCACGATATTGAGTTCCGCCTGCACCTATGGCGACGATCAGTACCTCGGAAATGTCGATTGGTACCCGACCGAGAAAACACATCTGGCATTCGACCTTTTCTGGTCTAACAGCCGGCAGGTGGAGGAATATCCTTCGAACCCCTTCGGCTTGCCGGTGTTCAACGCGGGCGGATTCCCGCAAGCCATTCCGACCGATGCGCGCGTGGTTTCGCTCACGGCCACGCATGTGTTTACCAACGACGTTGTGAACCAAGCGACGTTCGGCTTCCATCGCCTGCCCTCGGCGCTCGACCAGGAATATCCGAACGTCACATATGCGTTGCCGGGATGTGCGGCGAGCACGCCAGGGGTGCTAACGCTGACAAGTTTGTGCGCCAGCGCGCCGGCTTTCGACGATTCCTACCCGGCGATCGGCATACTCCCTTCGCCGGAGGGCGGATTCGATATCGGGGGCTGGGGCGAGGGCTTGCGGCTCGCGCAAACTTTTTATGAAGTCAGCGATGCGCTGAGTTACGTTCGCGGCAGCCACGGTTTGCACTTCGGTGGTGGAATCACACGCAGTCAGATGAACCAGAATGGATTTCACTTTCTTGCCGCCCTGATTTATCCCACTTTCGCTGATTTCCTGCTCGGCAATGTGCTTGAAGCGGCTGACGTTCCAGGCTTGACGGATCGTGCCTATAGAGCCACGAACGCCGATTTGTACGTTCAGGACAACTACCGAGTTCGGCCCACGCTGACGCTGAATCTTGGGCTGCGCTACGAATTTCAAGGCGCGATTGGCGACGCGCTCGGGCGCCAGTCGACGATGAATCTCGCGGACGTGAATCCGAATCCGCCTGCCGGCGGGACCGTCGATGGGTACGTGGTGGCCTCGAATTTTTCCGGCGCTCTGCCAAGTGGCGTTATGCGGAGCGGAAATATTTCGGCGCTGAATGATGCGGGCGAGAACGACTGGGGGCCGCGGCTCGGTTTCGCGTGGCAGTTGCCGCACAGCAGGCGACTTGTCCTTCGAGGCGGGTACGGCCTCTTCTATACGCGGTCCACGGGCGAGCCGTACGTGCAACTGCTGTCGGCGCCTCCTTTCGGCTTATATCGGCAGTTTGTCTACGTGCCGCCCGCAACGCCAGCTACCGCGCTGCCACCGGCGCCGGATTTTCCGCAGTTCCTGCCCTATTCTCCCACCACCGCGCTGAGTCCCATAATTTTCTCGCCGGCATATCGACCCGCGCGGTCGCAGGATTACTCGCTGAATCTGCAAGCGGAGTTCGCCGACACGTGGTTGCTCGAGATTGGCTACCACGGCGCACAGGCAAGTCATCTTTCGTTAGGCAAATTATTCGACCAGGCCCTTGATGCGACTCCGTCAGAGCCTGTGCGTGGACTGACGGAAAATACTGCCGCGAACCTGCCCGAGCGCCAGCCCTATCTGGGCTTTGCTCCAAACGCTGCGTTGGAAGTCGAATCTACAGGGACGTCCTCATACAACGCGCTTGAGGCGTCGCTCAGCAAGCGGCTCAGCCACGGACTCGAGTTACTGGCGTCTTACACCTGGGCGACTGCGCTGGAAAACGATCCCTCCTACACCACGGCGGCACGTTTGGGAGGCCAGTTGATCGCAAACCAGAATGATCCGCACGCTAACTATGGCTTCGATCCATTTATACGGCCGCAGCGTGTGATCATCAGCTTTCTTTACGATCTGCCGGGCACGGCGAATGGCGCGTGGAGCGGAAGGCTGCTTAGCGGCTGGCAAATTGCAAGCGTCATCACCTTCCAGAGCGGCGACTGGCTCACAGTTACCGACACGGATGCCAATAACGCGTTTCTGGGTCCGGGCGCGATTGATTTTCCGGACGTTGCGTCCGGTTGCACGCGCGCGAGCCTGCTGACTTCCGGCGCCGTTGCCGGTCGGCTGAATCACTATTTCAACACTTCGTGTTTTACCGGGCCGGCTGTGATTACGACGGATGGCGCTACGGCTTTCGGCGACTCCGGGACCAGCATCGTGCGCGGACCGGCGCAACAGGATTTTGATATCGCGGTGATCAAGAACGTTTCCCTGGGTGAAGCGCGGAGCCTTCAATTCCGCGGCGAATTCTTCAACGCTTTCAATACCCCATCGTTCAGCGATCCCGATACGAATGCGGGCACAGCAGGTGTGGACGCGAGCGGCGCGCCGATGCTGACGCTGAGCAACACGTTTGGAACGATTACAAGCACGAGCGTGAGTCCTCGGATTGTTCAGCTGGCCCTAAAATTTTTCTTCTGATCGATTGCGTCTTTCACAGTCTTTTCAATCACTGACCCTGGTCTTGCCTGATTGCCGGTGCGTGAACGACGAATGCCTTGTGGGCGAGGTCGGCGAATCTGGAGCTTTCGGCACCGGCGGCAGGTAGATCACGGGAATCCGCTTTTGCTCGATCTGCCGGTTCAGCGCCGCCAAGTCGTTTTCCTGTAATGCGTGCCATTTGCCGATCTGCTGTTGCAACTCCTGCAGATATTCGCGGGCCATCTGCTGGAATTGGTCGGTGGGAGCGCCATCGCCGAAATCGACTTCGTCTTCCAGGTAAGCGATTTTGCTGTTCAGTTCGGTCGGAAAGTTGAGCAGCTCTTCGTTCGTCTTTGCATTCGGTTCGTAGAGCACGTTTTCGATCGAGTCGGCCTTCTGGTCCAGAGCATCGATCGCCGAGAGAATTGGTTTGGCGCTGGCGTCGTCTGTAAGGCGTTGGCGGAGATGTTTCAATTGCGCTCGCGCTTGCAGGATCTGGTTCACGGCCTGATGATCCCGCGCCATGGCGTCCATTAGAGTGCTGGCCAGCTCATATTCAGCGGCCAAAGCGACGGTTGAAGTTTTCGAACGAGGATCGTTCACCACGGTCAGCGGCTGTGTGTAGATGTGGCCTTCGACTGTGAGCTTCACGGTGTATCGTCCGGGAAGCGCCATGATGCCGCGCGGAGAGCGCTCATCGTAAGCGGCGCCCCCGTGAATTTCGTCCGGGACCGGATACCGCAAATCCCAATTCACGCGGTGCATGCCGGGCTCAATATTCAGTTTGTTCTTGCCCGTGCTGGAAAAGAGGACTCCGGTTCGGGCTGCGTGATCCGTTACGGTGAGGCTGACGGGCCCGTTCGGCTTCGTCTTGAGGAAATAGCTCAGCGTTGCGCCGGTGGGGTCACCGAGGCGCGAGCGAATGGCGGTCGACGGCCGGAAAAGATAGTTTTCGGCAGCGGCAGCCTGTGCCATTTGGCGGAGCGGCGCAATGTCGTGCAGTACCCAGATGGCGCGGCCGTGAGTGGCGACGATCAGATCATCGCCGTGAATTGTGAAATCGCGCATCGACGTGGTGGGCAGATTCAGCTGCAGCGATTGCCAGTGGTCACCGCTATCGAACGATACATAGACGCCCGTTTCGGTTCCCGCGAACAATAATTTCGGATCTTTGGGATCCTGGCGAATAGCGTGGGCATACGCGGGCGCGGCGATGCCGTCGTTCACGCGCGTCCAGGTCGACCCAAAGTCTCGCGTGCGGAAGATCCACGGCTGGTAATCGTCGTTTTCGTGGTTGTCGACGACCACCCAGGCACTGCCCGCGTTCGCGTCGGATGCGGCGATCATCGAGACGCGGCCCCACTTCGGTGATTGCGGTGGAGTCACGTTGTGCCACGTTTTTCCGCCGTCACGTGTCAGCTGAACGAGGCCGTCGTCCGTGCCGGCCCAGATTTCGCCCGCCTGGATCGGTGACGGCGCAATTGCCCAGATCGTGTCGTAGTACTCGATGCTGGAATTGTCCTGCCAGATCGGCCCGCCGGAGCTTTGCTGTTTTGATTTGTCGTTTCGCGTCAGGTCTGGACTGATCGCGTGCCAGCTCGCGCCGTCGTTATCGGTTTCGAGTAGATATTGCGAACCGATGTAGATCACGTGCGGATTCTGCGGCGAGAGAGCAACCGGCGCGGTCCAATTGAAGCGGTATTTCAGTTCGGCGGCTGCGTGCCCGCCGTTGTTGTTCGACCAGGGTGCGATATCGTGCAGTTGGCCGGTTTTCTTGTCGTAAATGGTGAGCGCTCCGCCGTAGCCGCCAGCGATCAGGAAATCAGGATTCGCGGGATCGACCAGGACGAAGCCGCATTCGCTATCGTCGCCGCCCATAAAATACGAATTTTGTTGGACGCCCCCGCGATCATCGCTGGCTACTCCGAGGGCGCCTTCGTCTTGCTGCGAGCCATAGACGTAATACGGAAATTCGTCGTCCGTGGTGATGTGATAGAACTGGCCGATTGGCAAGTTGTCTCGACTGCCCCACGTTTTTCCGCCGTCGACGCTGATGGCGATGCCCTGATCGTGGCCCTGGATCATGTGCTCCGGATGGAGCGGGTTCATCCAGAAAGTGTGATTGTCCGCGCCGCCGGGATAGCCGTCGAAGCCTGGAATCGCCAGCGTCGAGAAGCTCTGGCCGCCGTCGATCGAGCGATAGAAGCCGTTGTTCGCCACGTATACGACGTTCGGGCTGTGCGGATCAGCGAACACATTGGTGAAATACCATGCGCGTGTGGTCAGGACCTGCTTGTCGTTCACCAAGCGCCACGTCGTGCCGCCATCCTCAGAACGAAACAGCCCGCCATCCTTCGCTTCGATCAAGGCGTAAACGCGCTGCCCGTTGCTGCCGCCCGCCACAGCCACGCCGATGCGGCCGAGTACACCCGTTGGCAAGCCGTGTCCGGTGAGTTGCTGCCACGTAGAACCGCCATCGGTAGATTTATAGAGACCGCTGCCGGCGCCGCCATCGCTAAAGTGCCACGGTTCGCGCTTCACCTGCCAAAGCGCGGCATAAAGAATGCGCGGATTGCCTGGATCCATCGCCAGATCGATCGCACCGGTCTGGTCGTCCTTGTACAGTACTTTCTGCCAACTTTTGCCGCCGTCGGTGGAACGGAAAACGCCACGTTCGCTGTTCGCGCCGTAAATGTGGCCTCCGGCCGCGACATACACCACGTCAGCATTTTTCGGATCGACGACGATGCGGGCGATCTGACGGGAATCTTTCAGTCCCACGTTTGCCCAGGTCTTCCCTGCGTCCGTCGATTTGTAAACGCCGTCGCCGAAAGAAATGTCGCCGCGTGGCGCTTCCTCGCCGGTGCCAACGTAAATTACGTTATCGTCCGACGGTGCGATGGCAATGGCTCCGATGGAGGCCACGGACTCGTGATTGAAAAGAGGCGTCCAGCTTAAGCCGGCATTCGTTGTCTTCCACACGCCGCCATCGACGGCGCCTATGTAGTAGGTGTCGGGCTGGTCGGGCACGCCGGCGACGGCTTCGACCCTGCCCCCGGTGCCTGGTCCGATGGATCTCCATTCCATGCCCGAAAAAAGCTGCGGATCGTATTGCCGGGCTTGCTGGGCGCGGAGCGGTCCACATGCAAGAAAGTAGGCGAGCGCCCCAAGACACAGCAGCAGGAATGAATCTCGAAGCTTAATCACAAGTGCACCTCTCGGTAAGAAAACCGTAAGGATACATCATCGGCAATGGAAACGTGTGCTGGTATGGTTGACGCTCGCGCGCGAACGTTGAGATGATGCAGCCCGTCGCGAGTAATGGCGCACACTGTTTAGATAACGATGGGACAAACTGCAAAAAACAAGGCCATCTCAGCAGATCGGATCCTGATCTGGGGCGCAGGCGCCATTGGCGGCACGGTGGCTGCTTACCTGAGTCGCGCTGGGACTGATGTCACGGTTGTGGACGCCAACGAAGGTCACGTTCGCGCGATCCGCGAGCGAGGCCTGGAGATTACGGGCCCCATCGAAACATTTACGCAGAAGCTTCTGGCCTTTTTGCCAGCTGAGGTCGCTGGCTCCTGGGATACCGTCTTTCTCTGCGTGAAGGCCCTGCACACGGACATCGCTGCGAGACAGCTTGCGCCGCACCTCGCAAGCGATGGGTTCGTCGTTTCGTTGCAGAACGGCTTCAACGAGCTGATCATCGCGGATATTTTGGGCCGCGAGCGCACGATAGGCGCTTTCATCAACTTCGGCGCCGACGTGCTGGAGGCGGGAGTGGTGCAGTTTGGCGGGCGCGGCGCGGTTGTCGTCGGCGAGCTGGATGGTGGCGACACTCCTCGGCTTACTCGCGTGCATCATGCGCTGCAGCACTTTGAACCGGGCGCAATCACGACGAGCAATATCTGGGGATATCTGTGGGGCAAGATGGGCTATGGCGCGCTGCTTTTCGCGGGCGCGCTTACTCCGGCGAGCATCGTTGATGTATTGGAATCGCGCGAAGCGCGGCCTGCGCAGACCGCCCTCGCTCGGGAAGTGATGGCTGTCGCCGCGGCTGAAGGCGTGACGCCTATGGGCTTCAACGGTTACGATCCGGCGGCGTTCGGCGCGAACGGAACAATTGCGGCGATTGACGCTTCATTCGACGCCATGGTCGCTTTCAACCGCCGCTCGGCGAAAACGCACAGCGGCGTGTGGCGCGACATTGCGATCCATCATCGCAAGACCGAGTGCGACGCGCAGTTAGCGCCGATTATGAAGTTGGCGCGCAAATCCGGGATCGCGATACCGCATGTCGAGCGCCTGGTGTCGCTAATGCATGAGGTGGAAAGCGGCGCGCGTCCACAATCGATGGGCAATTTGAAGGCTCTGAAAGTCTAGTTGTTGGCGAAGTTGGCGCGCGTGCTAGACGCAGTCTGGGCGCGAGTGAAACGATGCAGATTCGTTTTGATGGCCGAACAGCGATTGTGACCGGGGCGGCGCACGGTCTTGGCCGCGCGATCGCGCTGAATTTGGCAGAGCTAGGCACTCGCGTGGTGGCTTGCGACGTGTTGCGTGACGAACTGGACGAAACGGCACGGCTGGCGAAAGAACAATCGACGGAGATTGTTGCGCGCGTCTTGGATGTGAGCGACCGTACAGCCGTGCAAGCTGCCGTGACTGGCGTTCTGAAGGATCACGGCCGCATCGACATCCTGGTGAACGACGCAGGCGGCGTGATGGGCCAAGTGGGCCGGCCGCTTGAAGATGTGTCCGATGCGGAATGGCACGCGATCTTCGCCGTGAATCTCGATGGTGCGTTTTACTGCTGCCAGTCGGTAGCTCCGGCGATGAAAGCGGCGCGCTACGGCCGCATCGTGAATATCTCAAGCGGCGCCGGACTCGGCGTGAGCCTCACCGGCATCCAGGCGTATGCTTCGGCGAAGGCGGGGCAGATCGGGCTCACACGCCAACTTGCGCACGAGCTTGGTCCGTGGGGAATTACGGTGAACAGCATTGCGCCGGGATTCGTCCGCTCGAATCTGGCCACGGAGAGGCAATGGCAAGCATATGGCGAAGAAGGGCAGCGCCAGATTGTCGAGAACATCGCACTGAAACGCCTGGGCTCGCCCCAGGATATAGCGAACGGAGTTCTGTTCCTCGCTAGCGAGCACGCCGGCTGGATCACCGGTCAAACGCTCTCGATCGACGGTGGCCGGTAGGTTCTGACGTCAAGTACATCCGCTATTTCGATTCCAGTGCTGCGCGACTCATTTGCAGCTTCTCGTAGCGCACAGATTCTTGCTGAAGAAGGGAAGTACGTGGTTTTGAAAGCGATCTGCGACCGCGCTGGTGTGCGTCCCATGATAAATCTCAAAACCGTTTGAGATCCCGTACTTATCGAGAATCTCGTGCAGCTTGATCATGTCGAAGCGCAAGCCGTCCTGATCGCCCACATCGAGCGAAACGGCATGGTACTCGCGCAGATTGTCAATGTACTGGTCGATGAACGCGAGCGGCGCGTTCGCGGTCCATTTGGCGATAACATCGGGCTGCGGCACGCCGTCTTTCATCGGCAAATCCAGATAGAGCGGGGGATTCTTCGGGTCTGGCGACCACGCTGCCGCTGAGGCGAACTGCACGCGCGCGAGAAATGACAGTGCCGCCGCGTCCGCAGGAGTTCTTACCGACTCCATCTTTTTTTCGTCCGCCGTCGCATTCGCAGACGCCGGATTCGCAGGCCGCGTGCCCATCGGTGAAAGACAGCACGCGCTCATCACATAAAGGCTGCCGAAGACGTCCGGATGTTTCATCCCAATGCGAACCGCGCCGTAGCCCCCCATTGAATGGCCCACCAGTCCGCGGCTCGCGCGCTCCGGAATAGTCCGATAATGAATGTCAATGTACGCAACTACGTCGTGAGAAATGAACCGCTCGAAGTCACCCGTCGTGACGGAGCTGGAATACATCGAGCCGCCGAACGCAGTCTTCGAATCGGGCAGCACTACGATCATGTCCTTCGATCCCAGCGCGAAGGCGCCTTCGATCGTCTGCGGCACATGAATTTCGTGCGTCCACTGCTCTGCGCCGATGGAGTATCCGTGCAAAGCGTAGACCACGGGATAGCGGCGATGTTTATCCTTGTTGTAGCTGGGAGGGAGGAAAACGATCACGTCGCGGTCAACGGCGTCGCCTTCAAGATTGCCTTTCAGCGACTGGCCGTGAATCTTGATGTGCTCCACTGTTACGGCCTTTGCCCCTGCAACGACGGGAGGTACTTCGGTTTGCACCTGTGCGACGCTGAACGGTGCATTCGCAAATGCAAACAGAGTCAAAATAGCTAGGACGAACAAGTGCTTCGCTCGCATCGTCACGTTCTCCTTGTCATTAGCGGTTCCGTTCACGAGCCGAAAATGAGTGGCACATCAGTGCTTCAGGTGCGCTGGAGCGCAGCCGCGCATCTGGATTCGTTCACCTTCGATTGCTCAGCGAGTGCCTGTTGGATTTAATATGGCCTCGAACTGAAACCGGTACGTTACACCAAATCACTGCGAGGGATGCCGATGATGTTTCGCGCAAAGGTTGTCGTTGTCCTGCTGTTTGGCGCGAGCGGTAATCTAGCGTGCAGCACGATTCCATCCGCTATGGCCCAGAAGGCGACACCAGCGCCTTCGTCTTATCCTCCGCCGGTGACGGTCACGGCTGAGCAAGACCATCAGAACATGATGGACCAGCTCGGAATCCGCGCTTTGCGTCGTGCGCCGAACGGAAACGAGACCGGGCCGGGCCACGCCAATTACGACGAAGCGAACGCCAATCCGTACCCGAACATTCCAAACGCACTAGTTCTGAACGACGGCACGAAAGTGACCACGCCGGCTCTTTGGCGCAAAAGTCGTGCGGAAATTGTCGAAGGCTTTGACTGCTGCGTCTATGGCCGCGTGCCCGGCAACGTCCCTAGAGTGAAGTGGTCGGTCACCACGGTTGATCGCGAGCGCATCGGTTTTGCGCCTGTGATCGCCAAGGAAGTGATCGGCCACGTGGATAATTCATCGTATCCCCTGCTCGACGTGAACATACGCATGATCGTCGTCACGCCCGCGAATGCAACGAAGCCTGTCCCGCTGTTGATGATGTTCGCGCCAGCCGTTTTTCCCGAGCCCGCGCAGCCTTCGCAAGAGCAGCTTGCAAAGATCAACGCCGCTCTTAAGACGCTGCTGATTCAGCAGGATTCTTCGCTCAAACAAGTGTTCGCCGATCATCCTGCCTACCAAGTCGAAATGCCTCGGCCATTCCAGTTCCCGCAGCTCAATGCCGACGGCGACCCGCCGAATACGTGGGAGCTGCTCTCCGACGGCTGGGGTTTTGCCCTGATCGATCCGCAGAGCGTCCAGGCTGACAATGGCGAGGGCCTCACTCGCGGAATTATCGGGCTGGTGAATCACGGGCAGCCGCGCAAGCCCGACGATTGGGGCGCATTGCGCGCATGGGCCTGGGGAGCAGCACGCGGACTCGATTACCTGGAAACTGACGCCGCGATTGACGCGAAACACGTCGGCATCGAAGGCGTGTCGCGCTATGGCAAGGCGGCGCTTGTCACGATGGCCTTCGACCAACACTTCGCAGCCGTGCTGGTGGGCTCGTCCGGAAAAGGCGGCGCGACGATTCTTCGACGCAACTTCGGCGAGTCGGTGGCGAATCTCACTGGCGGCGAATACTACTGGATGGCGGGCAACTTCATGAAATATGAAGCGTCCGACGCCGTCTTCGGTACTATGAATCCATCTGCCATTCCGGTGGACTCGAACGAACTGATCGCGCTTTGTGCGCCGCGCCTTACCTTCATCAGCTATGGCATTCCGGAAAAGGGCGACGCCAAGTGGCTCACCGCTCGGCGCACCAAAACTCCCTCATAAGCATTGCGTACAACGCACTTCGGAGAATCTCCACAGACAGGCAAGGGTCCACGATCAGCCTGCACTAATGCTGTACTTTTAGCCAGCTTGCCACGAACCACCACAAAGAAGATAGTGCTGGCGCGGAATTCAGCCGATTGCTGACCGTTGACAACGGGGGCTGGGCGGCCTTCGAGGGCCGGGCGCAGCATCAATTCGTTTCATGGAGTTTGCCATGACCGTAGGACTCCGACTGGTCGCATTAGTGTCCACTGTCCTTCTGCCGCTCTCTGGCATCTCTGCAGCTGACGAAAACGTAGCGGTGAAATGCTCGACAAACCAGGACCGTGTGTGGGTTTACGACTCATTAACGACTTTCAATGTCGAGGCGAAGGTGAAGTGCGGTGAAAGCGTCACGCTGATTGCACGAACGGACGGGTACGTTAAAGTTCGAACAGCGACTGGGACTGAGGGTTACGTCCCAGAGGAAAATGTTCCCACGGCTGGGGCTGCTGCCATATCCGCCGCGCCGGAAAAGAATGCGACGAGCTGGCCAAGGTTGGCTAACACCACGAGCGCACTGCAGATCGCCTCTGCTCAACCAAGTGTGCGCCCAGCACTGTTCGACAGCACGCACGGGGCGGTCCCCTCGACGATTGCATCCCAGTCACAACCCGAGTCCGCAAGCGTGTCGCCGACTATCGCAGCCGAGGAAGTCCCGGGTTCAGTTCCGTCTGGTTCCACGAACGGCGCCACGTCGGCCGTTCCAGCAACTACGCTCGTTGCTCCGCCGGAGTTCAGGAGGGCGAATGCCACAGTGGCTCATGCGTTCGCAAAGCCCGGCAAGGGGAGCCAGCCAAACCAGCCTGAGAGCGTCCGCGCTAGCACCGATATATACGCCGCGGACTCCGCAACTACAGCGGCCACGGCGAGACCTGCGGCCGTAGGCAACATTTCCGACGCTTCGGCTGACGACGAAGGCGATGACAATTCCTATTTGATCCCCCCGAAGTCAGCAAGCGATGATCCGGCGTGCAAGTCTTATTTCTCAGGTTATGGGCTCACTATTGAGCAGTTCAACTGGGTCATCGACCACCGGAAGAAAAGCTTCCCCGCCGTCTGCCCCGCGGCGACACCAGCCATGGTGGATTACGTGATTATCTTCACCCATGATGTCGACTTCTTCAGCTACACAATGCCCGCGCCGGTACACGAAGAAAGGGATGGATTCACCGATTGGAACCCGATCGTTCTTTGCGACTCGAATAGCGTGCCATGCTCCAAGATCAACAACAGCAAGCGCGAGTACGTGTGGGTGTTTCATGTCAAGCGGGGGACCTATGATCCAGGGAGGTTCTCTCCGCACCGCCGATTTCAATTCACGAAAATCGAATCCAAGTACTCGCGCACGGTCGAAGACGCATTCCGATTCATCGAAACGCACGACGGCGCCCGATGATCAGGGATAATTCCGGCCACCACTTTCGCTTCGCGAGAGCTGTGGGGTCTCCTCTTCTCAATGCTTTTACCGCTTCCCAAGCAAGCGGTACTTCTGACTCAACTGCTTTACTGTCCCTACTGCGATTCGCGGACCAAATTTCTCGTCATTAGCCGCGCACCGCTAGCTGACTAGCACGCAAACTGCTGTCTCTTCTGGTTCCCATTCGAAGTTTGCCGGATTGCGTGAAGACAAAGATCCGCATGACGTCGTCAAGGAACACGGCGGCGAAGCGTGAGTGGAACGGCAAAGCAGAATTTAGGGTGGTTTCTCATTTATGGAAAGCGAACCAGTGGCCGAGCAATTCAGCGCGGGGAAGCGCTTTCCCGCACCAAAGGCACGGACTAAAAGTTGTGGGTTCGGACTGCTCCGGGTCCTTTGCTGCTGGTGGGTTTCGTTTTTCCGGCACAGGGATCACGACGTTCAACGTAGGCCGCTCGAACCGATCGAATGCGTGATGGGCTCGCAGGTCGCCTCTCCGAGGCAAAAAGTCATGCAGTTTTGAGAGCTCGTCCAACGCGCGAAGTTTGGACTTGTGGTCCACGACTATCCTGTACCCCCCAGGTGTGAAGAACAGAGTCTTCTTTGCTTCCAGTTTTTCCGCCAAGGTGACTAGCGACCGTTCGAGATCAACGGCGTTTATTCCCTCGAAAGGATTCTTCAGCTTTTTGTGTCTCTTGCCCATCACCTATGTCTTGCTGTCCATCGTTTACGCCGGCTCTGACCCAGAATAGACGTTCTGGACTAGACCCCAATCAGCCGCTGAATTGGGCGATGTGAAGACACGAGGCTCCCAACGCTCAGGTCGGCCGTTCAAGCACAAGCCGGACAACAGCCGGGTCACACCCCATTTACTGCGATAGATCAGCGCGCCACCCTCGGATGCATAGCTCAAGGCTGCGCATCGGCGACAGTGCCAATCACACCGACGCAAGTATTGGGCATGCTTGATCGCTTCGTAAGCGTAAAGCGCGCGTCTGGGCTTCTGGCAGCGATCACAAATCAAGAGCAGGCAGGCGCCGTGCTGATGTGGGAGTGGCCGTTTCAACACGCCCACTTCGACCCTCGTTCCATCCCATCGTTCAATCTCCACCCAATCTGGAAAGGAGGTTGGGGCAACTCGGACAGCTTCTTGAGGCTCGGCGAACAGAACTGCAGCAATTGAGCCTCTTTGAATGGGTAATGGCTTGCGAGTCCAGATCAGGAGATACGGGCTGCCACGGGGGTCGTTCAGACAGTCCACGACGACGCGCGCCGGAAGACAGGGAACCGATTCGCAATTGACTCGGAAGCCTTCGAACCGGCCTTCACGGCGCTCGATCACCATCTAATCCCTCAGGCCGTCTTTTCCGGCGAAATCCCAACCACGGGGAGCATTTTCAAAGAAAGCGTCAAGGTCCGCACGTCGGAATCTCCAACGTCCTCCCAAGAGGCGGCCTTGAATCTCTCCGCGTTTCAGATATTCCCGTAGGGTGCGTGCATTCAACCGCAGTACTTCTGCCGCTTCGCTTAACGTGAGCAAGCGGTCTCCGATTGGTGTTAGTCTGCGAGCGCGTTTCACGGTGCCCTCCCACAACCGAAAAACTTGGGCGCAAAATAGGCGCAAAATCCCGCGTTTCGAGGCGCAAATCGACGGTTTGTCGGTGAGTAAGGCTCGCCGAATCAGCTTGAATTTTGCGGATTTATGGAGCGGGCGATGGGAATCGAACCCACGTCCGAAGCTTGGGAAGCTTCTATTCTGCCATTGAACTACGCCCGCATCCGCTGGAGCGTCTCGATTCTATCATCGTTACGGTGTCTTCTCGAAGCGGGCGATCTTTGTCACTCGGGATTATTGCTTTGGAGTAATTGTCGCGAGGGTGGCGGAAACCGGCGTTGAAGTATTCGCCTTTTGCGCGACCTGTGTGGTCTGGAATACCGGATTGTTGCTGACAACCGTTGGGAATTTGTCTTCGTAGCCTTCCAGAGCGTGGCACATCATCTGATGGAACATCGAGTATCCGAACGTCTTCATCTCTCGCATGGATTCATCGGATGTCCAGCCCTGTTCAGCCATACGATAGGACGCGATCATCATCCCGGTTCGATCCACGCCCGCGTGGCAGTGGACGAAAACTTTTTTGCCTGGATTGTCGCGTAGAAGGGTCAGGAATTTTGAGAAGTACTCGTCTTTTGGTTCCGTGCAGTTCCAGGAAATCGCGACAAATTTCATCCCAAGTGCGGTGACTTCTTCTTGCTCGCGTTGTACCTGGCCCCCCTCCCGCAGATCAACGACGATGGCTATGCCCATTTTCGCCAGGCTTTCGAATCCGCGCTCCGATGGCTGGGCGCCGCGAAAAAGTGTCGGTGTCACCTCGCCAAGGTTACCGACTCCGGGAACAGAAATCTTTTTGGCGATCGCGTGGGGCACATCCCGCGACTCGGAATCCGCATGCTTCGTGCCCGCGGCATTGCTGATTGGACCTAAGCAAAGCGCGACTGTAGCGACGAGCACGGAAACGCGATTAAAAATCCGCCTCATAGTTTCGTTAGATGCGGAAAACACTCGGAACGATAAGAGAATCTTTGTATGAGAGTTGAGGGATATTCAGCACTTAAAGTGGCGTTATGTCAGCATCTTGGAGAATTAGGGGAAGTGTTGGCAACCTTTGTCTCGCTCACCTTGCTGTGGTTGCCAGTGCGATGCGACGGTCCAGAGCGACGAGGGCGAATTGAGTGCAACGAGACAGTTCGCGTTCAAACCATCTCGACGCTTCGCGCGAAATCGGCGAGGCCAGCGCGGAAGCGATGCGCGTCAGGCGGTAGTACACCGATATGGCGCGCATATGGCCCGCGTCGTCCTGCATCTGCGGCGCGAACCGAATGAGCTGCATCACGCGGCTGAAGTCAGAGGGTGCGTAGCTCCCACTTGCAAAGCCAGTGATCTCCAGCGCGCGCCTGGATATTTCCAGCTCGCTGGAATTCAGCAGCAACATTCGGCAGTAGGAGAAAGCGAACTGAACCAGCGCTCCCACGCTGAACACGAACATGAGAGAGGGCATCATTCAGATTCAGGGACGGAAAAGCGACCGCCCGGAAGTCTCCAATTCTGCGCTGCACGCAGCGCCGGTGATGCATAGCCGCCAGAGCTGTACCGTTCTGATTCCTTAGTACGCCTGACTGCGAGCGACAAACTGCACCCGTGATTCCCTTTAGCCCGCCGGGCCAACTGGCCTCCCAGTTGATTGAAACCAAAGGAGATGAGTTAGGAACACGACTACGCACCGAGCTGCGTCGCGGCGCGTCCGTGTTCATCGGTGGAAAACGTGATTCAGAGTGGCACAAACGACGCCCTTCCGGCCTAACTGCATTCATTTCAGTGATTCGCGGCCCGGTGCTCCGTGTTAGAGTTGGGCGGCAAATCGGCGCACCAAGCCTGAGTCACCGGGAGGGGAAGTGGCGTATCGCGACTTGCGCGATTTCCTGCGCAAACTCGAAAAGAGCGGCGAACTGAAGAGAATCTCCGCTGAAGTTGATCCGATTCTGGAGATCACAGAAATTGCGGATCGGGCCGTTAAGGCGGACGCTCCGGCGCTGCTCTTCGAGCGGCCAAAGGGTTCGCGTTTCCCGCTTGCCATCAACGTCGTTGGCAGCGAACGGCGGATGAATCTGGCGCTGGAAGTCGATTCGCTCGATGAAGTGGCCGCGCGCGTCCATTCGTTCCTCGACATGCAGTCGCCGCAAGGCCTGTTGGAAAAAGTGAAGATGTTACCTAAGCTCGCGGAGCTGGGTTCGTTCTTCCCCAAGAGCGTCCGTAACGGCGAATGCCAGGAGGTTGTGCAAACGGAAGGTTTCTCGCTGTTTGAATTTCCCATTCTGCAGTGCTGGCCTCTCGATGGCGGTCGTTACATCACATGGCCGATGGTGATCACGAAGAATCCGGAAACGGGCAAGCGCAACGTGGGCTGTTATCGCATGCAGGTGTTCGACGAGCGCACCACGGGCATGCACTGGCAAACGCAGAAGCACGGCGCGGAGCACTTTCGCAGTGCGCGCGCGAAAAATCCCGCCGGCAAGCTGGAAGTCGCGGTGGCGATCGGCGCCGATCCTGCCACATGTTTGGCGGGAATTTTGCCCGTTCCGCCCGATCTCGACGAATTTCTCTTTTCGGGCTTTCTGCGCCGCGATCCGGTTGAACTCGTTGCGTGCAAGACAGTCGATCTGGAGGTGCCGGCAAACGCGGAGATCGTGTTGGAGGGTTACGTCGAGCTCGGCGAAATGCGCACCGAGGGGCCGTTTGGAGACCACACCGGCTTTTACTCGCTCGAAGGCCAATATCCTGTGTTCCACCTGCAGTGCATCACGCACCGCAAAGAGCCGGTCTATCTGACGACGATCGTCGGGCCGCCGCCGCAGGAGGACTACTTCATCGGTCATGCGATCGAGCGCATTTTTCTTCCAGTGATGAAGATGCAGTACCCGGAAATCGTCGACGTCGCAATGCCGGCCGAGGGGATTTTCCAGAACCTCATGATTGTCGCGATTCGCAAGAGCTATCCCGGCCACGCGCGTAAGGTGATGAACGCGATCTGGTCGCTCGGGCAAGCGATGTTCACGAAGGTGATCGTAGTGGTCGATCACGATGTGGACGTGCAAGACTCGCGCGAAGTGGTGTGGAAGGCGTTGTGCGCGATTGATCCCGAGCGCGACATTCAGTTTGTGTTCGGGCCTGTCGACACGCTTGACCACGCCGCCCGCCGCCAGGACTTCGGTTCGAAAATGGGCATCGATGCCACACGAAAATGGCCCGAAGAAGGCTTTGCCGGACGCTGGCCGGGCGAGATCAAGATGGATGATGCAACGAAGAAGCGCGTCGATGCTCTGTGGAGCCAGTTGAAGATCACGGGAGCGAAATAGATGCGAATGCAGAACGGAAAGCGATTCGTCGGGACGCTCGCGTCGGCCGCAGGTGCCGTCTTGGTTTTGTGGGCCTTTCTTGTTGGCCGTGCGCCGGCGCAGTCCGTGTCGTTGTTTCCGCCGGAGGTTATGCAGTACGTGCGAGTGCTGGCGCCTGTGGTTGCACTGGAACACGTTCGCGTGATTGACGGCACCGGTACAGCGCCGGTCGGCAATCAGACGATCGTCATTGCTCACCGCAAAATTGTATCCGTCGGACCGGCGGGTTCAGCGAACGTGCCGGCGGGCGCGAAAATCGTCGACCTAACCGGATATACCGTGATGCCCGGTCTCGTCGGCATGCACGATCATATGTTTTATCCCTCCGGGCGCGTTCCGGTTTACAACGAGATGGCTTATAGCTTCCCAAAGCTTTATTTGGCGGCCGGGGTGACCACGATTCGCACGACGGGCAGCATCGAACCTTACGCCGACCTTGAATTGAAGCGAGAGATCGATTCGGGGCTTGCCGTCGGACCGAAGATGAACGTCACGGGACCATACCTGGAAGGTGCGGGCGCATTTACGCCGCAAATGCACATACTGACTGGGCCCGACGATGCCACCCGGATGGTCGACTATTGGGCGGGCGAGGGCGTCACCTCTTTCAAGGCGTACATGAATATTACGCCAGCGGAGTTGAAAGCTGCGATCGATGCAGCGCACAAACACGGCCTGAAAATCACGGGTCATCTGTGCTCGATTGGTTTTACTCAGGCGGCCGATCTGGGCATCGACAACCTGGAACACGGACTTGTGGTGGACACGGAATTCAATCCGGGCCACGTCCCGGGTATTTGTAGCAACTCCCAAACGTTCGCGACAGTCGCGAAGCTGGATCTGAACGGCGCGCCAGTGCAGACGATGATCAAAGATTTGATTGCGCGTCATGTGGCCGTCACGTCCACTCTGCCGGTGTTCGAGACGTTCGTGCCCAACCGCCCGCCGCTCGAACGGCGTGTGCTCGACGCGCTGTTGCCGCAGGCCCAAATCGATTACCTTAGCGTGCGAGCACGCGTGGCTTCCGGCGCGCGGGGCGACACGGCGGGCGAATCCTTTAAGAAGGAGATGGAATTCGAGCGCATGTTTGTCAAAGAAGGCGGCCTGCTGCTCGCAGGAGAAGATCCGACGGGCTACGGCGGCGACCTGGCTGGGTTCGGCGATCAGCGCGAAATCGAATTGCTCGTCGAAGCCGGATTCACGCCGCTCGAGGCTTTGCGGATCGGCAGCTACAACGGAGCAGAGTTCCTTGGTGAATCCGAAGCGATCGGGACGATTGCCGCCGGGAAAGCAGCGGACCTCGCTGTGATTCACGGCGACCCGTCGAAAAACATCAACGACATCGAAAAAATCGAGATCGTTTTCAAGGATGGTGTGGGCTACGATTCCGCCAAATTGATCGATGCGGTTCGCGGCCAGGTGGGACTGCACTAGACGCAATTTGTCGCTGACACAAATTGCTTTCTCCTCTTGTTTGTTGCTCAGCCGGTAAACGTAGCCAGCACTCTCAAACTCGGTCCTTTCACCTTTTCATCGATAGGTAAATAGCGGGCGAACGGCGAAACGCGCCCGATCGCCGAGCTCGCCTGGCGGCCCAAAGTCTTTCCTACCTGTACTTTCACCTGTACTTTTCGCGAACCTGTACTTTCGTACCGGGGTTTCAAGCAGAGCACACACGCGGACGTAGTTCGTTGACACTCTGTGTTGCGGATGTAATAAACGGTCCATGCAGCGCAGTTCCGGATGTAGCAGTACTAGGGGCCGCGCGATTGACGGCCGCCTTTCCGTCTGGGGTTCGGAGGGGGCAGGCCGGGGGTTCCGAGAGAGTTCCTTGGGGGAATTACCCAGGCAGGTTTGAGGAGTCACCGCCCGGCGAACCGGGCGAGTGAGGAGCGAGGCCGCACGATGTTTAATCTCGGCAGTACGAAATCCCTGATCGGTCTGGACATCGGTTCCAGCTCTGTCAAGGCAGTCGAACTGAAGAAGTCCAAGAACGGCTACGAACTCGTCGGCTTCGGCCTGGAGCCATTGGCCCAGGACACGGTGGTTGACGGGGCCATCATGGACGCACCGTCGGTGGCGGAGCGGATCGTATCCATCTTCGACGGCCAGGGCATCAAGACGAAAGATGTGGCCACGTCGGTCTCCGGACACTCCGTGATCGTGAAGCGCGTAACGATGCCTTTGATGACGGAGGAAGAGCTTTACGATCGCGTTCAGGCGGAAGCCAGCCAGCACATCCCGTTCGACATCGCCGACGTGAACCTCAGCCATCAACTGCTCGAAGCGACTGAAAACCAAATGGACGTCCTGCTGGTGGCGGTGAAAAAAGACAAAATTCTGAATCACACGAACGTGCTCGCGCAGGCGGGCAAGAGCCCGATGGTCGTCGATATCGACGCGTTCGCGCTGCAGAACAGCTTTGAGACGAATTACGATCCGGACCCCTCACAGGTTGTGGCGCTGTTAAATATCGGCGCCAGCGTGATGAACATCAACATCGTCCGAGGCCTGACGCCGCTGTTCACCCGCGACGTTTCCGTCGGCGGAAATCAGTACACCGACGCGCTGCAGAAGGAACTGGATTTGAGCTTCGATGATGCGGAGAAGCTGAAGATGGGCGGGACGCTGGCCGGCATCAGCGAAGAGCAACGGGCCGCGATCCTTCGTTCTGTCTCCGACATTCTGATTCTGGAAATTCAGAAGACGTTCGACTTTTTCCGCGCCACCGCGAGCGGCGAAAACATCCGCAAGATTTTCGTGGCGGGCGGAACGGCCCGAGTGCCTGGGCTGATCGATCTTCTCAAGGAAGAGTTCGGAATGCCGGTGGAAGAGCTGTATCCGTTTCGGAAGGTTTCCGTCAATCCCAGCAAACATGACGAATCGCGTCTTCGTGAGCTGGCGCCGCGCTTGGCCATTGCGATGGGTCTCGCGCTGAGGAGTTTTGACACGCCATGATTCGAATAAACCTACTCGGTCAGGCACGTCCCAAAACGACGAAACAGGCAGTTCCGCTGGAGGCAACGGTCCAGTTGGTTTTCCTGCTCGTCTCGATCGGCTTTGCGATCGCCGTCCTGGGCATCAGCTACATGCAGGACAAAAAACAGCTCGACCAGACCAATACACGAATCGCGTCCTTGCGTGTGGAGAAGGCCGGCCTGGAGCAGATCAAGACCCAGGTGCAGCAATTCGAGAAGCAGAAAACCGTTTTGCAGCAGCGCATCGATGTGATCGAAACATTGCAGAAAAACCGGACGGGCGGCCAGGAGTTGCTTCAGATGGTCGCGAACACGGTCGTTCGGGTTGACAGCGTCTGGCTTACATCCCTGGAGCGAAGTCAGGATGCGCTCCATATCCAGGGCGAGGCTGGTTCGATCAACGCTGTCGCGAATTTCATCACGCAGCTGAAACAATCCGGATACTTCGACAAGGTGGAGTTTACGGAGACCAAGGAAAACGACCTTTTGAAGGGGACGCCGACGTTCGCGTTCATCATGACCGCGTCGATAGCATCGAACAGCGCTCCCTCGGGCCCGGGATTGACGCCGGCGCCAGCAGGTAAGCCCGCATTGCGCAGCGCATCGCTGCAGGGGAGGGAGTAGCCGATGGGCAGCTTTCAAGATTGGCCGTGGCCCCTGCAGGCCCTGTTGTATGTGGCATTGGCCTTCGTGATCGTGGCCGCCGGGTTCTATGTTCCCGGATCGCCGATTGCCGGCGTTCGCAACGACGTGCAGACCGCGCAATCACAACTGAAGCCGCTCGAACAGGAAGTTGCAAGCCTGCGGCTATACAAGCAGCGTAAGGCCGAATTGGAATCGGATATGGACGCCTTGCAGAAGCAATTGGCTACGCTGCAAACGATCGTCCCCGAAGACAAGCAAGCGGACCAGTTCATCCTGATGATCCAGCGCGCGGCAGCCAGTTCCGGAGTATTGATTCGTACCATGGCCGCGAAGCCGATTACGCCAAAGCAGTACTACTCCGAGATGCCGTTCGAGGTCGAGGCCGACGGCCCGTACTACGGAGTGCTGGACTTCTTTTCCCAGATGGGCAGGCTCTCCCGAATTATCAACATCGGAGATCTGAAGCTCTCCGGCCTGAAGCACGAGTCCGGCGCGAAGTTTCGCCTTACTCCGGGAAGCACGGTGACCGGCGAGTTCATGGTCACAACTTTCTTCACCCAAGGGGCGGCGGATCAGGCCCCAGCTCCAAAAACGCCGGGACGGCGGTAGGAAACGATGAAAACTGCAAACAGCTTTGCAACGTGGGCAGTGCTGGGGTTGGCGGCGTGTCTTGCGCCCGCTGTGAGCGCTCAGGCGAACCCGCCGCAGAAGCAGGCGCAGGCACATCCGGCCAGCGTGCAGCAGAACCATCCCGTCAGCCGGGCGCCGGTGGCGCATCCAGCTAGCCCTGCAGTGAAACACGTCGACATCAAGCGTGCGGGAGTAAAGCATGCCGAAGTGAAGCATGCCGAGCTCAAGCACAACGCCTCACGACCTGGCACGGCAGTCAAGCATGCGGCGCTGAAGCCCAACCTGGCGCGGCCCTTGACCTCTTCGCACCGCGCGAAGGCACCGTTAACGGCACAAACCATTCGCAAACCAGAAACGCGCAAGCCTGTGCGCACACCTGTCACGCACAAACCGGTGCACGCGGCCACAGCCGTCGCGCACAAACCAGCAGTGCCGAAGCCTGTCGCTGCTCCCGTTGCACAAGCGCCAGCCGTAGCCGTCGAACCCGTTATCAGCCGGCGCGATCCGTTTGCTCCTTTGATTGAAGTTTCTGCCGGCGGTAAGACTACGGGCGAGCATTTGCCGCCCGGCGTCGGCGGCTTGGTGGTCGCAACGGTTCGCGTTGCCGGAACGGTGGAAGCACCAAGCGGAATGCTTGCTGTTGTCTCGAATCCAGATGACCGAATTTATTTTGTCCGTGTGGGGGACCGTCTGTACGACGGTGATGTGGAAAAGATCAGCCTGGATGGAGTGACCTTTAAGGAAAATTCAAAAGATGCCTTCGGGAAGCCTGTCGAGCGGTTAGTGACAAAGCGAATCTACCCGAATGCAGGAGAGTAGCAATGAGGATCATGTCGCGCGCGTGGAGACTCGCTGCCATTGTAGCGGCCGGTCTGATCATAACGGATGGAGCGCTGCTGGCGGGTGATGCGCCCGTCGTGCATGTGACAGCAGCGGTGGGGCAGCAGGCCGTCCGGCTGGAAGCGCAAGCCAACGGGCCTTTCCAATACACCAGCTATCGCGCCAGCAAGAGCCTCTATGTGCTCGACCTGAGCGGGGTGTCGGCTGCCGATGGCGGAGCCGCACGAGTCGTGCCGTCTGAACTCGTGAAGGGCTACCGCGAAGTCGGATATTCCGTCGGCGACAAGCCGATGGTTCGGCTTGAGGTGCTATTGGCCGAGGGACTCCAGCCCCGAGTGGAGCGAACCAACGCCGATGAGCTAAGTTTGTCGGTGTCTCGAGTCGATACTGCACCGAGCGCAACGACGGCCGCTCCTGTTCTGAAGCCGGCGTCCGCCGTGGCTTCGACAGCGAACGTCGAGCCAGTCACGGCCCCGTCTATCCGGCAAGTGCTTCTCGCACAGAAAGGCAACGCGACGGAAGTCAGCATCGTCGGCTCCGCTTCGTTGACCTATCACACGATGAGCCTGCACAATCCGGATCGCCTGGTGCTGGACTTCCAGGCCGCGCGCCTGCGCACGTCGGTCAAGCATATTCCCAGCAACCTCGATCCCGTCCGTGACGTCCGGGTTGCGCAATTCACCCCTGAGGTTTCCAGGGTTGTAATTGACCTTCGCGAGGCGGCTTCCTACAACATCACGAAGAACGGCGGCGATGTTACCGTCGCGTTTTCTCCTGCGCCGGCGAAGCCTCTGCCTGCCGAGGCTGCGGCAAACGTGTCCGTGGCTAAGGCAATTGCTCCGAAGCAGGTCCCCGTGACTCCTCCAGTTTCAGAGCCCGTATCAGTGTCTGCGACCTTGCTTCCCGCGACTTTGGTGCACGAATCTCTGAGCCTGGCAGATCCAATCCCGGCTCCAGCCAAACCGCACGAGCAGCCCGCTGCCGCGACGGTCAAAGCTGCTGCTGGGTTAGATCGTCCAGCCGGATCGACACCGGAACACACTGCTGCGCCGAGCCATCCTGCAGCAAGTGCGACCGCGTCCGCGGATTATTCGACGCCTGGGATTCAGTCGAACCCGAGATACACAGGCGAACCAATCTCTGTTAACTTGAAAAACGTCGATCTACAGGATTTCTTCCGCTTGGTCCACGAAATCAGCGGCTTGAACGTCGTGGTGGATCCCAACGTAAAGGGCACACTGACGATCGTTCTCGACAACGTGCCGTGGGATCAGGCGTTGGAAATCGTCCTCCGCAACAACGACCTCGAAAAGCAGCTCGACGGAAACGTTTTGCGCATCGCTACGCGCGAAACGATCAAGAAGGAAGCGGAAGAGCAGCGTGATCTCTCGAAGGCGCAAGCCGAAGCTGCCGAGGTGGTTACGACGACTCGCGTCCTGAGCTACGCCAAGGCCGGAGACATGGCCACGATGCTCAAGAAATTCCTGTCGTCGCGCGGCCAGATCCTGGCGGATGACCGTTCAAATACGCTCGTGATCAGCGACGTTCCGGCAGTATTCCCGATCGTCGACAATCTGATTCGACAGCTTGACCGCAAGTCGCGTCAGGTGGAAATCGAAGCGCGCGTCGTGGCGGCCAACCGTTCTTTCGATCGTGAATTCGGCAGCATGCTTGGTCTGGGCGCCGCGGGGTTAACCGGCGGCGGTGTTAGCACGTTTGGCGGAACCACGAGTGTGGGCGCTTCCGAGGCCTACTTCCCGAATCCACCATACCAGGTCGGCAAGCCCACTCCGCCTACGCCCGGCACCCCGTCTTACGCCCAAGTCCCGCTGCTCACGAATCTTGGATCGAGCGTTCCAACAAGCGGTATCTCGTACTTGTTCCAGTCGACGAACTTCGCCCTCGATGCGGTGCTCAATGCGTTGGAAGAAAGAGGCGTCGGCAAACTTCTGTCGAAGCCCACGATCTTCACGCAGAACAACGAAAAGGGCGTTGTGAAGCAAGGTACGAAGATTCCGGTGCAGACGATCGTCAACAACACGGTCTCTGTCCAGTTCGTGGACGCCGTTCTTGAACTCGACGTCACGCCGCAGATCACCGCGGACGGCACAATCTACATGGACGTGACCATCGAGAACGATCAGATCGACCAGTCGATCCCGCGAGTTCAAGGGATCCCTGCCATCGACACGCAGTCGGCTCAAACGCGCGTCACCGTCAAGGATGGCGCGACGGTAGTCGTCGGCGGAATCATGGTTTCGACCCAACGGACGGATGTGCAGCAGGTTCCGGTCCTCGGGAGCGTCCCGGTGATCGGAAACCTGTTCAAGCACAAGACTGTAAACTCTTCGGAGCAGGAACTGCTCTTCTTCTTGACGCCGCGGATTTTGCCCGGCTAAGGTAAGAAGGCAGACTGGTTCGGAGACCTGGTTAGCCTGGACGCGACACCACAACAGAAACCTTCACACCGGAGCCGGATCGAGCGGCTCCGGTTTGCTTTTTGCGAGGTTCGCGCCGATGCGGTGCTGGTTGCGCACCTGCCCAACGTTCTTTACCTCACCGGTTTCAGCGGCAGCGCAGGTTTGCTGCTTGTTACGCGCGACCGCACCATCCTCATTACGGACAGTCGCTACACGCTGCAGGCTCGCCAGGAAGTAACATCTGCTCGCGTGCAAATCGCCAAGCACGGTCTCCTTCGCGCCGCAGGAGAAGAACTGCGGAGGATGCGCCAGCGCGGCCGTCTGAGCCTGGCCTATTCTCCTGGGCAGACTACGGTCGGCGAGAAGGTGGCCATTGAGACGCACGCGGCCGGGAAGCTTCGCTGGATCGCCGCCGACAACCTGGTTGAGCGTCTGAGGGCCATAAAGGACGACGACGAACTCTCGCGAATGGCGGCGTCCGCGCAGTTGATCAGCGATGTATTTGCTCAAGTGCTGCCGGTGCTCAGGCCCGGCGTTCCAGAGACCGTGATCGCCGCCGAGATCGACTATCGGATGCGTACCATGGGCGCAGCAGGCCCATCCTTCGAATCCATCGTTGCTTCCGGTGCGCGCTCAGCGTGGCCGCACGCCCATCCCACCGCCAAGCCGCTGATGAAAAACGAGTTGGTGGTGCTCGATCAGGGTGCTATACTCCGCGCTTATTGCAGTGATATGACGCGCACGGTCTTCCTGGGGCGCTGTCCAAAGAAGATAAAGGCAATGTACAACGCCGTCCTCGCTGCGCTAGAGGCGGCAAAAGCGGCAATTCGGCCTGGTGTAGAGGCGGGGAAGGTCGATAAGGCCGCACGAGACGTCCTGAAGCGGCACAATCTCGCGGACTTCTTCACGCATAGCACGGGCCACGGTCTCGGGCTCGAAGTTCACGAGCTGCCACGTCTCGGGCGGCGTGAGTCCACCTGCCTGGAAACGGGCATGGTGGTGACGGTCGAGCCGGGCGTGTATGTGGAAGGCCTTGGCGGGATTCGAATCGAGGACGATGTCGTAGTGGCGCCACATGGCGCCCAGGTTTTGACCACAGCTTCTCGGGAACTCTTCGAACTCTAAATGCCCAAAAGCGCTAAAGTCTCCGAAAATGCGCAGCGAGTCGATCTCGCGGACGTCGAGCGCATTCTTGATTTCATGCAGAAGCACGATCTGGAAGAGTTTGAGTATGAACGCAATGGCGTTCGCATTCGGCTTCGCAAATCATCTGCCGCCGGTCCGGTTTTGGCTCGCGCGGCGGTAGTGCCGCAAGCTTCTACGACAGAGGTCATAGCTCCCGTCCACGAGTCGGCGCATGCCGTGCCTGTTCGCCCGGCGGCCGAAGCCCCTGCGGAAGACCTCCACATTATCAAGTCACCAATCGTGGGGACGTTCTACGGCGCTCCCAATCCCGGAGCCGACGCATTCGTTTCCGTCGGCTCGCGCGTGGAAGCGGGCCAGGTGCTTTGCATTATCGAAGCGATGAAATTGATGAACGAGATCGAGTCGGACGCAGCGGGCGAAGTGGCGCGGGTTTTCGTCGAGAACGGCCATCCGGTCGAGTACGGCCAACCGCTTTTCGGTATCCGTCCGCATCGCCGCAAGTAACTTCATTTTGAGCCGATGTTCCGAAAAATTCTCATCGCCAACCGGGGCGAGATTGCGCTCCGCATTCTCAGCGCGTGCCGTGAGCTGGGCGTTCGAACGGTCGCGATTTATTCTGAGGCGGACCGGCACTCGCTGCACGTTCGCTTCGCCGATGAAGCGATCTGCATAGGTCCGCCTCGGTCCTCGGATAGCTACCTCAACATTCCCCAGGTCATCAGTGCTGCGGAAATCGCAGACGTGGATGCGATTCATCCGGGCTACGGCTTTCTTTCCGAGAACGCCAACTTTGCCGAGGTCTGCGAAGCTTCGCGCATCACATTCATCGGCCCCTCGCCCGAAAGCATCCGTATGATGGGCGAAAAAGACTTGGCGCGCCGCGAAATGGCCGCCGCCGGCATTCCCATCATTCCGGGCAGCGATGGACTTGTCCCGGACGAGGACGCGGCCAAGAAGGTCGCCACCGAGGTCGGTTATCCGCTCATGATCAAGGCGGCGGAGGGAGGCGGCGGGCGCGGCATGCGGATCGTCCGCACCAAGCGGGAGTTGATTCCCGCGTTTCAGACTGCCCGGACGGAGGCTCAGCAGGCCTTCGGCAGTCCTAATGTGTACATGGAGAAGCTGATCGAGCGCCCGCGGCACATCTAGTTTCAGGTGCTGGGCGACAAAGCCGGCAACGTGATTCACCTCGGCGAGCGCGAGTGTTCTC
>JBOGNK010000094.1:0-58698 GCA_050747085.1 Candidatus Acidiferrales bacterium
TGCCGTGTTGTGCACTTCCGAGTTGACGGCTTGAATGTACGTTTCAGACCACGCGAGACGGAACGTGAGCGAGCTGAGCTGGTCAAGGTCAGCAACCGCGCGCCAGTTATCGGGCAACATCGCGGTAAAAAGCAGATGGGCTTCGTGGCCTCCCTGCGGAATTGAGGGACCCGCCGGCTGTTCAAGGCCCCGGTCGATGACGCCGTAATATTCGGCTTCGAAATTCGCGTTTTCCCAGGGCTTCATACGAATGGTGGCACGCTGACCGAAGCCTCGCTTGCTGTAGTAAGTGCTGCCGATGGTCGCGTCGGCCCAGTCTACGGGAGCCCAGTACACGGACTCGCCGAGAATGAAACCGGTACGCGAACTGTCGCCGACTTGCGGGATCAGAAAGCCGGAGTTGCGGCGCTTTTCGGCTGGAAATGTAGCGTACGGCACATAGAGCACCGGAATCGAGAAAACGCGGAAGTTGCCGTTTTCAAGATGAACGGACTCTTGAAGATCGACCCGCGCGAACGGCGCGTGGAATTTCCAGGTCGGATGATTCGGATTGCAGACGGTGAGCCACGCGTTGCGGACCGTGTACGTCGTGTCGTTCAGGCGCTCGGCTTCCTCTGCCTGGAAGTAAAGCGGATTGGGGCTGACGAGCAGCGTAGGCGTGGGGCGGCGCTGCAGCGCGAAGGTTGCGCGGACGTTGTGAAACGTTCCACGGCCGGTGCGCAGATTGTATTCGGCGTCCGAGGCTTCGACGTGTTGCGTCAGGTAATCGAGCTGAACGTGACCTCGCGCCGAAACCTGGCCGGTTTGCTGGTTCCATTGGACGTGGTCGGCGCGGATGCGAAGGCCCTGGTAAATCAAGTCGACGCTGCCATCAGCATAATAAGCCTTGCCGAGCTGGCCGCCCTGGCGGTCGGCTTCGAGAGTCACCAGGCCGCCCGGCTGGGAAAATTTGGAAACGGGCCTAGTGGTTTGTCCAAAAAGTGGATGCACCTGCAAGAGGATGACGAAAAACGCGGCGGAAGCAAGCCAGCGAACCAAGAGCGGGAGTCTTGGTTTCGGCATCACCGATTGGTTGAACGCGTCAATGACATGGCCCCGCAACAGGAAACGCGAGCGTAACACGCGATGTTGGCGCCCGCAATGCGGAGGCGGCCGGTTCGCGGCATAGCGGGCGCGAAATCGTTGAGAGTCGGAGGACGACAGACGCGTTGCCTGATACGCGACGGGCAGCTCGCAAGCGCGCGTGGCTATGGAGACGCGACGTGGTACTATGCAAGCGTTCCACTGGGAGCTCCGCGGCGCAAAACCGACCAGTGATTCGAATCTGCCCGAAGTGTGGCGCTCTGCTGCTCAGACAGAACTTAGGATGTTCTGTCTGCGAATCCTCATCCGAAGAAGAAAATTCCGTTCCCATTCCAAAAACTGTAACCATCGGTGCGCAAGCCGACGCGGACGAACAACCCGAATGGCGTCGAGAAGTGTCGCGAAGGCTGCGGGAGTATCGCGCGCGACGGGATCCGCACGAGATCGACGAGTCGCAATCGGAGCTTCCGATTTACCAGAAGATTTCGCTCCAGCCCCGGGTTGAACCGGAAGAGCCGCCGAAGCGCCCGCACATCAGGAATCCGCGCCCTCGCCAGCCGCAACGAGTAGAAATCTGCATCCAGCCGGAATTGGATTTTTCTGTGGGCGATCGGTCGCACCCGCAAAGCCCGCTGGTTCCTGTGGGCGGGCTGGCGGAACGCCGCGCCGCGGGCGCGATTGACGCTGCGGTGCTTGCCTTGACCTGCGTCGGATTCGCCGCACTGTTCCGTTCGCTGGGCGGCGAGATCGTCATCGCGAAGGCAGACGCCGTGATCTATCTTGCTGTGGTAGGCCTGATTTACAGCCTTTACTTCGTCGTTTTCACCTCTATGGCTGGTTCGACCCCGGGAATGCAACTTCGCGGACTTACGGTGGTGGCCATGGACGGCACCCTGCCGGACACCCGGCAACTTCTATGGCGCAGTTTTGGATACGTGCTTTCGGCCGCCACCCTCGCGCTCGGTTATTTCTGGGCGTTGTGGGACGAGGACCGCTTCACCTGGCACGACCGAATCTCGCAAACCTACGTTACATCCGCTTCGCCGGTGATGCTGCCCGAACCTTCGGCTTACGGCTCACGCTGACTGGCGCAGGCGCCACGGAAGCGTAACCGCCTCCAGTGCGTTCCGGCTATTTATACGCGCGGCGCGTCTAACTTGATTGGCAGGCTCGCGCATACTTCCAAAAGTCTGGACCCGTGGCGAAAATATGCCAGTCCCGGTTCAAGGCGATCGCGCAAATCAGGATGTCCGCCACCGAAACAATGACTCCTTTGCCCCGGCAGTCATTGCCGGCCTTTGCCGCAGCTTCATAGTCAGCGGTATCGAATCCCACGTTTGCGGGACGGTCATCGCGCGCGCGGATATAATGCCAAACGCCAGAGGTCGGCGGAGACCATTGTGAGGAGTCGTATTGGAATCGCAATCGCGGCGGTTGGGGCAGTGCTGGCGTTCGGGGGCGTTATTCGCGCGCAGATCATCCCAAAGCAGCAGACGCCGCTTTCCAAGCTGAAACCTCCTTCAAGCGGCGCCGTTTGCGCACCAGGAAGATCGTGCGCGGAGATTGCACCGCAGGTAATTCAGGCGGCCGAAGGTCCTTCACCGCTGGCGGAAAATCTCCGCTATCTAACGGACACCATTGGCGGACGCGTGAGCGGATCGGAGGCCGCTGACAAGGCGACCGGATGGGCAGTCGAGGCCTTCCAGCACGCAGGAGTCGACGAGGTCCACACAGAGAAATTCACGATTCCTGTGGGCTGGTCGGAGGGAAAAACGCGCGTCGAGGTGCTGGCCCCCGCGCCCTTTGCTGTAAGGCTCGTCTCGACGGGGTGGTCACCCCCCACGCCGGCGGGCGGCATCACGGCGAGCATTATCGACGTCGGCGACGGGAATGCCGCGGCATTTGCGAAGGCAGGTACCTCGGCGAACGGCGCTATCGTGCTGGTGCACTCAAAGATTCTGGTCACGTGGGATGACCTCGAGAATGAGTACGCGATTGCGCCGGGAATCATCGCGCGCGCTAAGAAAGCTGGAGCCGCGGCAATCTTCTGGATGTCGACGCGGCCAAACCTGCTGCTTTACAGGCATACGAGCAGCGTTGACGGAAAGCTCGAAGACTTACCACAAGCGATCGTCGCGCGGGAGGACGCGCTGCGCATCGCGCGCTTCCTGGCGGCGGGTGAGCCGGTACGGGTTCAGTTCGAAATGCCGAATCACGTGACGGGACCGGTCGAATCGGAAAATGTGGTTGCGGAGATTCGTGGGAGCGAGAAGCCGGATGAGTTCGTGCTCCTTGGAGCGCATCTCGATTCGTGGGAGCTTGGCACCGGAGCGCTCGACGATGGCTGCAATGCCGCGATGGTGATCGATGCGGCGCGCGCGTTGCGCGCAACAGGAAGCGTGCCGAGGCGGTCCATCCGCTTCGCGCTGTTCACCGGCGAGGAACAGGGGATGCTCGGTTCGCGGGCATATGCGCGGACGCATCGCAGCGAGTTGGATCAAATGGTTGCGGCAGTGATATTCGACAGCGGGGACGGACGAGTCACGGGCTACTCGCTCGGCGGACGGAGCGACACGCTGGCAGCGGTTCGCGAGGCTCTCGAACCAGTGCGGCAGCTTGGAGCGCGGGATTTCACTTTCGATGCGGAAGGCGATACGGACAATTTCGATTTTCTGTTGGAAGGTGTGCCGACGCTCGTTGCGAACCAGGATCCCGCGAATTACATGCTGAATTATCACGCGTCGTCCGACACGTACGACAAAGTGGATATCGCAGCGCTGAAGAAACAAGTCGCGATAGCCGCGCTTACGACGTACGCGCTGGCGAATGACGAGCGGCGGATTGGTCCGCGGCAAACGCGAGTGGAGATCGAGCAGTTGTTGAAAAAGACGGGCCTCGAGCAGCAAATGAAAACGCAAGGGCTTTGGAGCGCATGGTCGGATGGCGAACGCGGGCGCGCCCCTGAAAAGCCCTGAGGTGGTGTGCCCCTCGGAGCAACGTAAAAAAAGCGGGCGGTCCGTTTGGCCCGTGTAACTCCCTCGCGGATCCTGTGAAACCACGATTAATCGCTGGCCGTCACAGTTAGTGTCCAGTTGCCATTCAGACATCGCGTGATTGGGTATCAGGTATCCCCCGCTGAACTGACGGCGGATGTTGTCTTCAAAAAGCAGAATCCGGGCCCGGCCATGCTCACGCAGGATTCGTCTCCGACCCCAGGCGCGGTCCGATTCGAAGGGGCGCACCGATGAAAAGCACGTTTGCGGTCCTCTGCGCAATGGTGTCTCTTTGCGCCGGCATTTTATCCGCCGGCTGCGGCAGCACTCCGAATGTGACGGTTACGATCACGAGTCCCAATGGCCCGCAAACCGTGGAAGCTGGACAGACGCTGAACATCACGGCTTTGGCTGCAAACAGTGACGGCTTCAGCGTCGGCGATGTAACATGGTCACTAGGCGGCGAGGGTTGCGGCGGCACTGCCTGCGGGACCCTGACGGGCGCGACAGGAACATCCGCAGCATACAAAGCACCGTTGACGCCGCCGGCCGCAAACATCACCGTCGAAGTGATCGCGACGTCGACGACGGTTCCGTCGAAATCGGCTTCCCTACCGATCACGGTGGAAGCGATTTCCGTCCAGATTCAGAACAAGGTCACGCAGCTCGCAGCGAGCAGTAGCAGGTATTCCTGGATAGTGTTCTACGGAAACGTCAAGAATGATCCAAACAGTCAGGGAGTAACGTGGAGTTTAACAGCCAACGGAATACCATGCTCGCCCGCTTGTGGCACAATTTCGCTGCTCGTTGGAAATGATTTGCAATACCAGCCACCGGCAACAGCGACGGCGGCACCGAATAACACGGCCACTCTCACAGCCAGCTCAGTATCCGATCCCACGAAATCCGACTCGGACACCTTCACAATTTTCGATGGCGCGACGGCTTGCGGAACGGGTGGTAGCGAAAGCGAACTCAATGGACAGTACGCGATCATGCTGAGAGGCTGGGTTGGAACCGGCAGCACAGCAACGCCAATGCTGTTCGCTGCCAGTTTTGGCGCCGACGGCACGGGCAAAATCACAAACGGCCAAGACCAATTCAACCCGTTCTCTAACTATTCCTACACAAACAACATTGTTGCGTCGTCGAGTTCCTATTCGGTGGGTGCCGACAATCGTGGCTGCCTTACACTGACCGACGAGTTCAACGACAGCACGTTCACATTTCAATTCTCCCTTGGCGGCGCCAGCGCAGGCGTCGCGTCCCGAGGAAACATCATTTTCGCCAACGAGCAATCCTCAAGTCAGGAACATGCAGGGGGCATCCTGCGACAACAGGATCTGTCCGCGTTTTCGCTCAGCGCCCTTGCATCGAATTACGCGATCGGCGTGGACGGATGGGAGAACACGAGCGGGCCGCTCACGCACTATTCGTTGGCTGGTTCATTCGCGGAGAACGGTGGGACACTCTCGAACCCGTGGCTCGACGCGAATGATGGCGGCTCCATGCATTCGTTCATTTCCACCGGGTCGGCGGATAACTTTGGAACGATCCAGCCGCTTGCGCGGCTCGACGGAATCAGCAACGCCACCATCCAGATTCCGGGGAAGTCGGTCGACAACGCAAACGTAGTGATCTATGTCATCAATGCGTCAGAGTTTTTCATCGTCTCGTTCGACCTGCCAGGCGACGGACCGGTGTTTGCGGGCCGCGCCGTTGCAACAAGTTCGTCATTCACGCCAGCGTCCATAGCGCCCACTTACATCTTTCGCACGACTGGAAGCTCGGCGGGACTCGCGTCTGCCGCAATCGGGCTACTGAATTTCTCAGGAAGCAGCGTAAGCGGGACGGTATCGGGACAGCTGGATAGCTATGCCGTCGGCGCCGCAGGCAATCAAAGCGTTTCAGGAACCTACGCATTTACTTTGGCCTCCGGGCGACTGGCCGTCACCGGCGCGAGTAGCGCAACTTCTCCCATCTGCTACCTGACGAATCCATTCGACAACGTGGCTGCGTTTTGCATCGGCACGGATTCGGCGGCGAGCCTGGGCGTCATGGACACGCAGCCAGCGGCGACGTACGGCAACAGCTCCCTTTCCGGCAACTTCTTCTTTGGCACTGGAGAGCCGGCCGACGATACGGCCCCCGATCTTTCCGGAGCCGCCACGATTTCATCGGGCACTCTGACCGGCATCGAGGACACGAGCACTTCGAGCGGACTGTCGCTCGGTGCGCCGATCAATTCGGCGCTGGCGGTCAATTCTGACGGCACCGGCACAATGGGGCCGAACACAGTGCTTGTGACTAACGGGATGGAGATCTACTTCATCAACGAAGCAAGCGGCGCGCCAGCGGAAGTGCAAATTTTTCAGCAATAGGCGACCGTGATGCGATTGGCAACCAACGGAGTACGATCGGCAGTCGCTAAGATGCCCTTACCCGTGTGCCAACCTGGCCCATGCAACGATTGCCATTTCCAGCGCGTGTTCTCAAACGCGTATAATAGGAGCAGTGATTGTCATTGAGCCGTTAGGCGCCCGGCGGCCACCTTCGCACGTGACGGACGAATCCAACCCGCGGCGGATCCTGGCCATTGACTACGGACGGCGAAAGATCGGGCTGGCGCTTTCCGACGAACTGCGACTTACGGCGCGCCCGCTTGCCACGATTCTTCGCGTCAACCGCCGCACGGACCTGAAGCGGCTCAGACAAATTTGCAAGGAAAATTCGGTTGGGCGTGTCATTGTCGGACACCCGTTGCATTTGAGTGGCGCAGCGGGCGAAATGGCGGCCGAAACGGCTCGATTTGCGGCAAGATTGATGAAAGAAACAGGCATCGAAACAGAACTGGTGGACGAACGGCTGACTTCCTGGCAGGCGCAGCAGATAGCGGACGAAATATCTTCGAAGGCGCGAAGAGGTGGCCCGTTGGACGATCTCGCTGCGGCAATTCTGTTGCGAGAGTATCTGGAACGGCGGAATCCGAATGCCCGCGCAACAACGGAGACGCACTGACCGATGATGCGGCGTCTAGGACTGCTAGCTCTTCTGGCAATTGCGGCGATAGGGGCCGCAGCCGGCTGGCTGGAGATCCAAATTGATAAACCGTACCGAGGCCACCGGCCGGACAAGGTGTTCGTAGACGTTCCGCACGGCAGTTCGCGCTGGCAGATTGCGGGAATCCTTGCGCGTCGCGACGTGATTCGCAACCGGCTGGCCTTCCTGCTCTTCAGTGAATGGCACCATCGCGCGCCTCTGGAAGCAGGCGAATACCTGATCGATCAGCCCGTGAATTCGCGCGACGTCTTCTGGAAGATCGCGAAGGGGCAGATCTTTGTTCACAACGTCGCTATTCCCGAAGGCTGGACCATGTACGACATAGCGAACGAGCTGCATCAGCAGCACGTTTGCAGCCGTAGCGAATTCCTGATTGCAGCGCACGACACGGCCTTGATCGCCGATCTCGCGCCGCACGCGCAGAGCCTCGAGGGTTTTCTGTTCCCGTCGACTTACGAATTCACTCGACGTGCTACCTGCGAAGAAGTCGTGGCGCGCATGGTGGCGGATTTTCGTTCGGTCTGGGAAAGCGTCGATCCGGGAAACTCGCGAGCGCTGCCGCAGGGAATGTCTATTGAGCAGGTGGTGACGATCGCATCGCTAGTGGAGCGCGAGACGGGGAATTCGGACGAGCGCCCCCTCGTGGCCGGAGTTTTCTACAATCGCTTGCGGCTGGGATACGCCTTGCAGTGCGATCCCACGGTGCAATACGCGTTTGAGCTGAAAGGCGTCGCTGAACATGATGTCCATCCAGCGGACCTGCGGATCAATTCGCCGTACAACACCTACGAGCACCGCGGGCTGCCGCCGGGCCCGATTGCGAATCCGGGCGAAGCGTCGCTGAAAGCCGCGCTCGATCCAACGAAAACAGACTACCTATATTTCGTGGCCAACGCGCAAGGCGGGCATTACTTCAGCAAAACGCTGAAGGAGCACGACCGCAACGTCAACCGCCTGCGCCATGCGCTGCAACTCGAGCAGAACGACCCTCACGACAGGAAGAACAGGAATTAATGGCTGCCCCCTCAAAGACGGATTCAGACGCCGCCCGGAACCCGACGAAGAAATCGCTCATCCTGAAAATTGCGAACGAGATGGGACACGAGCGCTTCACGCAGGCCGAAGTGGACGAGATCTGCCGCCGGATGATCGCACAGGCGGGCCCCTCGGCGCGCGCATCGGCGGACTATGTGGCAAGCGTCCTGAAAGCCGCTGGATTGCGCGTAGCCTGGTCTGCGCGTGAGGAGACGGAAGATCGATACGAGGAAGAATTTAGGGAGCTGCTTCATTTCGCCGATCTGGAAGAGGCCGAAATGTGCATCGTCCGGCTGGACGAGCTGCTGCGAAAATTCGAGGGGCTGAAAGAGCCGGCAGCCGCCGAGCGTGTTCGCGAAGTGGCGCGACTGGGGCGCCGCCGAGCAGAGATGATCGCGCATAATCAGAAGGTGGATGAGGCAAAGCGCGAAGAAAAGAACGAGATCGCGCGATGGTTTGCCATCTGGCTGGAAACTCCCGATGCCTTTTTCGATTGGCTTGAAGTCCGCAAACAATCGGCGGAATTCAGGATGAAGTTCCGCGAGGCTGGGTCGTAGGCTGCCTGTAGACTCCATCTGCCGAATAGTTTACGTTTAGGACTGGCGGTTCGGTTCGCACCCGCACGTTGCACTCGCATTCAAATCTGCAAAATCCGAGAGAACGTCATGTCACTTTATCTGCTGGAAGTGGAGCCTCTCGATTTGGGTCCGGACGTCCGGGCGATCGGCCTGGAATTGGGACAGGCCGATGAAAATCGAGAGCCGGTGCGCGGGTTGGACGCGGCGAAAATCTGGAGCCGCGTTCTGCGTTCAACGGCGGCAAATGAGACATGGGGGCTCGATTTCTTCAGCCATCTGGATCGCGTCCGCGATTTTTGCGACCGGCATCACATCAGCTATCGGGACGCGAACCAGCGGTCGATCGTAATTCCGGCGCTCGTGCAGGCTCCATTGCAGGAATTGGTCGACCGTTTTCAGAATGAGACGTTCGGCGCGCGTGCTGGAGCGCTGGTGGAATCGGGCGATCCGGAGGTCGAAGGCGAACTAGCTCGGCATGGTGTGGATGCGTACAAAGACGTATTTTCCAAGTATGCCTTTTGCGCCGTGTGCAATTTTGAGGATGGTTCGCTGGTACTGTTGAGTGAGAAGCTGTGGGCCAGCGAAGTGATCCGCCGCATCCGACCGGCGCTCGACGGCCTCGACGTCGAAGTGCAGCTTCCTTCCTGACGGGCCGCCGTTCAGTTGCACGCGCGTGATCTCCACAGCTTCCGGAATCGTCCGCAGTCTGTGGCGAATGCCCGCTTCGTCAACAAGCCTTCCGCAAAGAGCAATTGTTGTAGAATCGATCGTTCGCATCGGGGCATGCGACTGTTCGCGGGGCCAGTCAGCTCAAATTCGAGAGGCGAAGGAGAAAGAGACATGCGAAGGTTGATTGTTTCTAGTGCCGTACTCGTTCTTGGAATCGGGATGTCAAGTGCCCTGGCACATGCTCAGAAGAGGACTCCGGACAAATTGAGCCCGGCCGCGAGCGCAAGCTGCGCGTTTCAGGATGGAAAAACCATTAACACCAGCTACTCCAGCCCGCGACTGCGAGGGCGCAAGATGATTGGCGGTATCGATCCATACGACAAACCCTGGCGCGCCGGCGCACAGGAGGCCACGACTTTCCAAACCACCGCCAATCTCGAAGTCGACGGAAAGTCGGTCCCCGCCGGCAATTACACCATCTTTGCAATTCCCAATCCCGATCAATGGAAGCTGATTATCAGCAAGAAGACGGGCGAATGGGGCATTCCCTATCCCGGCCAGCAATATGAACTGGGGCGCTACCAGATGAAGGTCAGCATGCTGCCGTCATCGGTCGAGAATTTTACGATTTCCTATATACCGCACGGGGCGACCTGCACGATGCACATGGATTGGGCGACCACGCGCGCTTCGATCACTTTCACCGAGAAGCAATAGCCCTCGGCACAAAACGCAGGTGTGACGGCGCTCATCTCGGCGCGTTCCGTGAACGTCGCCGAACCGAGGGCCTCGGCCCGCTGGGAATCTGTGTACTATGGTCAGCTGGATGACACCCTTTCCGCCGGCGCGCTGCAAGCTTGTCTCGCAGCGCGATCTCACGGAGCGAAAAACAGAACGATTCTGACGTCGCTCGGTAATCGTGTACAAACTGCTGTAAAGAATGCGGAAGTTGAGGGGGTAAGGAGACAGGCCCAATGTACGGGAAGAAGAGAATCGGAATCCTGACGGGCGGAGGAGACGTGCCCGGGCTGAATCCAGTGATCAAGTCCGTGGTGTACCGCGCGAGCGAAATTGGAAGCGACGTGGTCGGCATACGCCGCGGCTGGGAAGGGCTGACGCACATGAACCCCGCACTGGAGGCGGACCTCACGTACATCCGGCCGCTCACCCGCGAGAACACGCGAACGATCGATCGGACCGGCGGCACGGTGCTGCACACGTCGCGCACGAACCCACGCAAAATGACCGAAGGGAAATTGCCGCAATATCTTTCGAAAGGCGAGTTGAAGGCGCTGCCCTTCGACGGCAAATACTACGATTTCACTTCTATTGTTCTGAAAAATCTCGAGCGGCTTGGAATTGATTGCCTCGTGGCGATAGGGGGCGACGATACCCTCAGCTTTGCTTCGATGCTGGATTCCAAAGGTTTTCCGCTGATCGCAATTCCGAAGACGATGGACAACGACGTTCAAGGCACCGAGTACTGCATCGGCTTTTCGACGGCGATCACGCGCGCGAAGGAATTGATAACGCGCCAGCGGACCACGCTCGGCTCGCACGAGCGCATCGGCGTGTTCCGCATGTTCGGGCGCGACGCGGGGTTCACAGCCCTCTACACGGCGTACGTTAGTTCCGCACGATGCCTGATTCCCGAGTACAAATTTGATCTCGATCACCTGTGCAAACTGCTCTTGGAGGACAAGCGGAACAATCCAAGCAATTATTCACTCGTGGTCGTTTCCGAAGGTGCTGTTTGGAAGGAAGGTTCGGTTGAAGAGTACGGCGAGGCGGACGCATACGGGCACCGGAAGAAGATCGATATCGGCCACGCGCTCGGCGAGCAAATCAAGACGAGAACGGGCCAGGAAATCATGGAAAGTGATTTGACCTATGATTTGCGCAGCGGCGAACCGGACGCCATCGACCAGCTCGTTGCCATCACCTACGCAAACGTCGCGGTCGATTTGATTCGCGACGGCGCCTACGGGCGACTGGTGGGACTACAGAACGGATGCTATGCGCAGGTGCCGTTGGCTGGTCTGCCATCGGGCGCGCGAAGAGTCGACGTCGAGGGTCTCTACAACACCGAGCGTTATCGCCCGAACTATACGTCAAAGTTGGGCGCGCCACTGCTGTTCAACAGAATTCCATCGTGAAAAGGATGGTCAGTATGACGAATACGGCGAAAATTCTTGCGGCAATGCTTTGCGCGACGGCGCTTTTTGCGGGCGGCTACGTCGCCGGGCAGAATCGCTTCGGCCAGCCGAAGACGATCATCCACCTGGTGGAAGTGAAATGGAATCCGGGCGTCACCGAGGCGCAAAAGCAGGAAGTCATGGCCGGTGTGAAGCACATGGCGACCCGCGTTCCGGGCATTGAAAATATCTGGGTGAAAGCCGACCGCCTCGAGCCGCGCGATTTCAATTGGGCATATGCGATCGAGTTTCGTAACCGCGATGCAGCGGATGCATACGCGGAGAGCTCTGTTCACGCCGCCTGGGAACAGCGGTATGTCCCGCTGCGCTTCGCGAGCATTTCCGTGCAAGTGACCAATCCCTGAAAGTAGAAGTCAGAGGTCACAGGGTAGCGCGCGACGTGCTGGTTGGATGTCCTGAATTTGCCTTTTCCTGCGTGAATCTTCTAGAGATTGAATTCGTGTTTTACTTCTGCCCTCTAGCTTCTCCCCTCCGAATGTTCAGAAGTGAGTTTCCTGCCCGGTGACCGCTTGCCATCGTGAATCGCGCCACACGAAGACGTCAGTAAATCGCGACCGGCGGATCACATTCGAGCGCGAAGCCGGTTTGCTTGACGGAGTTTTCTCGGCCGGCGTTGGTTCGGTGAGCACCACACCCGTGACAATCGCCGCGTCGCCGTTTGCGACAAAGCGTACCTTGGTGTCTGCGAAGTTCTGCGACACGCGCGTCAAGGGACGCGCAATCGCCTGCGCGAAGTACGCGAGGTACTGCGCGCGCGTGATGGCATCGCCCTGCCAATCGCTGTCGATGAATTCTGTGCCTAGAATGCGGCTGAGCGTCTTCACGTCCCGCCGCCGCAAGGCATCGAGCCATTCATGTTCGACGCGCATGACCGCCACGGCGCTTCGCTCATTCGCGTCGACGTCTTTTGTGTCTTGCCGGACGCCGCCCGCCGGTCGGAAACCGTTCTAAACTGAAATCGAGTGTCGCTACGGCCCGTGCTGCCTTCTGTTCCCCACCGGCGATCCGGCACGCGCTGCGGCGACCCTCGCGATTCTGCATCAGCTTGCTGGTGGTGCAACACGTCCGTAAATGCACGGTCGGCGTTGTCGACATATGCGCGATATCCGGCGGGATCGATGAACGGATTCTGCTTCGGCGAATGAGCCAGGACCTCACGTTTTGCCGTGAGATTGAAAAACTGCCCGTGCGCGCCAAGAAAAACGTCGCAGGGCAGCGACCGCAGCACGCGAAACGACCGCTCATAATCCGCGGCGATTCCGGGATAGCTCTGCTTTCTGACTAGGCGATAACCCGGAAGAACGCTCGTACTCCCGAAGAACACCACGTGCAATTGCTTGCCATGGTCGTTCGTAGTCATCGTCCACGTGGTGCACCCGCGCGTATGTCCCGCCGTCAGATGAGCCGTCAACGTGACGCCGCCCAGAGTGATCGTGTCCCCATCGTGCACGACGCGATCGGCCTTGATCGGCGGAAACGGTGATCGATCGCCAAAATAGAAATCGCCGCGGCCTCCGCGCTCCAGAAGAGCGGCGTCGCCTTCCATCGCCACGAATCGCGCGCCAGTCGCGCGCTTGAGTTCAGCCAGGCCTCCTGCGTGATCGAAGTGCGCGTGGCTGTTCAGCAGAATCTTCACGTCGGACAGCTTGAACCCGAGCTTGCGAATGTTCGCCTCGATCTGAGGAGCGGTCTGGACGAAACCTCCGTCGAGCAGAATGTCGCCCGCACGCGTGACGATCAGAACCGACGTAACGTCGCTTGCGCCGACATAGTAGATATTTCCGATCAAATGAAACGGCGCGACAGGCTGGTTCATCGCGCGCATTGCAGGATCGGTCTGCGCGCGCGCAACCAGCGGCAGAGTCAATAGTGCAAGAGCGGCCACAAGTTTGGCCTGCATGCCGTGATCTCGGAAGCGCCGCATCAGCGTGTCCCCTTTCCCATCGCGCGGCGAACATCATCCAGACCGAATTGTTTCCGTATTCCGCGGTCGAACATGCGGTCCGGCATCACGCGGCGCATGAAAGCCCCAATCTTTGCCGGACGCGTCACCAGATAACGAGGCTGTGGCGGATTCTCCTCGATCGCGCGCAGGATCACTCGCGCGCAATCTTCGGGGCTGTCCGTCGAAGCCTTGCGAATGTTCTCCCATCCGGCGAGGAAACTCTCGTAAACGCCGCGGTAAGGGCTTTCCTGCGCTCCGCGTGTGTAAGCGGATGAAAGCTCGTTCGCCGTTCGATTCAAACTGGTTTCAATATAGCCCGGCTCGATCAGCGCGACATAAATCCCGAAGGGATACAGCTCGTGCCGCAAGGAATCGCTGATCGCTTCGACGGCGTGCTTGCTGGAGCTGTACGGACCCAAAATCGGCGACGCGACTTTTCCAGCGATGGAGCTCATGTTGACAATCCGGCCGCGCCGCCGACGGCGCATTTCCGGCAGAACGCGCTTCGTCGCTCGCAGCAGTCCGAAAACATTCGTGTCGTAGACCTTCAGCAAATCATCGATCGAGATTTCCTCCATTGCAGCGCCGATGGCAATGCCTGCGTTGTTCACCAGAACATCGACGGGCCCGGCGCGCCGCTCGATTTCCGAAACGCATGCGTTCACTGAGACATCGTCGCGAACGTCCAGCTCGAGGGTTTCGAGCGACAATTGGCGTTCACGCGCGAGTTGATTGAGCGCCGTGCGCCGCTCCGCATTCCGTCCACCGGCGAACACTCGATAGCCGCGCGCAGCAAGCATGATAGCTGCAGCACGCCCAAGCCCATCCGTACCGCCGGTGACGAGAGCCGTGCCACGATTCGCCACGGATTCGACCGCCATGTCGCCTCCTTCGGAAAGCGCCGCCAATTACGGAATGCGCAGCACGATCTTGCCAAACTGCTCGCCTTTTTCGAGGCGCCCGTGCGCCTCAGCTGCTTCCGTGAGCGGGAAAACCTTATCGAGCACGGGCTTCACCGCTTTTCGCTGGACGAGTTCCATCACGGAAAGAAGCTCCGCCTTGGTTCCCATGTAGGATCCAAGAATGGAAATTTGCCGGCTGAAAAGATAACGAATATCGATTTTACCTTCGAACCCGGTCGTCGCGCCGCACGTCACCAGCCGTCCGCCCACCGCAAGACTCCGAATGCTCTTCTCCCAGGTGGCTTCGCCAACGTGCTCGAAGACGACATCGACACCCCTCCGGTTCGTCAGCCGCTTCACCTCGTTTGCAATGTCATGCTTGGAATGCAGAATCGTGTCGTCTGCGCCGAGATCCTTCGCTTTCGCAAGTTTTTCATCCGATCCAGCTGTAGCGATCACGCGCGCACCCGCCACTTTCGCGATTTGAATTGCCGCGCTGCCCACTCCGCTTCCCGCGCCAAGAACCAGTACTTCTTCCGCCGGTTTCAAATTCGCACGTGTGATCAACATGTGCCAAGCGGTTACGAAGACGAGCGGGAGCGCGGCTGCCTCTACATAAGAGAGGTGCTGCGGCATTGGGACGACGTTCACTGCCGGCGCTTTCACGTATTCCGCGTAACCACCCGGAACCATATAGCCGAACAGCGTGTACTGGCGGCACTGGCTGTCTCTTCCGGCGACGCACTGCTCGCAATTGCCGCACGGAATTCCCGGTGACAGGACGACCTTTTCTCCGGTCTTGATGCCGTCGACATCATTGCCCACGCTGGCGATTTCACCGGCGATGTCGCTGCCCAAAATGTGCGGCAACGGGACGGAAATTCCTGGAAGGCCGCGGCGAATCCACAAATCGAGATGGTTCAGCGCGCATGCCCGCACGCGTACCAGCACTTCGTTCGGACCGATGCTAGGCTCCGGCACGTCCGTATAGCGCAGAACTTCTGGCCCGCCGTGCTCCGAGAAAACCATCGCTTTCATTTCCACGCCTCCGGGGGAGCAACCGAAAATAGACCGAACGGAGATCAGTTGTCTACAGAACGCACAGTCCAGATTGTCCAGAGGCCGGGGCCGCAGCGAAAAATCGAAGCTTGGTCTCTTTTGCTTTGCGTGCTTTGCGTTCAGTGCGCAACGGGATGGAAGCCGTGCTTCCGGAAGACGTCCGCGGACTCCGGCCGGAGCAGGAACGCTTCAAACGCCTTCGCGGCAGCTGTATTTCGCGAGTGTGCAAGAACCGCGATCGGATAAACGACCGGCTCGTGCGAACCGGGCGGTGCAGTGGCAACAACGGTAACCTGATTCGTCGTCATCGCGTCCGTTTCGTAGACGATTCCCGCGTCCGCATTGCCCGTTTCGACATAAGTAAGCACGGCGCGCACGTCTTTGGCGAGGACGAACTTCGGCGTCAGGTTGCCGTAGAGCCCGAAGTGCGTCAGTAGCTGCTGGGCGTACTTTCCCGCAGGAACCGACTGCGGATTCCCAATCGCGATCACTTTGACATCAGGTTTGGCGAGGTCTTGAAAGTGGCGGATGTCCGTACGTCCTTTTGGAACGATCAGCACGACGGAATTAGTGAGCAGATTCTTGCGTGTGTCTCGCAGGATCAATCCTTTGCTCTCGACTCCGTCCATTTCCGACTCGGCTGCGGACAAAAACAAATCGACCGGCGCTCCTTGCTCGATTTGTCGCTGCAGCGTTCCGGACGCGCCCAGGTTCAAGCGCACGTTCACATTCGGATTCGCGGTGTGATACAGGCGAGCAATATCTTGAAGCGCGTTTTGCAGGCTAATCGCAGCAGAAATCGTTAGATCGGTTTTCGAAACGCCGGCCAGTGCCGGTGTGACGAGAGCGATGAAGGCCGCGAGCACAGCTGCCACGAAGAAATTCCCTAAACTCGAACTGTTGCGGCGGAGCAAGTATCCATGTTCGCCCGTGTCGATTCGCCGGCGCTGCCTTCGATTGCCGACCCATCGCCGGAGCCAGTTTGGCCGTTGGTTGTCGTGGCGCATTTCGTTCACGCTGCGATTCACTATAACGCCATTTCGTATTCGCGCTTGCAAAACACGGCCCTCGGTAGGGCCTGCGCGATCGCGCCGTCATATTTCGCGATGCTAAGTACAGGACGACCTTCCCTTTATTACTGGGATTTGGTGATGGCGGCAGATGGTGGGTGCCGTGCGAAGCTAGTGGTGTCAATCAGCTTTTGGGCCTGCAGTTAGTTTCGCGGCCCGCGTCACCACGGCTGCACGACGTAAGAAGGTTTCAAACTCGGGGCGCCCAGCCTGGCGAGTGCCCACCACGGACCGGTTCTGCCAACGGTTCCGCAATCGCGAAAAGACTGCTGGAGGTGTTATCCATGAGCGTCGCAAGCGTTCATACGGCATTTTCAGAGATGGAGCCATCGCTACTCGTCAGGAACAGCCGAGCAGCGCAAAACTCCGGCTCGGGACAACAGAACAGTCGCAAAGCCCAGGCGAATGCAACTACGCGGACTCAGGAAAATGGTCTGGTTAGCCGTGCTGTGCAGGGTGATCGCGAAGCACAGGAGACCCTTTTCGTGCGTTATCGTAGCCGGTTGTACCGCCTCGCACTGCGCCTGCTGCACAGCAAGGAAGACGCCGAGGATGCCGTACAGGACGCGCTGCTTTCCGCATACAGGAATATCAGTACTTTTGAAGGCCGGTCTCTGTTTTCCACCTGGCTGACCCGAATCGTCGTGAATGCAGCGCTGGTGAAGATGCGGAGGCAACGCGCGCGTCCCGAACTTTTCCTCCAGGACGTGTCACCGGAAGAGCAGGTTTCGATGGACGCCAAGTGTGTAGATTCTCGTCCTGATCCTGAGCAGGAATATGCTAGCGTCGAGACGCGACTGCTCGTGGAAGGCGCGCTGGACGACCTTTCTCCTTCAATTCGCTGGGCGTTTCAGCTTCGCGAACTGCTCGACCTTTCCAACTCGGAAGCTGCGGATATCGCCGGCATCGAGTTAGGCGCGTTCAAATCGAGAATTAGCCGCGCGCGAAGCCAGCTTGCGGAAAGATTTTCACCAGCGACGATTGCTCCGCTGCACAAGCCCCACTCCACCGTAGCCGCGCCCACTCGCCGAAGCACTCAAGCTGAGATGGAACATTCCTACGCAAGCTGACATTCGTGCCGCTCGCCGGTGATCGACTCATCGCCTTCCGCGTCGTCAATTCCAATCTAGGTCTCCGTCGGCGCTCTGGAGCGTAGCCACCGACCTACGATCGCGCCAAACCCATCCGACCCTCATCATGCCAGAGCAATCGGAAACGCCGCGAACCAATTCGTGTTGAAGGTTTTCGCGTCGTAGCCTCGTTTACCGGGCCCTTCCGATCGAAAATCCAGCATACGTGCGAAGGCGCTGGGGTAGAATTAGATGGTCAACAGGAATGCAAAGTGGCTGTGCGGCTTTAGCGCGCAGCACGACACTTGCCGACAGCGTCCGGGCGCTCGGAACTTGCGTCCGTCGTGACGGACGCAGCATCCAAACGGCGTAGTTGCAGTTCGGAACCATCGCACCGCAGCTTCTGAACCACGAAAGGAAGGTAGTAATGAGTTCCTCCGCAAAGCCCGACTCCGCATCTCGCGCCACGACTGTCGAAAATCCATTGAAGGAACTCGCCCGCTACGGGCAGTCCGTCTGGCTCGACTATATCCGCCGCAGCTTGATCGCAACTGGCGAGCTTGCGCGTTTGATCCGCGAGGACGGTCTGCGAGGAATGACGTCGAATCCTTCCATTTTCGAGAAGGCGATCTCCGGCAGCACGGATTACACGCAGGCTCTCGACAAATTGAGCCGGCAGAACTTGGATGCGGGCGCGATTTTCGAGCGTCTTGCGGTGAAAGACATTCAGGATGCCGCCGACGTTCTGCGTAGCGTCTACGATCAGACGAACCGCCGCGACGGTTACGTTAGCCTGGAAGTATCGCCGCGCCTCGCTTACAAGACGCAGGAAACGATCGCCGAAGCGCATCGCCTATGGAAAGAAGTTGGCCGCGAGAACGTGATGATCAAGGTTCCGGGAACCGCGGAAGGGATTCCGGCATTTCGGCAGCTGATCGGCGAAGGAATCAACGTCAACGTGACGCTGCTCTTCGCCCAGGAAGTGTACGAGCAGGTGGCGGAAGCCTACATTGCTGGGCTTGAAGAATTCGTGAGGCGTGGAGGTGATGCGCGGCGGATTGCCAGTGTTGCGAGCTTCTTCGTCAGCCGCATCGACACACTGATCGACAATGAACTCGGCTCCCGCGTCAAGAGCGCGAAAACGCCTGCTGAAGCCGCGGCGCTGCGCAACCTGCAGGGCAAAGTGGCCATCGCCAACGCAAAAATGGCGTATCAGTTTTATAAGCAGATCTTCAGTGGGCCGCGCTGGAAAGCTCTTGCGGATCGAGGCGCACAGACCCAGCGCGTCCTGTGGGCCAGCACCAGCACCAAAAATCCGGCATACAGCGATGTTCTCTACGTCGACGATCTGATCGGACCCGACACGGTTAACACGATTCCGCCTGCGACGTTTGACGCGTTCCGCGAACATGGTCATCCGGCACCCACTCTCGACCAGGGCGTCGAGGAAGCCCGCGCCGTGCTCGACAACCTGGCAAAGGCAGGAATTTCGCTGAAAGCTGCGACAGACCAGCTCACGAAGGATGGGGTCGATCTTTTCGCCGAGGCTTTCGATAAGCTGCTCAATGCAGTCGGAAAGCGGGCGGCAAAAAATGTCCCGGCGCCCGTGGAGAATCTCACGTACAAGCTGCCGGACGAGTTGATGGGGGCCGTAAGAGCCGCTCTCGAAGATTGGAAGACGAACGATAAGGTAAAACGTCTATGGGCGCGCGATGCGTCGCTCTGGACGAATACCGACGAGAGCAAATGGTTGGGCTGGCTCGGCATCACCGAAGAACAGCTTGCTTGCCGCGAACAGTTTCAGAAAATCGCGGAGGACGTTCGCTCCGCCAGCTTCAACCATGCCGTGCTGCTCGGAATGGGAGGGTCGAGCCTGTGCGTTGAAGTTCTGGAGAAAACTTTCGGCAAAGTCGAAGGCCACTCTCAAATGCACGCACTGGATTCCACCGATCCCGCGCAGATTCGCGCGATCGAGAGCCAGATCGATATCGGTAAGACGATCTTCATTGTTTCCAGCAAGTCCGGCAGCACCCTCGAGCCCAACATCTTCAAGCAATATTTCTTCGACCGGGTGAAGAACGCGGTCGGCGCTGCTGAAGCAGGCAAGCGCTTCATCGCCATCACAGATCCCGGTTCGCACATGCAAAAAGTTGCCGAGGGCGATGGCTTTCGCCATGTTTTCTTCGGCCTTCCAAGCATTGGCGGACGCTATTCTGCACTGTCAGATTTCGGGATGATCCCCGGCGCGATTCAGGGCATCGATATTTCCAAATTCCTCGACCGCGCAGAAGAGATGGTCCACGCCTGCGCGTCCGTCGTGCCCGCCGACCAGAATCCAGGTGCCATCCTGGGCGCAATCCTGGGAACGTTGCAGCGAAAAGGACGTGATAAGGTGACCATTTTTGCATCGCCTGAAATTTCTGATCTCGGCGCATGGCTCGAGCAGCTCCTCGCGGAATCAACTGGCAAGCAAGGCAAAGGCCTGATTCCCGTTGACCGCGAGAAGATCGGCGATCCTGCTGTTTACGGCACCGATCGGGTCTTCGCTTATCTGCGACTCGAAACCGCCCCCGATCGGAACCAGGACGCTGCTGTCGAGCGCCTGGAAAAAGCCGGCCAGCCCGTAGTTCGCATTTCCGTGCCGGACATCTACAGCCTGGGGCAGGAATTTTTCCGCTGGGAGATCGCCACGGCCGTCGCCGGTTCGATCATCGGCATCGACGCGTTCAATCAGCCGGACGTTGAAGCCAGCAAAGTTGAAACGCGCAAGCTCACGGACGAATACGAAAAAACGGGATCACTTCCGCACGAAGAGCCCTTTTTCACGGATCGCGACATAAAGTTGTTCGCCGACGAACGCAACGCCACCGAGTTGAAGCTCGCAGCACAAAAGGACGGCACGCTAGTGGCTTACCTGCGCGCGCATCTCGTCCGGCTGCGCGCGGGCGACTACTTCGCCTTGCTCGGCTACGTTCAGATGAATGACGAACACGAGCAGCAACTCCAGTCGATCCGCCATTTCATCCGCGACAACAACCGTGTCGCCACTTGTCTTGGTTTCGGTCCGCGTTTCCTGCACTCGACCGGGCAGGCCTACAAGGGCGGCCCGAATTCTGGAGTGTTCCTTCAGATTACGTGTGATGATGCGAATGACCTGCAGGTTCCCGGGCAGAAGTACACGTTCGGTGTGGTCAAGGCGGCACAGGCGCGGGGAGATTTTCAGGTGTTAGCCGAACGCGGGCGCCGCGCGCTACGCGTTCATGTCGGCACAGACGTCGCCGCAGGCCTCGAAAAGGTCGCACAGGCAGTCCGTGAAGCGTTGGGGTAGGTAAAACAACTGCACGCGGTGCGTCCAATTGCCATCTCGCGGCGAAATTTTGACCTCTGCGCCAATTTGCTTTACACCGAAGTACGATTGCGAGAATCATTACGATTGCCGATCGCGGGCATGATAAGCAAGGCAACCGCGGCCGCAAAACAAGAGCTTCTGAATAAGCGCAAGACAACTCACCCGATGACGAGGAGCGGCGAATGAGCTCGAATGATTCCGGCGGAGTGACGCAACCGGTGCGTGGATTGCGCAGCGGTCCCTGCGCCATGGTGATTTTTGGCGCCGGGGGCGATCTGACCAAACGCAAGCTGATGCCTGCCCTCTACAATCTTGCCAAAAGCAGTCTCCTGCCCGACAAGTTCGCCGTCATCGGAGTCTCCATCGAATCGTACTCGAGCGAGCAGTTCCGGGACTTGATGACCAAGGACATCCGCGAGTACGGCGACGTGACGGTTGACCTCGCAACGTGGAACGATTTCGTCCGCAAACTCCATTACGTTTCAGGCGACTTCGCCGATCCCGGTCTCTTCAAGAAGCTCGGCGATAAGCTGGCCCAGATGGAAAAGGAACAAGGAACGGAGGGCAACGTTCTGTTCTACCTTGCGATCGCGCCCGGCTTTTTCACACAGGTGGTGAACCAGCTCGGTGCGGCGGGTCTGACGAAGCAGGATGACCATAAGTGGCGCCGCGTCGTAATCGAGAAGCCGTTCGGCCACGATCTTCCCAGCGCCGTGGAATTGAATCACGCGCTGGTGCAGGTTCTCGACGAAAAACAGATCTATCGCATCGATCATTACCTGGGCAAAGAAACGGTCCAGAATATTCTCGCTTTTCGTTTCGCGAACGGAATTTTTGAGCCGGTTTGGAACCGGCGGTACGTCGACCATGTGCAAGTCACAGTCGCCGAGGAACTCGGCGTCGAGCTTCGCGGCGGATATTACGAGAAAGCCGGAGCGCTGCGCGACATGGTGCCCAACCACATCTTCCAGCTCATCACCCTGACCGCGATGGAACCGCCCATTTCGTTCGATGCTGAGGCGGTTCACGATGAACAGACGAAAGTTCTGCGCGCGATCCAGCCGTTGAGCCCGGAGCGCGTCCTCGATCACGCCGTGCGCGGCCAGTACGATGCAGGCGCGGTCAATGGCCGCCACGTGCAGGCGTACCGCGCGGAACCAAACGTCGCGCCCGATTCTAAAACGCCCACGTTCGTTGCCATGGCCCTGCACATCGACAACTGGCGCTGGGCCGGCGTGCCCTTTTACCTCCGCACCGGCAAGCGAATGTCGCGTCGGGTCACCCAAGTCGTGATTCGCTTCCGGAGGCCCCCGTTCGTGCTGTTCCGCAAGACGCCCGTGAACGCCATCGATCCCAACGAGTTGGTGATCAATATCGCGCCAACGGAAGGCATCTGTCTGAATTTCGAAGCCAAGATACCAGGTCCCGTCGTGCGCCTCGGTGCCGTCAACATGGATTTCCAGTACTCCGATTACTTTGGCACCACGCCTTCGACCGGCTACGAAACGCTGCTCTACGATTGCATGATGGGCGATCCGACGCTGTTCCAGCGCGCGGACATGGTCGAATCCGGCTGGGCCGTCGTGCAGCCGATCCTCGACGTGTGGAAGGCGCTACCGCCCCGCGACTTTCCGAATTATGCCGCCGGCAGTTGGGGACCGTCGCAGGCGGAAGAACTTCTCCGGCGCGAAGGACGCGAGTGGCGCGATCCCGCGTGCCTTCCCGCGCCACATCACGATCGCGCCCCGCTACCCGACCAGCCTGTCACACTTTCCTCGAAATCGTGATGCAGTGCGCCGGCGCTCGTCTGCCCCACGCAGGTCTCGCGGGTTTTGAAACGACATCAGTTCCGTAGTGCTATCCTTCGCTAAGGCAGACTTCCGCTTCGTGCGCGGGATTCAACTCCCCGTTTCTGTGCTTACCTTCTAACTTCTGCTTCTAACTTCCGGCTTCTGTGCCATCCTTCTGCCCGTGAAGTCTCGCGCGGACGCGCTGCGAACAATCGCAAACGAGGCGTTCGACGTGTGCGTCATCGGTGGCGGCGCCACTGGCGCTGGCTGTGCGCTCGACGCGCAACTGCGCGGATTCAAAACCGTTCTCGTCGAGGCGTCCGACTTCGCCTCCGGAGCGTCCAGCGCCTCCACGAAAATGGTTCACGGCGGCGTCCGCTATCTCGAGCAGGCTGTCCGCCGGCTCGATCTCGCGGAATACAACGTAGTAAAACGCGCCCTTCGCGAACGCCTTCGCATGTTGCGCAACGCGCCGTTCCTCACGCGCACACGCGAGTTCATCACGCCCTGCTATAGCTGGCGCGACGTTACCTACTACGGAATCGGCCTGAAATCCTACGACTGGATCGCCGGCAAAGCGGGCCTCGCGCCAAGCCGTTTCCTTTCGCGCGAGGAAACGCTGCGCCGCATTCCCGCGTTGAATCCGGCGGGATTCGTCGGCGCAGTCGCCTACACCGACGGCCAATTCGACGATGCACGCTACAACATCGCGCTGATCGAGTCTTTTGCCCAAGCGGGCGGCGAGGCGCTTAATTATGCGAGAGTCGCCGGTTTCAGCAGGAATGCGGGCGGCAAAATTATCGCTGCTGAAATCGAAGACCGCGCATCCGGCCATTGCTTTTCCGTTCGCGCACAAGCTTTCATCAACGCGACAGGCGCATTCGCCGATTCGCTGCGGCGGATGGCGACGCCGGGCGCTTCGGCGTGCATGCGACCCAGCCGCGGCGTCCACATCATTCTGCCCATCGGAATACTTTCATCCGAAGCCGAAGTTTTAAGCGGCGCCAAAAGCGAGCCGGACGCATTGCTGATTCCCGAGACGGAAGACGGCCGCGTCCTCTTCGCGATTCCCTGGCTCGGGCGCCTCCTCGTCGGCACCACCGACGATCCCGTCGACCGCCCCAAACCTGCCGCCATAACGCTCGATGAAATCGAATATCTGCTCCGCCATCTGAACCGCTATCTCGCAACCCGCATCACTCGCAGCGAAATCGTCGGCGCTTTCGCCGGAGTCCGCCCGCTGGTTTCGTCCGGCAAATCGCGCAGGGCCTCGACAAAAGACCTTGCACGCGATCACGTCGTCGAAGTCGACGAGGCAAGCGGCCTCGTCAGCATCATGGGCGGCAAGTGGACCACCTATCGCGCCATGGCTGAGGACGCGATCGATGCGGTCGAGCGACGGCTCGTTCGCCCGCACGTTCCATGTCGCACGGCAAATCATCCGCTCGCCGGTTCCGATGGCTTCACAGATGATCTCTGGCAGGAGCTCGCCGCTGAGTTTCGAGTGCCGGAGTCTTGCGCGCGCCACGTAGCTGAGAAGTTCGGCGGCCAAGCAGTCCAGGTTCTCGCATTAACGAAAGAAAACCCCGCGCTCGCCATTCCCATGGCCGACGGTTTTGCCGCGATCAGAGCCGAAGTCGTCTTCTGCGCGCGGTACGAGATGGCCACTTCGATCGAAGACGTTCTCGCGCGACGCCTTGGCGTTGAATCCTATGGCTGGCGCGAAGCTCTCGCCGCCGCCCCTATTGTTGCCGACGTGCTAGCCGCCGAACTTCGCTGGCCCGTCGAACACAAGCGCCACGCACTCGACGCTTACATTTCCCGGATCAGCGCCCTCCTCAATACGACCGAGGGCGAGTGACGCCGTCAGGCAATGCAAGAAAGGGCGCAGAAAGAGCTACTGCTTAGTCCCGGCGCGGCAAAAGTGAACGAAGGAAGAACGTCAGGTTGGCGGGGCGTTCGGCGAGGCGGCGCATGAAGTAGGGAAACCAATCTGTGCCGTAGGGGATGTAGATGCGGAGGCGGTAGCCTTCGCGGATGAGCTGGCGTTGCAGGTCTGTGCGGATGCCGTAGAGCATCTGAAATTCGAAGCGGTCGCGATCGATTTTATTCTCTCGGACGAAATCCTTGGCGGCCTGAAGCATCGCGGGATCGTGCGTGGCGATGCCGTGATAAACGCCGCTGGGCAACAGGATTTTCATCAGCTTCACATAGTTGGCATCGACATCGGATTTCTGCGGAAATGCGACAGATGGCGGCTCGCTGTAGGCGCCTTTGCACAGGCGGATGCGGCAGCCGACGGCAAGCAAGTCGCGAATATCCTGTTCAGTCCGGTGAAGATAAGCCTGCATCACGGTGCCGACGTTTTCGTGGCGCGAGCGCACGCGTTTGACGATCTCGATGGTGCGCTGCGTGTAGGCCGAGCCTTCCATATCGACGCGCACGAAATTCGAGTAGCGCGCCGCGTGCGAGACGATGCCGTCGAGGAGTTCCGCGCAAAGATCGGCGCTCAGGTCGAGGCCGAGCATCGTGAGCTTCAGCGAGACGTTCGAGTCGAGACGTTCCTGCGCGATGCGATCGAAGATCGCCACGTAATCCTGGGCGCTGCGGCCGGCACTGGCCTCGTCGCTGACGTTTTCACCGAGCATGTCGAGGCTGGATGCCTGCCCCGCCTGATTGACGGCGCGGGCGGCGAGGACGGCGTCGTCGAGTTTGTCGCCGGCGACGAAACGTTTTGCGACCCGGCGGCTGACGGCGTTGCGCATGATGAATGGAGCGAGACGCTTGCTGTGAGAAAGATGCAACAAGATGGAACGCATCGGATGGAACGGAGTGCGCTGCGCGGCGTCAGTGGACATGCAGGGCGAATTATGCCAGAGACACTGGCGAGTGGCGAGTGACGAGTGGCGAGCAAGGCGGCTTGAGGAGCCTCAGTTCTAGCAACGCGGGAGAAGGCGGACCGAGGACACTGCCTTTACCGGTAAAGACGCAGAAAACGCGGATTACGCAGCGGCAAAAAACCGAAATACGAGATCGCCGCGTCGCGTCACTAGCTACTTGTCACTCGTTACTGCTTCAATCACTGCTTCAATCTGGGCGGCCGAGGCAGTAGTACTCAAAGCCGAGGGATTTCATTTCGGCGGGGACGAGCAGGTTGCGACCGTCGAGGACGAGCGGGCGAGTCATGGTGTCACGGATGCGATTCCAATCGAGCTGGCGGAACTCGGGCCATTCGGTGACGATGAGCAGGGCTTCGACACCCTCTGCGGCATCGTAAGCGGTCTTCGCGTATTCGATTTGCGGCAGAATCGTGCCTGCCTTGTCCATTGCTTCGGGATCGAAGGCGCGAACGACGGCGCCAGCGTCGAGAAGCTGGTGGATCAGGTCGATCGCTGGGGCGAAGCGGACGTCGTCGGTGTGGGGCTTGAAGGCGAGCCCGAGGACGCCGATGCGTTTCCCTTTGACGACCCACAGAGCGCGGCGAATTTTTTCGACGAAGCGCTCGATGCGGCGGCGATTGATTTTCTCCGCTTCCTTCAACATGGAGAAATCCACGCCAGAGCGTTCGGCGAGACGCACGAACGCCTGCAAATCTTTGGGAAGGCAAAAGCCTCCGAATCCGAGGCCGGGATTCAGGAAAGCGCGGCCGATGCGCGGGTCAAGTCCAACGGCGCGGACGACTTCCTGGACATCGGCGCCAAGCTGCTCGGCGAGATCGGCAACCATGTTGGCATACGAGATTTTCATCGCGAGGAAAGAATTGGAAGCGTGCTTGATCAACTCCGCGCTGTTAATTGTGGTGACCACCCAATCGGGACGCGGGCCGTCGGGGCAGCCTGTCGAGTGGACAGGGCAATTGAATTTGCGGTCGAGGACAGGCTGGTAGATGTCTTTGAGCTGGCGCTCGGCGGCTTCGTCCTCGACGCCGATCACGATGCGGTCGGGGTGAAGAAAATCGCCGACGGCGGTTCCTTCGCGGAGAAATTCGGGATTCGAGGCGACGCGGAACTGGATACCGTTCTTGCGGCCATACACTGAAAGAGCGCGATCGAGTTCTTCGCCAGTACGCGCGGGAACGGTGCTTTTTTCGACGACGAGCTTGGGCGAACGAGCTTCACCGGCTATGGTGCGAGCAACATGGTCGATGGCGCTGAGGTCGGCATCTCCGTTGGGCAGCGGTGGAGTGCCGACGCAAATGAAAATTACGTCGCCGCTGGCCGCGTCGGCCGAAGTGCTGGAAAAACGCAGCCGTCCTGCTTTGCGTGCTTTGGAGATCACACCATCCAGGCCTGGCTCGTAGATCGGAATGCCTCCCGATTCGAGAACGCGGATTTTCGCCCCATCATTGTCGGTGCACACCACTTCGTGACCGATTTCAGCGAAGCAACTCCCGGTTACGAGGCCCACGTAGCCGGTTCCGATTACGGATATCTTCAAAGAGACTCTCCTCGCAAAGCTCACATATTCTCGTATAGGTAACACGGATGCGCAAAATCAAACGGACGGATTTTCGGAGTTTTCTTCAGGCGAATTTCCTCGGGGCCAGGAACGGCAGTTCGCAGAATACGCACATTCGCGGTTACGGCACAGCGTGGGGCCGGACGGGCAGGCCAGCCCAGGTGTTGGCAAGGCCCAAAAGTTCGCGGACGACGGCAAAGGCGTCACGCGTATTGCGCCACCAATGGTTGCGGTCGAAGGGATCCTCCGCCGCGCCACGAACGATCGCCTTTTGATGTGCGCTAGCAATACGAATCCACAGTGAGCGGACGCGGCGCGTGTGTTCGGGTGAAGTCACGATGATCACGGATGACGCGTGTTCACTCAGCATCGCACCGCAGATTCCGCCGATCTCCTGCTCGGTGTCGATGACTTGCGTAGCCAGGATGCGGATCGCGCCGGACGGGACGCCTTCGTGAATCAGGATTTCACGGCTGTATTCTTCTTCGCCGACGAAATGGATGCCCATGGCCGAGAGCGCACGAGCAGCAGGGCTCTCAGGCCGCGTTACCCAAACTTCGGACGCGTAGCCCTGGCGAAAGAGGTCGGCAGCTCCCTCGGCGCGATAAGGCATTCCGCCGCTTAGAACGACGATCGCATCAGCGTGCGCGAGCGGATCTTCGCGAATAAGCCACCGGCCTGCGCCGCGAAATGCGAAGACGCCGGCAACGCAGAGCACCAGAATGACTGCGGCGAGGATCGCGCGGCTCGAAGCACGGATTAGCGTTGATCCGCGCTTGTCACGTTGCGACCGAACTGTTTCTCTTGGCGCCATAGCTAGCGTTTGGTCAGCAGGAAGCTGCCGATAAGCAGCGCGTCGGTGCCGGAACAATAGTAGCTGCGCACAGCGTCGCGCGGCGTGATCACCAGAGGTTCGCCGAAAAGGTTAAACGACGTGTTGACGAGAATTGGCGCGCAGGGCGGGCCGATTTCGGCCGTCTTCTTGAGCAGCTTCCAGAAAAGAGGATTGTCAACCTGGCGGACAACGTGGAGTCGAACGAGCCCGCCCACGATCAAACCGGAGAGTCCGGCAAGCGACTTAAAAGCCTTTTCTTTGGGGATGGCCATGGTGGTCATGAAAACGGCAGTTGGCGAAACCTCGAAATAATCGGACGCGTCTTCAGCGGGAATGGAAAGAGCGAACGGACGGAACGATTCCCGGTGTTTGATGTAGTCGTTCAGATTCTCCTGCACGTAGGCCGCCCATGGATACGCGAGCAGGCTGCGGTTGCCAAGCGCGCGCGGCCCGAATTCGGCGGCGCCCTGAAACCAAGCCACTGTTTTGCCGGCGACCAGCAAGCGTAGAGCTTCTTCGATCTTGTGGTCTTCGGATTCGCACCAGCGATAGCTCGCCTTGCAGTTGTCGAGAACGCTCTTGATGTCTTGGTTCGAGAATTCGGCGCCGAAGTAGAGATTGGAGAACGGCTCGGACCGCTTTGATGCGAGCCATGCGGCACCAAGCGCCGTCCCTTCGTTGCCGGCCGCGGGCTGAACGAAGACGCGCTCGAAGGCGGTGTTCCTTTCGATCGATGAGACGAGAAGCGGATTCAGGAACAAGCCGCCGGCGAGGCATAGATTGCTTTGCTGCGTTTTGGTGCGAAGCGATTCGAGCCACTCGGTCAAAACAACCTTCAGCGCCTTTTGGATGCTCGCGGCTATGTTTGCCCGTTGAGAGAAAGTGAGCTGCGGTTTTGCAGCGTGGGCGTCCGGAACATCATCAATCTGCAGAGCGCGGTAAAAATCGGGCGTGAAGCAGAGTTCTGTTCCGAACGCGCTTTTGAAATATCTCCGATCGAGGCGCGGCTCGCCGCGGGGTTCCCGGCGAAGCATGTGAATGAATTCATCCGCATGGACGGGCTCGCCGGAAAGGCTAAGCCATTGCGTTTTGTGTTCATCCTGATGCGGCGAGAATCCGAGAAGCTGTGTAACCTGACTGAACAGCCACGCCGGAGAATGAGGAAGCGCGATGGAACCGATGTCTCGTATTTCTCCGGATCCGCTTGCAATGGCGATAAGTCCGGCGCGGTTATCACCGCGTTCGTCGAGCGTAACGGTCAGGGCATGATCGAAGCCGGAGGCGTAGAACGCGCTCGCCGCATGGCAGACATGGTGGTCGAAACAAACGATTTTCGGCGGCGGCCCGCTCAGCTCCCGAAGGATGCGGCGATTGTTCAGCTGGCGGCCGAGCTAGCCGAAGGCTTTGTTCACAAAATATGCGCTGGAAAGCGGTCCCCGGGTGGCAAGGCGAGCCCGAAACAAGAGTTCGCGGACGCAGGCTCGCCCCGGCTGGCCGGCAATGGCAATACGGTCGACGTCGCGCCACGCAACTCCACGCTTTTCAAGGCAGTACTGGATCGCGGCGCGCGGAATTCCTTCCACTTGGCGAAGGCGCGTAAGCTTCCCCTCCTCCATCGCTGCGACAATTCGCCCGTCGGACACAAGAGCCGCCGACGAATCGTGCGTCATTCCGGAGATCCCGAGGATAAGCATATTCGGTGTTCTTATCACTACGTCGCGGGAAGGAACAAATGTTTTGCGCCGAACAGTCGCTACTCGTCTGCGAGGCGGGAGCCCTGACTGCGCATGAGAAGACCGCGAATCCCGAGCAGGATAAGGCGCGGCTGTCGCAGGCAAACGTTCCAGAGAACCTTCCAGGCTTCGTCGCGCGAGTAACAGCGGAGCGACCGCTTGGCGGGATCGTTCAGCAGGTCCACCAGCTGGCTGTAGTCGGCTTGCTGGAAGCGATGCAACGAGCGGCGAAGCAGAAGGTGCGTGTCGAGTTCGCGCCGAAGGGCACGCAATTCGCGATTTGCGCCGTGCAAAATAGCGTGCGCCACGCCCAGCGCACCTCGAAATCCCGTCACAATGCCGCCCACCGTGGTGACCTTCACCTGCCCGGCCGCATCGCCTACAACGTACACGTCTCCCTTGCCCAACTTGCGCCGTACGGGAATCCACTTCGAATAAACCGGGACACGCGCCCCCTGAAATTCAAAGGGATCGAGCTTCCGCTTCTCGAGAAAATTCTCGAGATGCTTGCGAACAGCGGGCCCATTGTCGCCAATCAGCCCGAGAGCCCCGCGCGTTGGCGACTCCGGGATCAGCCAATAAAAATAGGGCGTCTCGTGAGGGATGAACCAGATGCGGGCGGTATCGGGCGACATGTCCTTCGGAAGCGGGACGAGAGCCTGCACCAGCGGAACGGTCTCGATCGGTGCCCAGCCAGCGGCACGCGCAACGCGACTCGAAGCGCCGTCAGCTGCGACGACCGTCGTGGCGCGAACTTCCTCATGACTCCGGCCGGCACAGTCCTCAATTTCGAGAGCCACCCCCGCGTCGTTTCGATGCAGCGCATGGAAGCGGCGGCCGAGTTCGATCCGGGCGCCAGCCTCGCGTGCTTCGTCAGCCAGGGATTGAATCACGGCACGGCGCTCGATAATCAAGTCGGGGCGATTCAGCTCGAAACTGGCGGAGCGGCCGTCCGTGAAAAGCTCGAATCGGCGGATTTCGTTGACGACGCTGCGTTCGGCAGCAGGACCGAGCAACGCGCGCATACGATCGGTAACGATCAGCGTGCGCTCGGCTGGCGTCAAGGTTTCAGAGCGCTCGAAGACGCGGACCACTCGGCCGCCGCGAGCAAGCAGCAATGCGGTAAAAAGCCCCGCGGCAGAGCCGCCAACGACGGCCACCGGCGAGGCAACTTCTCGCCTGGGCCCAGAGCGAACTGTGGAAGGCAGCGGTTCAGAGAGCATCTTGCCTGCTGATTCGCGACACCAATTTTCGGTCTTGGCGTGTTGTTGCCACGCCCAAAATCCAGCCTCGAGAATGATTGCGCACTCGCGGGAACAATGGAGTGCGACACGCCCGAAAATAGAAAATCTTCGGCTCAGAAGTATATCGCAGGGATGTTCGTTTCACCAAAGCGGCGCTGGATGCAATTCAGCCCCGCCGGATTTGCAGAACTACTTCCTCGTGATTCTGAGCGACCGAACGGCAATTACCGCAAACCGCAATCGCGCGTCAAAATCAAAAAGCGCGAGCAGACGCCCGGTCGAGTATGGGACAATCCGCAACCGCGGATAGAGACCACCCCCTGGATAGAAGTCGGAGGCTGTATCCAGGTTACTGTTTGGCGGGAACGCGGGTCTGTGCGAGCGCGGGTGCGGTCGGCGCACCAATGCCGGTGGGAGCAGAGGGGAAGCTGCTAAATCGGCTCAAACCGGCTCCCATAAGGCGGCGTAAGCGCGTTTTGTTGATTATCCTGGAAAATCATTGGCGTACCAGTTTTATTCGCTTTTGATTCGCTGTGCGGGCTCGACAAATCGGGCAGGAATTTGGTTCGGTCTGTGCTCGAAACACATCTAAGTCCCGGAGAAGACGCAGGACATTCATGGGCACAAGCGTATCCATTTTCGCCGCCTTCGTTGCGGGCTTGATCTCCTTTCTCTCGCCCTGTGTATTGCCGCTCGTTCCCGGTTATATGTCCATGCTTTCCGGGATTGGCGTCGAGCAGCTGCGCGAAGGAAACACGCCTCGCACAGGAGTTCTCACCTCGGCCATATCCTTCGTTGTGGGCTTCTCGATTGTCTTCATCGCGTTCGGCGCATCGGCCAGCGCGGTCGGCACTTTCCTGCGCGAGAACCGGACGTTCCTGACGCCGATTGCGGGCGCTCTGATTCTTCTCTTCGGCTTGCACCTGATCGGCTGGCTCGCGAAACTCACTGTCCGCGCAGGACTTATCATAGGCGGCCTCCTGATCGCCGTTGGCGTTGTGCTAAATATCTGGCCCCAAATTGCAGCCGACCGGGTCAGCCCGATTCAGTTCTACTCCGTCGCCGTAATTTTTCTTTTTGGTCCCGCGCTGACGCGCTGGCTCAATCGCGATGTCCATTTGCGGAATGTTGGTGGGAAACCTAATGCCTCTGGCAAGCCCGGGATCGTCAGCGGTTTTCTTCTGGGGTTTGCATTCGCCTTCGGCTGGACGCCTTGCATCGGCCCAATCCTGACTACCGTCCTCACGCTGGCGGCAACCGAAAAAACACTCGCCCGCGCCGTTTTTCTTCTGGTCTGCTACTCCGCGGGCCTCGCGATTCCCTTCCTCATCACCGCTCTCGGCATTGGCGGTTTCCTGAAATTCTATCAACGCTTCCGCCGCCATTTGCACACCGTCGAGATACTCAGCGGCGTACTACTTCTTGCCATCGGCGGCCTCGTCTTCTTTAACCGGCTGACATGGCTTTCAGGTAAACTGGGATTTCTGAATTACTTTTCGAGGTAATTGGAGATTTTCCGATGAATGAACCTGCACGACGGCGGAGTTGGAGCGAACGCAATTCGCACTCAGCAGCCCTCGCGTTGATCGTTGCGCTTCTCACATCTGCGCTCTTCGGCTGCGGTGGTGCGAGAAACAGTGTCACATCGACCGACATGAGCGTTTCGTTCAACGACGCACATGGGAAGGATATCTCGCTGAAGCTGCCCTGCTCGAATAATTGCACCGCCGGTCCTCTGCAGGGCAAGGTTGTGCTCGTAAATTTCTGGGCCACGTGGTGCGATCCGTGTCGAGCCGAAATCCCCTCGCTGATCGAATTTCAGAAGCAATATGCCGATAAAGGTTTCACTCTACTGGGCATCGCGATGGACGATGATGGCGCGAAAGTGGTGCAACCGTTCGTCAATAAGACGGAATTCGATGTGAACGGGAAACAAGCGACCATGAACTATCCGATCGTGATCGGTAGCGACTCGGTCGCCGACAAGTTCGGCGGTTTGATCGGGTTTCCGACCAGTGTGCTGCTCGGGCGCGACGGGAAGATCGTAAAGCGGATTCTCGGTCCCGTCAGTCCCGACGATTTTCAACAGATTCGCACCCTGCTGGGATCGTAGTATTTTGAGGCGAAGACGTATGGGTAAGTCTCTAATGATGGGCGGCATCGCAATCGGTGCTTGTCTGATGACGTTGATGACCGCGCCGCGACCTACGAGCGCTCAGTCCGGCATCCTGGCTCCCGCAACCGTGGTGAAGCCGCGCGCCTATGTTTCGCTTCAGCCAATTCCGCGCGGGAAACAATTTCAAGTCGCGGTGGTAGCCACTATCGTTGCCGGATACCACGTCAATTCTCACAAGCCTAGCGATCCCTACTTGATTCCCACGACGATCACACCTGAATTGCCGAAAGGCTTTCAGTTGGTCGATATCATCTATCCTCCCGGACAGGAAAAACGCTTTCCCTTCTCACCCGATAAGCCGCTGAACGTTTACAGCGGCAGGGTGACGCTTCGCCTGAAACTCACAGCGCAAAATGACGCCGCGCTGGGCCTGACCACAATTCCCCTCACGCTGCGCTACCAGGCATGCAATGATGCCGCCTGCCTGCCGCCGGTCAAATTGCCGGTCAGCGCCAAGCTGGACGTGGCCGCAGCAACCGCTCAATCGCGTCCCGTGCACCCGGAAATCTTCCGTGGTGCTTCCGGGCGATAGCCTGCAGCCAGAGAAGTTTTAGAACCAAATCAGCGTACGTTGCGTATCCCTCGGCATGTTTGCACCTGCATCGATGCGCTCCCTCACCCTCTTAATCGCCATCGCTTTCTTAGCACCCTTGCGGGGAGGCCGCGCTGCGCAGAACTCGATTCACTCGGATGTAAATCTCGTCAGCGTGAGCTTTACGGCTCGCAACACCAGCGGCGCCCTCGTCGACAATTTGACGAAAGACGATTTCGACGTCTTTGAAGACGCCGTGGGGCAAAAGATTGCGTTTTTTGCCCGCAGCGCAGACGTGCCTCTGACGCTGGGGCTCATCCTGGACGCGAGCGGCAGCCAGGAACATTTCGTCAAAAAGCATCAGAGGGACCTGCAAGTTTTCTTGGACGATGTGCTCGGTCCTCGCGACCACGTGTTCCTGCTTTGCTTTGGCAACCATCTCCGACTGGTGAGCGATTTCATGCAGTCAGGACCCACGATGCTCGACGGACTGCGCGCGTATGATCATGATAGCGGCAAGTTCCCGGAACTCGGTCCGAAGGAAGATCGCGACCTGGGGACGGCGTTTTACGACGCGATCTACTATTCCGTGAGCGAAAAGCTGGCGGCGCAGACAGGCCGGCGCGCACTGCTCGTCTTTAGCGATGGTGAAGACAATTCCAGCTCGCATGACATGATGACGACGATCGAAACAGCTCAGCAGGAAAACGTACAGGTATTCACGATCCGTTACACGCAGCGAGAACATGGTCGCCTGACGGCGCGCAATAAATACGGGATCAGCGTCATGGATCGCATCGCGAAAGAAACCGGTGGCGAATCGATCGATGCACGAACCACAGATCCGCACACCTATTTCCATCAGATTGCGGATGAACTTCGCAATTCGTACGAACTCGCTTATTACCCTACCAATCCGATCAAAGACGACACCTTCCGCAAAATTGTGATCCGGCCAAAGCAGGACAGTCTGACAGTGCTCGCCAAAACGGGCTATTTCGCCCGCCCGCGCACCTAAGGTTCGTCTGTCCGACGGGCGAGACGTCGCTTCAGCCCAGCTGTTTCATGAGGCGTGGACAGTTCTTGGAATGCAGAACATGAGAAGACCTGCGGCGATTCCCGCGGCTGCAATCGTGGCCATTCCTGCGCTAAACGACCCGGTTCGGGTACTAAGATAGCCCAGCAAATACGGAGACGCGAAGCCCGCGATCGATGCGATGGCGTTGATCAGTCCGACCGCCGTCGCGGCCGCAGAGCGGCTGAGGAGCGTAGTCGGTATGGCCCAAAACGCCGAGAGAAACGCGTTCGAGCACGCGATCATCGTGAACAGTAGAACCAAAAGGGGCAGCGAGCGAACGTTCGCTATGAGGCCTAAAGCCCCGATTGCCGCCACAAACATCGGTACCGCCGAGTGCCACCTTCGTTCCATGCGCTTATCAGAATGACGCCCGTTCGCAATCATTAATACAAACATGACCAAGTAAGGGATCGTTCCGATCAAACCAACAAGCTGAGTTGAGAGCGAGGAGTCGCGCTTGAGCATCGTGGGAAACCAAAAGTAGAAGCCATAGCCGACGAAGTAGTTCAGGAAACTAGCTGCGGCCAGGAGCAGGACGATCCGGGAACGAAGCACCTCTGCGATAGAGACACCCTGGGGAATCGCCAGTTTCTCAGCGCGAAGTTTTTCCTCGATCCATTCGCGCTGATCCGGCGCCAGCCAATCGGCTTTGCGCGGGCGGTCGCAAAGCAAGAAGTAGGCAGCCACGCCGAGCACTATTGCCGGCAATCCCTCCAGAATGAAAAGCCACCTCCACCCCTGAAGCCCTCGAAACGAGTGCGCCACGATCCAGCCCGCGACGGGCGAGGCCAGTGCCTGCGAGAGCGGAATGGCGGCCATGAAGTAGCCCGTCGCTTTGCCGCGATCTTCGACGCCGAACCAGTGGCTCAGATAAACGATTACGCCCGGGAAGAAACTCGCTTCAGCCGCTCCGAGCAAGAGGCGTGCGATGTAGAGCTGGTTCGCCGTATGAACCAGCCCCGTCAACACAGTAAGACAGCCCCAGGCGATCATCACCGCGGAAATCAGCCGCCGCGCGCTCCAGTGCTCGACCAGCATGGCTCCCGGAATCTGCAGCGCTACATAACCGACGAAGAAAATGCCGGCTCCGAGCCCAAACACGCGATCGCTGAAGCCCAGATCGCCGGTCATGCCAAGCGCCGCGTACGCCACACTCGTGCGATCGATATAATTCGCGATGTACAGAACAAACAGCAACGGTAGAAGCCGGGCAGCGATCCGATGGCGCGTCGAATAGGCCAGTTCGGTTGCCGGCGACGCGAGTGCGGCAGAAGGTTTTACGTTAGCCAAGAAAGCAGCCTCGCGGCAAAAGATTCGCGGAGTGTAGCGGAACCGCGTGGCGAAGTTAAGTGACGAAGTTAAGAAGTTAAGCGGTTAAGAGGTTACGACGCACACTGACGCGCGATTTGCTTTTCAACAGCAGGCAGAGAGCGCCGGATGCGGCTAACCACGCGATCTTTGCCGAGCACGACCATGCTCTCAAACAGCGGCGGCGCAACAGCGCGGCCTAGAATGCAGACGCGCGTTGCATTGATCAGCAAGCCTGCCTTGACGCCCTCGGCTGCCGCGACATTACGTGACGCACTATCGCAGGCGTCATGATTCCACTCCGGCAGCGAATCAAGGGAATCCGCCAGCTTGGCCAGCATCGATGGAAGGCGCTCGTCCTTCCAGAATTTCGCACACGCTTCGGACTCATATTCGAAGTCGTCCGCAAAGAAACCGCGCGCCCAACCGCTGAAATTCTCGAGCAAGCGTGTGCGTGGGCGAATCAAGTTGACCGCGTGCGCAAACCAGGCGCGCTCACCTGAACTCCAACGCTCCTGCCATAATCCGGCGCTCTTCAGCTGCTGCTCGATGTAGGGAAGCAACTCCTCGACAGACAGGTTGTGCAGGTATTCCGTATTGAACCATTCAAGCTTAGGCCTATCGAAAATTGCGTTCGTGCGGCTGACTCCGGCGAGCGAAAACCTCTCGACCAATTCGTTCGTGCGCATGTACTCCGTGTCTCCCCCTGCAGACCAGCCGAGCAGCGCGAGGAAATTACGGAACGCCTCAGGTAAAAACCCTTCGTCCGCATACGAGCCGACGCTCGTCGCACCGTGGCGCTTCGATAGCCGCGTGCGGTCCGGACCAAGAATTAGCGGTACGTGCGCGAAAATTGGAGGCTCGGCTCCAAGCGCGCGATAGATCAGCACCTGCTTGGGCGTATTCGAAAGGTGGTCGGCGCCCCGAATGATGTGCGAAATGCGCATGTCGATATCGTCCACCACGACGCTGAGCTGATACGTCGGCAGTCCCGTAGAGCGCAGCAGGACGAAGTCCTCGATTTCCGCGTTCTGCACTTCGCGCGAACCAAACACCGCGTCTTCGAACTTTGTTACGCCGTCGCGCGGAACTCGAAAGCGAATCGCTGGTGGAACCCCTTCTTTTCCCTTCGTGGCGCGCTCCGCGGAGGAAAGATCGCGACACGGACAAGCTACTTTCTTCTGCAGCTTGCCTTCGTCGTCGCCCTCACCTTCCAGTTGGGCGGCGTCCGCACCCGAATAAGAAGCAGGCTTGCAATAGCAGGTGAAGGCGGCTCCGCTGGCGAGCATCCGCTGAGCGGCCGCGGTATACAGCTCGAGGCGCTGCGACTGGAAATACGGCCCTTCGTCCCACTGGACACCCAGCCACTTCAAGCCATCAAGAATCCCGTCGACCAGCTCCGGCCGGTTCCGCTCGATATCGGTATCCTCGATGCGCAGGAGCATCGTGCCGCCCTCATGACGGGCGAAAAGCCAGTTGAACAGGGCCGTGCGTGCTCCGCCGACATGGAGGTAACCCGTAGGTGAAGGGGCGAAACGGACTCTCGGTTTCTTTTGTTCGGCACTCATTGGGTTTGTTCGGAGGCCCCGGACTGTTTTCGGAACTTAGAATATTACCGGAACAGGGTCACGAAATCGAGCCTCGCCTCGAGCCCGCTCGCTTTACGCAAGTGCCTGAGTTTACGAGGCTTGGTACGGCCGTACCGTTGACCGTAACAGCCTGATCGCCGATAGTGATCGCGATGCGGTGCGCCCTGCGTGGACGCTGATGGCACGAAACCTAAATGACGACATGTTATCCTGATTGTAACGCTCTACGCACCCCTTGCCGGACAGGTTTACGATTTCTGCTATTCTCGGAGCACGCCGTAGCGTTGTGGCAAGTCGATCCCTCTCAGTTGGTTGTAGCTTGAGGTGTTCTGATGGGCGCGCGACAGCGGGTCCGACTGTAGTGAAGCGGTACAGGTGAGCTTGGTTTCGTGACTCACATCGACACAACTGTACTTGTGTTCTTTGCCAGCGCCCTTCTACTCGGCGGATTTTTCGGCTTTTTGTACCGCCAGAAGCGACAGCCGTATCTCCTGCTGTGGAGCATCGGCTGGTGCGTCTTGGCGCTCAAATTCCTCGCGCCTGTCTCGCTAGCTGGCACGGCTTCGACCGCCGGGGCATCCGCCCTTGCAGGCTGGCTGCTGATCTGCGCTGCATTAATGTTCTACAGTGCTGCCCGCCTTTACGCCAGCCGCGGATCTGCAACGCGCTGGGTGATCGTGGCAGCAGCGCTTGCGGCGCTCTGGGGTGTTGCCTACTCCAGTCACTTCGTCGTTGTTCCGCTTAGCCTCGGAGCAGGACTCGTTCTCATCGTGATCGCGTCCGTTTTCTGGCACGAAGCGCGAAAGCGCGAATCCCAATCCGACCTGCTGTTAATGTTTACGTTTGGTGCGTGGGCTGCGCTCCGCATTCTCGACGTGTTCCAGTCGAGCATCCCCGGGCTGGCATCGAAGAATCTCGCGAGTCTCGATTTTCTTCCGGAACTTTTCGCCGGCGTGCTGATGTTGATGGCTGCGTACGAAGAGGAGCGGCGGCGCGTCGAACGCAACATGCTGGCGCTCTCGAATCTGAACCTTGCTACGTCAAGCTTCGTGGGCAGCGAAATCCAGAAGATGCTCGCGCAGGGCCTCGAGCGCGTTCTGAACGTCGCGCGCATCCCGGCTGGCGCTTTGTGCTTGCACTACGGCGAGCCGCGTGGGCCAAAATCTGTGGTCGTCACGGGAATGACGGATGGTTTTTCCACCACGATTCAGGATGAGAATCTCGACGAGTACGTGGTCGGAGTGGTGGCGCGCTTGGGCGGCTTTGTCGTTATGCGCGAGCTCGCGCGCGATTCAAAATGGGCCGTTCTGGAGAAGGAAGATTCCTTCCGGCAGTTGCGGCGCCTGCTTCTTGCGCAAAATCTACGCACGGTCGTTGGTATCAGTCTGCAGGCGAAGGAGCGCACGCTTGGCGTTCTGCTGTTGGGCACCCCGGATCATCGGAGCTTCACGCCCGCGGAATGCCGGTTGCTCCTTGCACTCGGCCATCAGATCGGCATGGCCGTGGAAAACAGCTACCTGATTCAGCAGACGTCGCGCCGCAGCGAGGAGTTGCACATCCTCAACGAAATCGGACGCGCACTCAGCTCGACACTCGAGCCTGAGGCTCTCTTCGATCGTCTTTACACCGAGATTCGAAAGCTTCTCGAGATTGAGAGCTTTTTCATTGCTTTGCACGACCAGAAGACGCAGACCGTCCGGTTCGAGATCAAGCTCCACGAAGGCCAGCGACTCGACAAATTCTGCCGGCCTGCCGGAAATCATATGGTCGAGTATGTGATCCGCACCGGACAGCCCCTTCTAATCCGCGAGCACTTTGCCGAAGAGACGCAACGCCGCGGCTTTCAGCCCCGCGCCGCGTGCGGCTCTGTTTGCGCCGTTCCGTTGATTTTGCGTGACCAGACCGTTGGCGCCGTGGCCGTTTACAGCAAAGAGGAGCGCGCATTCGACGACGGTCATGTCGAGTTGCTCCGGGTGCTGGCCAGCGAGGCAACGATCGCAATCGAAAACGCGCGGTTATTCTCGGAAGAGCAGAAAAAATCCCGCCACCTCTCGTTGATCAATACAGTTTCGAAACACGCCATCACCACTCTCGATCCTGAGGAGATGCTTGCAAAAATCACGCTCGAAATCGAAAAGGAGCTCCTCTACGACCACATTGGGATCGCGACACTCGATTATTCGGCAAAAGAGCTGATCGTGCAGGCGGAAGCGGGCACGCGACGCGAGGCCTTGGGCCGCCATATCCCGCTGGGCGAAGGGCTCGTGGGACAAGTGGCCCGCACTGGTGAAGCAGCCGCCGTGCGCAACGCCGGCCCGGCAACGCCACGAACTGTGCTTCCCGGCTCCGCCGCCGCTTTGGGATTACCGGTTACCTATGGCGAACAATTGCTCGCCGTCCTCTACGTGGAATGCTTGCAGCCCTACGATTTCGCCGATCAAGAGATACAGCTCCTGCAGACGTTGGCCGATTTGTTTGCCGGCGCGCTCCATAACGCGATGACGTTCCAGAAAGCGCAGGAGCAGGCCATCACCGACGGCCTTACCGGTGTGAAGACGCACCGTTTCCTGATGGAGGCGCTGTCCTCCGAATGGAAGCGGTCAACGCGCGCCAACCGTCAGTTCGCACTTGTACTGATGGACCTCGACCGCTTCAAGTTCGTCAACGATTTCTACGGCCACCTCGAAGGCGACGTGGTGCTGCAGCGCGTCGGGCATATTCTCGAGCAAAATTGCCGCCGCTCCGACGTCGTCGCACGCTATGGCGGCGACGAATTTGTCATCCTCATGCCGGAAACAACGATCGAGCAGGCTCGGCAGCTCGCCAACAAGTTGCGCGGTTGGGTGGCGTCCGATCCGCTTTTGCGCGACAAGAACATCACCGCCAGCTTCGGCATCGCCGGCTTCCCGCTGCACGGGTCTACGCCGCAGGAATTGATCCAGGTCGCTGATTCTTCGATGTATCTCTCGAAACATCAGGGAGGTAACTCGGTTTCGAGCGCCGAACAAGGTGATTCGGTCGATCGCAAACGCTGGAAGAAAGATGTGCTCGAAGCATATCTCGGCGTCACTCTGAAACGCCTTTTCTCGACGGGCCCGGAGGCGTTCGAGGAAATCTACCGGCGGCTCGAGCAATTCACGCGTTCGCTCGAACAAAGTGCGGGCGTTTCGGAAGACGGTATTCCGCCGGCCGTTGTTGAAACCATTACTTCGCTTGCCTTCGCCGTGGACGCCAAGGACCAGTACACCCAAGGCCATTCACAAAAAGTTTCTGCTTACGCGGCCATGCTGGCCAAATCGCTGGGTCGCCCCGGCGATGAAGTCGAAGAGATTCGTCTAGCCGCGATGCTCCACGACATCGGAAAAGTCGGCATCCCCGAAGCCATCCTGAACAAAGCCGGCAGCCTCGACGCGCGCGAGTGGGAAACCATGAAGACGCACACGGATCTTGGGGCGAGAATTCTCGAGCCGCTGCACGGCGTATCCCGCATGCAGAAGATGATCCGCCATCATCATGAATTCTTCGACGGCACGGGCTACCCGGATCAACTCGATAGCGAAAACATTCCATACGGCGCGCGGGTAATCGCGATTGCCGACTCGTATGACACCATCACCTCCGAACGCACCTACAAAAAGGCGCGCACCCCCGAAGATGCTCTGCGCGAGATCGAACGGTGTGCCGGCAGCCAGTTCGATCCGGAACTCGTGCGCGTTTTCATCGACGCGATGCGCCGCTCGCCTCGTCCAGTGCTCGAACGGACCCCGATCCCCGATCACGACCACGCCGACACCCCCACCGCCTAGCTCGCGGTTTCGTGTTAGAGGCCAGCTTGACAGCGCCGGAGGCGCGATTGTATTTAGCCCGGCACGAAGTGCCGGGAGGCGCGCGACACACATTGAGGCCAAAAGTCCCGGAGGGACGATTGACCAGCTCGCTCAGAGCGGCTGCGAATCATCATCGGTTCCCGATTCCAGTTTGCAAATATCGCCGAATCTTCTCGAGCACCCCGATCAGCATCTCTTGCGTCAGCGTTCCTGTGAACGTATTTCGTTGGCTCGGATGATACGAGACGAACAATCGGCACGATTCACTCGCAATATCAAAAGCTGCTCCGTGCGCGAACGGAAACGCCGCGAAGCTCTTGATCTTCCCTTCGCGCTTTAATACGTCCAGATAACTCATCATCGCGAACCGGCCCAGCGCCAGAATCGCGCGCGGCCGCAGGATTTCCAGTTCGCGTTCAAGATACGGACGGCAGTTTGCCATCTCTGACGGAAGCGGCTTGTTTTCCGGCGGCGCGCAGCGCACCACAGCCGCCACATACGCGTTCGCGAGTTTCAACCCATCATCGCGATGCGTTGATGTAGGTTGATTCGCGAATCGCGTCCGATGCAGCGCCTCGTACAGAAAATCGCCCGAGCGGTCTCCAGTGAACACGCGCCCCGTCCGATTCCCGCCATTTGCCGCAGGAGCGAGTCCGAGAATCAAGAGTTTCGCGTCAGGATCCCCGAATCCCGGAACGGGCCTTCCCCAGTAATCCCATTCCTGAAACGCGCGCCGTTTCTCGCGCGCCACCTTCTCGCGATAAACCACCAGTCGCGGACATTTGCGGCATCGAATAATTTCCGCGTTAAGCTCGTCGAGCGACTTCGCGGGGTCGGTTTTTCGATGAGATTGGACTTTGTTAGACATGGCTCCTGAGTGGAGAGGCTGCGGTTTCGTGTCAGGGCACGACTTCAGTCGTGCCAAAAGCAGCCTAAAATCGGCGGCTTTAGCCGCTGGGAATAACTCTTAGGGCTGAGATGTCATGCAACGTGCGCGTCTCTAGTCGAATTCAGAAACGGGCGCAGGCTGGTCGCTGCTCACGCGTCCCGCTTCGATTTTCGCTTTCGCGTAATTCTCGGCGCGTACGGGCGCGCCGGCCAGACGCCGTAGCATCGCGATTTGGCCCACGTGCGTCAGCGAGTCCGCGACTGGCCCTTGAAAGAGTTCCTCCGCGCTGCAACCGAGCCGCTTGCTCGAAGCAATACGGGCGTCAAACGCCTGAAGTCCCGCAAAGAAACGCTCCGATCCGTTTTCCCAATTCGCCGTCGCGGAGTTGTGCCATTTCTCCGCACCGTTTGCCTTTGAAAGCGCCCAATCCAGCAGATCGCCCAGGTGCGCCAGAATCTGTCCCGGCGTACGCGTCGAATCGCCAACGCGAAATTCCGCGAATCCTACGGGCGCTCCGCGAAACGCCTTGCCTCCGCGATAAGCCAAAGTTGCAACTGTGTGCCGCAGCATCTCCACATCGCCGCGCACAGACGATGCTCTTCCCGACGCACCGCTTCGCGCGCTCGGCCTTTCCGCTCGTCGCACCGATCGCGCCTTTCTTCTCACCGATTTCTTCGCCATGGCGCAACTCCTCGTCCGCGAATGCTACCACATCCCTGCAAACGCCCCCGCGTGCGTCATTCTAATCGGCGGTTTTTGCCGCGACGCATCTCTCTGCGATCTGGCATCACTGCTAGCGCGGCGTTTCGTGAACCGAATCACACAGAAGTTCCTTCCCATCTCGTACTGGATAATATATACATTCTGGGTCTCGCGCTTCCAGGAGCCTCCCATGACCAAAGCTTTGCGCTTCATTCTTCCTTTCTTCTTTTTTCTTTCCGTCCTTTTGCCCGTTTCTCGCGCCCAGGAACGCGAACAGCAGGGACATTCAATCGGCAAAGTCTCCGTCCACGGCAATCTGATCGTAATGGAACTCGATAAGGGAGCACTCGGCACCCAAAACCTGTTTGACCTGAACCATCGCACGCTTCGCTTTACCCCCGCGGAAACAGGCTATCGGGTCGAAAACGTGCCGCTGCAATGGGACGCCGACTTCGGCCAGAAAATGAGCGAGCGCGATCCAAAAGTCGATCTGCGCAATTTCTCGTTTCCCTTCTCCGGACAAACATGGAATTCCTTCACCGTCGGCGTCACCGGATCGATTCGCTTCGGCCCTCCGCAACGTGCCAGCTATGACATGGGATTGCCGGCCGGCTTTCGCCGCCGCGACGAGGGAGGCGTTTCCGTCGCGCGATTCGATGCGCTATCCGAAGCCGCAGGCAATCTGGTCAACACCGTCCCCGCGATTTGCGTGTTCTTCAAGCCGCGCATGTCTGGCGACCGCTACGTTAAGGAGCTGCCCGATCGCGTCGTCGTCACATGGGACGTCACCGAACCGTACGGCAACATTCAGGACTTCACCTGGTATAAGACGGTCAATCGCTTCCAGGCCGTCCTGCACAAAGACGGCGCAATCGAATTGTCTTACGACCAGCTCACAGCGAAGGACGCCGTCGTCGGCATCTATCCCATGATTCCAGCCGGCACCGAAAAAACTCTCGCCACGCTGGCCGGCTCCGGCGGTTCGGGAGCGCCCGCGAACCTCGATCTCCACGACGTGCAAATTTCGGCTGTCGCGGGACTGTTCCTCAAAGTCAGCTTTGATACGACCGGCGCGGTTTTGCCCGAAGGCGACTCCGGCATAGGCGGCATTTCCTATCACATCCACTTCGCCGCGAAGCCGCCTTCCCTCGGCTCCGCGTCTGCTGCTCCTTCCGCTACTGCCGATTGGACGATCTTCGGCTTTGCGCCTCGCAACGCCGCGTATGGCAAGCCGCGCTACGTCGCGTTTGGCCCAGGCGTCTCACGCAATGTCAGCGTCAGCGGCAACACGATTTCGATGCAGGGCATTCTCCCGGCAGAATTGCGCAGCGCTCCGCAAATCACAGTCACGACTGAGACGTTTGCGTCGCGCTCGCATGACCCAGCCTCGCAAATCGCCGCCCGCGCTGTTGCCGTCAGCGGCATTCACAATCCCGAAGTCGATTTTTCTGCTCTCAAATCGAACGCCGGACCATTCCCTGTTGTCTACGAAGCATTTCATTACTATAAGCTGCCGAATCCGCGCGACCTTTCCTGCACGGTGATCAAAGCCCTCGGCGACAATTACGATTTCCTTCCGTACTATTCGGATTTTCGCGTCGACAACCAGGAAGCCGGCACTCCCAGCGACGGCCCGCTTGGTTCCACCGGTCCCGCAGTCACTGGAATTGGCGCGGAACAGCGCGGCCTCGCGTCCTATTGCTCGCCGGGACGCTTCCAGTGGGGATTCATCCAGCCCGTTTATTCCGGCGCGATCCAGATGCAGAAGTATCCGCCAGCCGACGCGCCTATCGGCGACACTCACGACATCACGTACTACGAAAAGCAGCTCGACGAAATCTCCCAGAACGGCCAGATACCGCCTTACATGTACGCCATGTCGCAGATCGGCCATGAAATGGGCCATCGCTGGGCCGCCTTCGTGTCGGCCAAAGTTGGAAGCGAAACGATTCCTCTCGGCCCCACTCATTGGGACATGGGCTTGCAGGCACGCGTTCCGTTCCCATACGTGCGGCCCACCGAAGCGTCCATCATGGGCGGCGGCGTCTGGCAGGATAATTTCGACGGCACCTACACGCAGCTCGACGACAACTATTACGTCCCCGCGACCGGCTATTCCTATCTCGACCTGTACCTGATGGGACTCGTTTCACCCGCCGAAGTGCCCGACTTTTTCATCCTTCGCCACCTTCAGTACGTCAGCACAGACGCGAACGGCCATCGCGTTTTCAAAGCTGACCGAACGAAAGTCACCATTCAGGACGTGATCGCCGCCGAAGGTCCGCGCACGCCCGACGTGAACCATTCCCAGCGCCAGTTCAACACAGGCATGGTGATGGTGGTTCAGCACGGGATGAAGCCGAGCGCCAAACTCATCGAGGAAACCGAAGGCATCCGCGATGAGTGGATGAAGTATTTCCCCATCACCACCGGCCGCCGCGCCTCCATGACCGCCAACCCCCGGTGAAGAAAATGGGGAGTGAGAGTGATTGCGACATCGTTCTCCCGAATTTTGATTGGATTACGCGATAGAAATCCTCTTTCTAAAACATCTCAAAAGTGTGTCGAGTAGTTTTTTGTGATGTTGTTGATTTCGCGAGACTTGACTCTGATTCTTACTCGACAGGTGTATCGAGTAAGAATGCGAGGCTTGTGGGCAAGGAAGCGCCGAGGCGTAAGCAAGAGTCGCAACCAGCGCGCGTGTGGAAAATAGTACTTTCACCGGTGATTAGAGTGACCTCCGATTCTTTGTTTGCAGCAACTTACATCGATTTCTAATCCCGCTTCGGTAGATTAGACCGGGTTCTGGCGGCCCCCCCACGGGACAAAAGCTTGCCGTGGCTACCTGGCGGGTTTGTGCGGTGGCGTCGCCGCATCGCGGCGGCGTTTTCCCATTTTGGAACTGCCTCATGGTGGTTATCGGCCCGCCGATTCCACATGCCTCCGAGCGGACGATATCACATGATTAACACTCCGTCAAGAGGACTAGTACCTGTGGAAATTGTGGATTTCGTCCGCTGTATGACGGGCTCTTGGCACCGCACCTTCCAACCTTGGACTTGTCGGCTTACCTCGCGATTTGGAGGCGGGCAAACCTGTTGTACGGAAGCATATCGGAAAGAATCACAGTGTCGCCCGGTTGGAGACCGGAGAGAACCTGAACTGCGTTCGCATCGGAGGGGTCATAGGCGACTTGGACCCGCACTGCGTACCTGCCATCGTCAGTAATCTTGAACATGGGCATCTGGAAAACACCCGGACCGTAGAATGCACCGGCCGGACGGGGGATATAGAGAGCATTTCGAAGCTGTTTGCCCGTGCCAATAAATGCGTGCACGGACGTATTCGCGCCTGCTCCCTGTGGCAATGGTGAATCCAATCTGATGTCGAACCACCGATTGCCGTTTGAATCCGCCGGCCCCGTGTGTGTGACGTGTCCTTTCACAATTCCTTTTCCAGTGTCCACCAGGGCGCTCTGATCGAGATGCACATTCTGTGCGATACCGCCTGAAACCACCACTTCGGCGACGAGTTTTGCAGAATAGCCAACGGGAACAAGGGTTCCGAAACCGGGCACCTGGACGGGCATGTCGCCGCGCTTAACCTGGCCCGTCCAGATCGCGTTCGCGTTCACGACGGGCTTGCTTGCCAGAGACTCAGTTTTTCCGGGCGCCGTTTGTGGCGGCGCTTGCGGGCTGGGGCTCGCTTTCAGCGGCAAAATCGAAACGGCGAGCGTGGCGGCGAGGGCTAGCATGCAGACCACGGCGGACAAAGACACGACTAATCGAGTGCGGGACATACGAACCTCCTTGAGCATGAGTGAAACTCGCTCGGCAAGCTGATGCTCGCCGAGGAAGGGTGGCGCGGGAACGGCCGCGAGGCGGCTGCGGCCTGGCGTAAATTCGAGCAAAGCTTTCAGGTAAGTCTTACGGGCTCCCGTTAGGCCGATCACCTGCAGATCGACGACTTGTTCGCGCGTGAGACGAACGCGCCCGACAAGCCAAAGAATCGCGGGATGGAACCAAAACACGACGCGAAGGGTTTCCTCGGCAAGGTGATGCACCCAATCACGGCGGCGCACGTGCAGCAACTCATGGCAGGCAACCGCAAGCTGCGATTCGACGGTGAGTTGCAAAAATCGCTCGGGGAGAAGAATCACCGGCGCGGCGAAGCCGAACGTGACCGGCGAGTCCACGTGCGCGGAGAGACGAAATTCCGCGGAAGCGCCAACGAGCGATCGAATTTTTTCCAGACTGCGAGCGCATCCGGCGCTTGCAGGAATGGCCGAAGATGCGCGACGAAGCTGGCGAAGCTTGACGAGGCCGAGAACGAAAGACACAAAGCGAACCGCGATTCCGACCAAAACTACCACAACCAAAATTTCAGCAATGGCCGCCCAAGCGGGAAACTCCCAATGCGCAGTGGAGGGGATGGCCGCGGGCAGCACGGGCGAGGACGGAGCGGTTGCCGCGGCGGCGATGCCGGCTAAGAGCTTCTGCCGATGCCATGGCTGAAGGACGGGAAGCAAGAGGCTGATGACCAGCAGCGCGCGCCAGTGAGCGAGAAGCACTGCCGGCTGGCGAATTCGCAGGAGCCGGATGAGAATCGCTGCGGCGAGCGTGACGAGCGCGACTTGAGCGATCCAGAACAGGAGGTTCGAAAACCACAAGGGCGAATTCATCGCCACCTCCCGACCGCGATAGGAGCTTCGCGAGTCACTTTTCTTCCTCGATCATGCGGCGAATCTTTTCCCAGTCGCGTTCGCGGATATGGCGCGTCTTGACCAGATGGACCAGAAGAGGTTCGGCCGATCCGTTGAAAACACGGTCGACGAACTCGCGGATCATCTTGCCGATTACCTTTTCTTTCGGATCGGCGGGGCGATAGACGAAGGCCCGGTCCTGGCGATACTTTTTGAGGTAACGCTTCGATTCCAGAATTTTCATGGTGGTCATAACCGAGGTGTAGGCGATCTTGCGCCGCTGAAGCAGAGCTTCGTAGACATCGCGAACGGTGGCCGAGTCGCGCGACCAGACGATTTTCATGATTTCCAATTCCTGCGGGGTCAAGGTGGGGCTCTTGGGTCTCATGAACGTTTTGTAGTACTAATTACTTAGTATGTCAAGAACAAAAAACAAAGACGGCATCGGCTGGCGGCAGGGGTGGCCAGTCCCACAGCCGGTGTGGTTTCTTGACTCAACTACGGGCGATGGCTAGAGTTTATTCCTGCCTTAGGGCGTGCAACCCGCGTTGGGCTGCGTTGATTCAAACCGGGAGTCCTCGTCAACGAGACGAGAGGAGTTTTCGTCATCGGAAAGTGGGTTCAGAATTCTCGGGCTTGGACCGTAGCGATTGCCGCTATCGCCCTCGTTAGCTCAGCCGCCATCGCAAGCAGCACTCGCGGGGCGATAACCGACAGCTTAGGCGCAGCCGCCGGCAGCGTTGCCGCAGGCCCAACGCCTCGCGTCGCTGGCATTCTCGCCGCAGGCACCGGCGGTCCATCCGCTGGGAGCCAGCAAGCGACTTCGCAAAATTACACCGGCATCACGGTCCAAGCTAGCGAACAGATCTTTGCCGTGATGTGTGCGCTAGACGCGGCGGGGTTCGGCGCTGACGCGAGCACGCTGGCGGAAATGCCGTACCGGCAGAAGTTACGCGACGACCTGCTAAAGATGCAAGGGCCGGCGACGACGGCGCTGCGCCAATTCTACAAGCAGCATGCGTTTTCCAGCCGCTCAGAGACGCTGTCGCGCTACATCACTTTTTCGCTCGTGGTCGGTCCGCCGCCATCGTTCCCGTTTCTCTACGACCGCGACCTGCTGCCGCCCGACGTGCTCACCATCACCGATTTCGAGCCGGTGCTCGCCAATTTCTTTCGCGAGGCCAACCTGGCAGAGCGCTGGCAGGAGGTGGAACCGGAGTACGAACGGGCGCAGTCGCTGTACGCCGGCCCCGTGCGGCACATCGTGTTGAACACGAACGGGTATCTGCGCGAGGTGCTGAGCGCGTCGAATGGACGCGCTTTCACGGTGTATGTGGAGCCTTTGGTCGGCTCGCTCACGAATTTTCGCATCTACGGCAGCACGTATTCGGTTGTGGTAGGGACGTCCAATCCGCTTCCGCTGCCCGATATTCAGCATGCCTACCTGCATTTCCTGCTGGATCCACTGCCGCAGAAATACGCGCAGAAAGTGGACGAGAAGCGGAGCCTGCTGAAGATCGCGGCGCAAGCCCCGCGGTTGCCGGTGGATTATCAAAGCGACTTCATCGCTTTCATGGACGAATGCCTGATCCGCGCGGTGCAATTGCGTTTACAGGATTTGCCGGCTCAGCAGCTTGAATCGGCGCTGAAGGAGGCGGATGATTCCGGCTTCATCCTGGTGCGGCCGCTGATGGAGCAGCTGAAGATTTTCGAAAAGGCGGGTCCGGCAATGCAGTACTACTTCCCGGACCTGATTTCTGGAATCGACACGGCCGCGATCGAGAAACGGTTTCAGCACTATACGTTCGCCGCCGCGCAGACTGCCCCGACCTCCGAACACGGCCTCAATTTGGGCACAGGCACAGTAGCCACCGCGGAAACGCCCGACGAACTGCTCGACGAAGGAGAGCGAGCGATCGCCATGCGACAGCCCGCGCAAGCGAAGGCAGCTTTCAATAAGGTGCTGGCGACGAATCCGAATTCAATACGCGCCGTGTACGGCCTGGCGATCGCATCCGTGCTGGGCCGCGACGCGGACACGGCAAAGAAGCTATTTGAAAGAGTGGTGGTGCTTTCGCAGCCCGGTGAAACAGCGCAGAACACCGCACCCACGGACCCGACGATGCTCGCATGGGCGCACGTTTATCTTGGGCGGATTTTCGACCTCGAGGAGGACCGCACCTCGGCCATCACGGAATACCAGGCTGCCCTGACCGTGGTTGGCGCGCCTGAATCTGCGCGCGCGGCGGCCCAACAGGGAGTAAAATCAGCCTATCAGCCTGTTCCCCCAGCACAAGCGAAGCCGCAGTAATCTTTAGTAGCCTGCGGAATTCTGTGCGAAGCAGGCGTGAAAGACGAGAGGCGAGAACATGAACCAAGGAACTGATTTTTTGCACGCTCGAAGCGTGACTTGTTGGCATGCACGAAGCGTGAAAGCGACGATAGCCGCGACTACAGCGGCATTGGCATTTGCATTCGCGGCCCAGATCAGCCAAGCCGGCCAGCAGCAGAGTCCCGCCCAGCAAAGCCCTTCGCAGCAAAGCCAGCAGCAGCCGCAGCAGCAAAACCAGCAAACGACAAAGCCAACACTTGGCCAGTCGCAAACGCCCGCGAACGGGCAGGCTGCCGCGCCTGCGGCTCCCAAGGTCGATCCCGCATAAGAGGCGGCATACAAGTCGTTCGCGGACCTGAAACCCGACGACTACGATCAGCAGATTCAGCAAGGCGAAGACTTCGTGAAGAAATATCCGCAAAGCCGGTATAACGTCGCGGTCTATTCGCGGCTGGTGACGGCGTATTACAACAAGCAGCAGCTCGACAAAATGTACGACGCCAGCGACAGAGCACTCGCCATTAATCCAAACAACGTTCAGGTGCTCGCGCTTGTGGGCTGGGTGATTCCGCATAACATCGATCCAAACGATCCGAATTCAGACAAGAAGCTTCAGAAGTCGGAGGTTTACGAACAGCGCGCGCTGCAGATCATACCAACGCTGCAGAAGCCGACGACGCTGACGGATGACCAGTTCACCCAGGCAAAGTCGCAGGAAACGGCGCTGGCACACAGCGGCCTGGGGCTAACCTATTTCCGCGAACAAAAAGCGGAAGATTCAGTGAAAGAACTGCAGGCTGCCACTTCAACCGACAAGCCCGATCCTGTCGATCTGTTTATCATGGGGATCGATCTCAACAGCCTAAAGCGCTATAGCGATGCAGTGCAGGCATTCGACAAGTGCTCCCAGATTCAGGGCGTGATGCAGGATCGTTGCAAACAGCAGGAAGCCAAGGCAAAGTCAGAAGCGGCTCAGCCTCAAAAGTAGCTTTTGAAACTGCGCTCGTTGTTCTCAGGCGACGTGAGGACGAACCGCAACGCAAAGCAGAGTGAATTCCTCTGCAGCCCTCAAACCGTGCTGCGAGGCAAATTGCATGACACAGAAAGAACGGGACGAACTGGAAGAGAGGCTCGGGTACCGCTTCGCTTCCGAAGAACGGCTGGAGCGGGCGCTTACCCATCGGTCGCATCGGGGAGTTTCGGGCGATATCGACAACGAGCGTCTCGAATTTCTCGGTGACCGCGTGCTGGGACTGGTGGCGAGCGAACGGCTGTTTGGCGCGTTTCCGGATTGGGATTCGGGCAAACTGTCGAAAGGGCTCGCGCGAATCGTCAGCGAGCCGTCGATTCACGAAGCTGCGTGCGCGTTGAATTTGGGCGTGTATCTGCGCATCGGTCCGGGCGAGGAAAAGACCGGCGGCCGCGAAAAAAAGCGACTGTTAGCCGATGCGTACGAGGCGATCGTCGGCGCGATCTATATGGATGCGGGCCTGGGCGCCGCGTCGGATTTCCTCGATCGCACCCTCGTGCAGCCGGCGCTGGCAAACCAACTCGACAGTCTCGACCGGGGCGACTTCAAGTCGGTGCTTCAGGAATGGCTGCAACAGCGCTCCCTGGCCGTGGCGGAGTATCGCCTGCGAGGGGAGTCGGGGCCGGAACACCAGAAGACGTTCGAGGTGGAACTTTGGCACGGCGGCAAGCTTCTCGCGTCGGCGAACGGCCAGAGCAAGAAGCAAGCCGAGCAGTCCGCTGCGATGCAGGCTCTCGCCGAACTCGAAGGCGGCAATGGAAACGCCTGATCCCACGGATAGCACAACGGCGGAAGACGCTGCCGTCGCGGTAGAAGAGGCTCCAGCCGCACCCATTCAGCAGACGCCACGGACACAAAGTCTATCCGTTGCCGAATACATCGAATCGTTGCTTTTTACGATTCTGATCGCGCTGTTCGCCACGACGTTTGTAGTGCAGGCCTTCAAAATCCCGTCGCAATCGATGGAGCCGACACTGCTGGTTGGCGATCATGTCCTGGTGAATAAGTTCATCTTCGGCGGGACGGGCGCGTGGTACGACAAGCTACTGCCCTATCGCGCAATTCGCCGCGGCGACATAATCGTTTTCAAATACCCCTTCGACGACCATTCGCATTACGTCAAACGCGTCATCGGCTTGCCAGGAGATCGCATCCGGATTGTGAATGAGCGTGTCTACGTGAATGACCAGCTGCTGAACGAACCGTATGCGATTCACAGTCCGCCTGCCGAAGATCCGTTCGACGTGAACTTCCCTCCGAAATACCCCTATACATACGAAACGTTGCTGCGTCCTGAATGGGCAGCGATCATCGCCGACTACGTTCACGATGGCGAACTCGTCGTTCCGCCGCACCATTTTTTTGTTATGGGCGACAATCGTGACGACAGTTCCGACAGCCGCTACTGGGGCTTCGTCGATCGCGATGCGATCATGGGCACTCCGATGCTAGTCTACTGGTCGGTGGACGCCACATCGCAGGATTACGATGATGACGGAGTGTTCGGCACGCTCCGCGGGATGTTCGAGTCCGTTCTGCACATCCGCAGCGGCACCCGTTGGCATCGTTTCCTGCGTGAAGTGCACTAGACGACGGATGTATGCCGCTCTCGGCTTTTGATCCGGCCGGCAAGTTGTTACGTGCTTTTTTCCGGTCCGCGTGAGCGCGTGGCGCTTCGCTGGGACGTCCTATTGAATGGGTTCATAAGCTATCTGATCATAAAAACACCCGTCCCGGATTACACTGATCGCTGAACATTACTGTAATGTTATTACCTGGCATCTATGGATTGGGGGCTGTAGACGCCAACATGTTGACTCGTCGGGTGAATTTCTGTAAAAACTAAGAAATGCGGGTGAGACACAAGATCGTTGCCATCGGTCTACTGATCGCGATGCTTTTGCCTTGTCTTACCTTCCTGGAATTTCTGGAGCTGACTACTTTTCACGACGATCCGTCGAACGCGTTTATTCTTACGGCCGACTCGGGTCGCTCGTCCCGTATCACTATCGCCCACACTTCGATCAAGCCCGCCAACGAAATGCAAGAGTCGACGCCGATTTTCACTGCTCGGCGCCAGCAGATGTCGCGTTCCGAGTTCAGTTCCGCCTGTGCACCACAGGATCTCCTGGCGCTTTTCTCCCTCCGGCGAACGTAACCGCTAAACGTTTCACTTCCTCTTTTCTGTAAAACTCTCTAGAATTCCGTCGATGAATACAGAATGCATACAATGAATACGCAAGGGAGGGTTACGTGTTTATTGGAGAACGACTTAAGGAACTCAGGAAGTTAAAGAATCTCAGCCAAGGGCAAATCGAGAAGCGTACCGGCCTGCTTCGCTGCTATACGTCGCGTGTTGAAAATGGGCACACTGTACCGAGCGTGGAGACGCTCGAGAAATATGCCCGTGCGCTGGAAATTCCCATGTACAAACTGTTCTACGATGGCGACAAGCCCCCGGATAAGCTGGAAGGCCCGGCGTTCCGCGATGCGACTCGATCGTGGGGCGCGAACGGAAAGGAACGGCAGGAGCTGCGGGCCTTCGCCAAGGCGTTGTCTCGACTGAACGACCGCCAGCGCAAACTGCTCTTCGCGACCGCTGCATTGATGGCATACGAGCGCCGAAAAAGGTAGGCGGGCAGTACTGGAGAGATTCGGCTAGCGCCGTCGAACGCATTGTGCTGACTCAGTTCAGGCGTTAGTACGCGCACTTCGATGGCGCGACGCTCTGGTCGAGGTGTCTCTTCGATAAGACAGATGTTTGATGTTTAGCGTCAAACGTCCGCCGGCTTCACGTCGTTTGCCGTATGGGGATTGTATACAGAGGACTGCCACGCTTTCCGGCTTTGGCATGGAGGGCGTCGTCCCTTTCGCGGCGCCCTATTGCAAGACGGCTGTGTCCCGCTTACGCTGATACCTCAGCTCCTGGACCGCAGATCGACTGAGCTTCGCTCACCGTGTCAAAGACGATTTCCGAGTCAAACGCGTCCGCCGCTTTGTCGAAAGAACCTCGACAGAATCACACTCGCTTCTGGTATGGGCTGGTGAAGTTGGCTGCTGCCGCCGTCGTGTGCCTCTGGCTGGCCGGAGCTGGAATCTCGCTGCTGATCCGGCACACCTCTCTAAAGCGACGGCTCACGGCGCGCCTGGAAGCTGCGCTTGGGCGTCCCGTACGAGTCAACGGATACTCATTCAGCCTCTGGACCGGACCGCAACTGGAAGCGTATTCGGTGCGTGTCGGCGAAGATCCGCGATTCGGATACGAGTATTTTCTCCGCGCCGATTCGATCGCGTTGCGCGTGCGCTTGTTGGCGAGCTTGCTGCGGGGCCATCTGGAACTGGGAACGATTTCGCTTTCACATCCCAGCTTGAATTTGGTTCGCAACGCTGACGGGGATTGGAATTTGGCCGAATGGCTGCCCCGACCGGACGACGCTCGCGATACCGGTGACAGCCCGAACGTGCGGCTTGCGGCTAGGCCGCGGGTACCGCGCGTCTACAAAATCGAAGTGGACGACGGACGTATCGATTTCAAGCGCGGCGACGAAAAGCTGCCGTTCGCATTCGTCGACGTTAACGGTATGGCAGAGACTGAAGGCCCCGGGCGATGGCGCCTTGACTTGATGGCTGCGCCGGAGCGCTCCGCAGTGATTGTGCAAGACCCGGGACTGCTCCACCTGATGGGACATCTGGGCGGGACCTCGTCGAGACTGCGTCCAGCTACCCTGGAAATCGACTGGAGCGACGCGTCGATCCAAGACGTCTTGCGGCTGACGAACGAAAACGACTTTGGCGTGCGTGGGACAATGGGCATTTCGCTGACTGCGCGCACGGAAGGGGATTCGTGGGTTCTTGCGAGCAACGCCCTGGTGTCGCAGCTGCACCGCTGGGACTTGCCACTGCGGGGCGACAATCCTTCGCTTTCCGTCGTCGCCAAAGGACGGCTCGATTCGAGCGGCTCGCGTGTCGAGCTAACCAGCGCGAAGGTGGAAATGGCGCATTCGAACGCGTCCGTAACAGGAGCGCTCGACTGGACGCATCCAGGTCCGGCGTTCGCGGACTTCCTGGCGTCGCCAGCATCATCGGCGAGGAAGGTACGCGCGTCCCGGCGGCACTCGAACGTTGCGACAACCGCTACCGCACTGCACATTGTTTCAGCGGGGGTTTCCCTCGACGACCTGCTGGATTGGGCGCGCGCGTTTCATCCCGGAATTTCAGACGATGTCGCCTTGGCCGGCTCTGCGACCCTCGACGCGGACATGGGCGGCTGGCCGCCGCGTTTACTGAGTGCACAATTCAATCTCGGTCGCGGCGGAATCGTTGGAACGGGAATGCCGTCGGTTCGTTTGGCATCGGTGGGTATCCGCTACAACGCGCGCGAGGGGATTACGTTTGCGCCTGCAACGCTGACAATAGGGGCTCCCACGAATTTGTTTCGCATAGAAGGACAGGCCAAGCCGGCCAGCGGAATATTTTTGCTGCGCGCACGCGGAGGCGTCGCAGACGTTCGCGCGGTGATTGCCGCGGCCGGCAAGCTTGGCTGGAATCTCGCGCGCGGTTGGAAGATCACCGGTCCGGCGCACTGCGATCTGCGCTGGGAGCGTACGCAATTGGCGGCCCGCACGAGCCTTTCGGGTTCCGTGCAATGGGGAACGACCTCCGAAGGTGTTTCTATGGGAGCGCCATTCCTCAATCGGTCTGTGGAGGACATTCGTGCCCGCGCCGATCTGCAGCCTGATTTGACTCATGTTGCTTTGCTTTCCGCTCGCGCCTTTGGCACGCGATGGAGCGGCACACTCGATCATGAGCTGTCCGATGGTTGGAGATTTTCTTTGGCTGGAAATTCGCTTTCGGCTACGGAATTGGACCGCTGGCTCGATCCGCGCTGGCGCGAGAGCTTCCTTGACCGCGTGCTTCCCTTCCTGAATTCCACCGCAGCCGCAAACGCGGCCGTGGATAATGTTCGCGCGAGCGGAGATGTTTCTCTCGATGAATTCATGCTCGCGCCGGTGACAATTCACCAGATCCGGGGGGCTCTCACAATTGACGGCCGCCGCATCGAGATGGCAAACGTATCGGGACGGCTCGATGGCGGACAGGTCAGCGGCTCGATGCAGGCGCATTTCAACGGAACACCGCGCTATGACGCCATTGCTGATTTCTCGGGCGTGGATCTGAAGGCGCTTTCGGCCGAGTTTCCGCTGCTTACGGGCGAATTCGCCGGCAGCGCGTCCGCGAATATCCGGTTCGCCATGCGCGGCGCAAACCGTTCGGACCTGGTGAACTCGCTGGAATGCCGCGGAACGGCGCTGGCAAAGAACCTTTCTGTCGCAAACGTCGCATTCACCGCGTCCGGCGCTATTGCCACGGCTTCGCAAGTAAATGATCCGAGTTTGTTCCCGGAAGCGTCGGCCACATTCTCCTGCAACAAAGGGAAAATCGAATTTCGCGATCTGGCGCTAACGAGTCCAGATGAACGTTGGAGCGGCATAGGTTCAGTGGATTTCTCGCGCAACGTTGATCTTCGCCTTCGTCCGATTACCGCGGGTGCCGATCAGTCGCACCCCGCGAAGTTAACCACCGGCAGTGAATCCGGGGGCACTGCTGACCCGCGGGAAGTTGAATATCGCATAACGGGCACGCTAGCCGATCCTCATGTCGCGCGGTTGCCGGCAGCTTTTCCTGCTTCCGCCAGCAGACAGTGACGGATTTGCCTCGACTGATGCCGTGTGCTACGGTCGCGCTTTGATGCGTATTGCTTCTCATTTTGCTCCCGCTATTGTTGTGTTTGCGTGCCTTCCCGCTGTCACAGCCGCGCGGACCCAGACGCGCGTGCACCTTCGACCGGAATTCGTTAAGGGCGCAACCTTGCGGTATCGCATCCAGACGACAACCTCGTCGAACGAGCACAACGTCACCCCTGTCGTGAATCCGGAAGGCGCTTCGGAATATAAACAATCGACGAGCATGGTGCTGCGTATCGACGTTCTGCAGGTTCAGCCGCCGGAGAACGGCGTCAGGTTTCGCGCCACGTTCGAAGAAGCGAATTCAGATTCGCAGACGAACGCGTACGCGCCTTCCATGGTGGCGCTCGATGACGCAGTCGAGAAGCTCAAGGGAAAGTCATTCGAGTTTTCTATCGATGGCGGGAGCCGGCTCGCCGATATTCGGAATCTCAGTCAGATCGCTCCCGATCGCGATGTTGCCGCGCGCGTGCTTTCGTGGGTGCACGTCCTGTTCGCGCCCGTCAGTTTGCCGGCGGACGGGATCTTCGTCGGGCAGAAGTGGACCGATCAGCGCGAGATGACCGATTTGCCTCTGACGAATATTTTGTGGCGCAACAACTCACAGTATCTGCGGAATGAATCGTGCGCCGCGTCATCCGGCGTAAAAAGTATCCCGGGCCTGAGCCCCAACTCGGAGTGCGCGGCCCTGCTGACGCGTTTTATCGTCGTGACGCGAGGCTCAGACCGTTCTGACGCCACGCCGGAGCCTTACCTGCGAAACGGACTGCGCACATCGGGCAAGTGGGCCGGTTCGGGCGAAAGCCTGAACGCGATTTCTTTGACGAGCGGCCTGCTCATTAGCTCAACGCAAACGGCCACCCAGGACATGGACTACGAGATTCGCAGCGCCGCCAGCGGCTCGACCATCCGCCACGTTGGCCACACCGCGACACAAACTGAAATTACACTGATCCCAAATCCCGGCCCATAAGGGAAGAAAAGCGCGGTCTCTTCTCGCCAGGCGTCGTTTTTCGGCCCGGCTGCACAGACGGCGTCTACTCGCAAAGCCCTAGAATAGGAATCGACGTAAATACCTTCTGCTGAGCCACTTCATTTTTTCTACTCGCGAAAATTCGTTTTTTAGCTTCGCCGTATCTTCGCCTTTTGACCGCATTCGAGGTTCCCATTAGGCTCATGCGGTATAATGTCCCTTCCGGGTAGTCGAATTTTGGCGCGGTGCCGCCCTGCTTATATGAATTTCAAACTTGCCAGCACATACGAGCCTCGGGGCGACCAGCCGCAAGCTATCGACCAACTGGTTCACGGTGTAAACGACGGCGAGCGCCATCAGGTGCTGCTCGGCGTGACCGGTTCGGGAAAAACGTTCACGATGGCCAAGGTGATCGATCAGATCAACCGACCGACCATCGTGCTGGCGCACAACAAGACGCTCGCGGCGCAGCTGTATCACGAATTTCGCGGCTTCTTCCCGCAGAACGCGGTGGAATATTTCGTCAGCTACTACGATTATTACCAGCCTGAGGCCTACGTTCCCTCGAGCGACACCTATATCGAAAAAGAAGCGACGATCAACGACGAACTGGACAAGCTGCGCATGAGCGCGACCCGGTCGCTCTTCGAGCGGCGCGACGTGATCGTGATCGCCTCCGTCTCCTGCATTTACGGCCTCGGCTCACCCGAGGCGTACTACGGCATGC
>JBOGNK010000095.1:0-25203 GCA_050747085.1 Candidatus Acidiferrales bacterium
GGCGACCAACATTCCGCCTCACAACCTGCGCGAAACGATCGAAGCTGCCATTCTGCTGATCGAAAATCCCGAGACCTCGCTCAAGCAAGTAATGAAGATCGTCCCTGGTCCGGACTTCCCGACGGGCGGTTATATCTACGGCCGCGAGGGGATCGAGGAAGCGTACAAATCAGGCCGTGGAACATTCCAGGTGCGCGCGAAAGCCGCGATTGAAGCGCGCAGTAAAGACCGCGAAGACATCGTCGTCACGGAGTTGCCCTATCAGGTGAACAAGGCGCGGCTGATCTCGCACATCGCCGAGCTTATCAACAACAAGAAAATCGAAGGCATTGGCGACGTGCGCGACGAAAGCGACCGCGAAGGCATGCGCATCGTCATCGAGCTGAAACGCGACGAAGAACCGCAAATCATCCTGAACAAGCTTTTCAAGATGACGCAGATGCAGGAGTCGTTCGGAATGATCCTGCTGGCGATCGTCGGCGGGCAGCCGCGCGAGCTAGGCCTGCTGCAACTGCTGCACTTTTTCATTGAACATCGTGTCGACGTCGTTCGTCGTCGCACGCAGTACGAATTGCGCAAGGCACGCGAGCGCGAGCACATATTGATCGGCTACCGCATCGCGCTCGACAACATCGACGATGTCATCAAGATCATTCGCGGATCGTCCAGCCGCGCCAACGCTCGCCAGAATTTGCACGATTTCTTCAGCAACAAGACCATCCGCGTGATGGTCGGGGGCAAGGAACGCTCCATCGAAGGGATCAAGGTCGATCGCCGCAAATACGGCATTGTCGCGCTCACAGCCGAAGCAATCGGGCCCGCGGAAGGCGAAGGGCTCACCTATGCCCAAATCGACGCCATCCTCGAACTGCAACTGCATCGTCTCACGCAGCTTTCCGTCGACGAAATCCTGAAGGAACTCGCGGAAATCCGGACGCGAATCGAAGATCTCGACCAAATCCTGCGCAGCGACAAAAAACTGAAGGGCGTGATCGTCACGGAGTTGCGCGAAGTGATCGAGTCGTATGGCGACGACCGGCGCACGCAAATCGTCGATCGCGTCGAGGAAATCAAGCTCGAAGATTTGATCAAAGACGAAGAGATGGCGATCACCGTCAGCCATGCAGGCTACATCAAGCGGACTTCCGTCGATGTCTATCGTCATCAGTCGCGCGGTGGCAAGGGGCGCATCGGCGCGCGCACGCGCGAAGACGATTTCGTTGAGCATTTCTTCGTCGCCTCGGCGCACAGTTACATTTTGCTGTTCACGTCGAAGGGCCGTATTTACTGGCTGAAGGTGTACGAAATTCCCGAAGCTGCCGCGGCCACCCGCGGAAAGGCCATCAACAATATCGTCCGCTTTCAGGAAGGTGAAAAGCTGACGGCCGTCGTCGCCGCGCGTAATCTCGAAGAGGAAGGCAAATACGTTTTCCTTGCGACGAAGAGCGGCACGGTTAAGAAAACGGCCATCGCGGAATTTTCCAATCCGCGTCCATCGGGCATCATCGCCATCAACCTCGATTCTGGCGACGAACTGATCGGCGCGAAGCTCACCGACGGCAAGCAGATGGTTTTCCTCGCGAGCCACGACGGGCAAGCCATCCTGTTCCGCGAAACGGAAGTTCGCGCGATGGGACGCGCCGCCGGCGGCGTCAATGGAATGGATCTTGCGAAGGATGACTACGTCGTCAGCATGGAAGCCGTCCAGCCGGATTTCGGCATCATCGCGAATCAGTTCAAGCAGGAATCGCAAAACCTCGAGGAACTCGAAAGCGACCAGATTCGCGAATCGCTCACCTCGCTGATGCTCACCGTCGCGGAAAAGGGCTACGGCAAGCGCACGCCGCTTGCGGAATATCGCGTTACGTCGCGCGGCGGAAAGGGCGTGATCAATCTCAAGTCCACCGACCGCAACGGCCCGGTGGTCGCGGCGGTACAGGTCCGCGAAGACTCAGACGTAATGATCATTACGTATCAGGGCAAAGTGATCCGAGTGCATGCCGGCGAAATTCGCGAGGCGGGCCGCTCAACGCAGGGCGTTCGTCTGTTGCGGCTCGATGAAGGCGACCGCATCGCCGCTGCCGCCGCTATCCTCGAAGAAGAGGAAGAAGCAGCCGCGGTCACAAAGTCGCCGCCGCCCGAACCCGAGAAGAAATAGCCGCGGTCCTTTTGGCCGGTTCACACTACAGCGTGTGGCGCACGGGGCTCTCGACGACCGGCGCGCACGTTGGCTCCAGTGTCGATAGAGCTAGTTCGCAGCGCCTGCAGGCTCACGCGATTCTCCCTTTGGCTGTACTGCGATCTTCACGCAATCCTTCGTTCACCCGTTATAATGGGACATTCACCCGCGGATCAAAGCTCGTTTCCCGCACGTGAGCCGCAGGGCGCCAAAGGCAGGCGAAGGAGGCTCGATGGAGCCGCATTCGATCGTCGTGGTAAGTCTGCACACGCCCAAGGAGAAGCTGTGGGGCGAGTTGCTGGACATTTCCACGGCCGGTGTTTCGATCCGCGGCATCGACCTCAGTGCCTTCGACGACTTCGTCAGCCAGGTACTGCATCCTGAAGGCGAGCGCATGGGCTTGCCCACCCTGTTTTTTCCGATGATGCGCATCGAACGCATCGCGCTCGACGAGCGACGCGGCTCTGTGCCCTCGCTCGCGGAAGTGTTCGAAAAGAAAGTCGGTCGCTCCCTCGTGGAATATCTGGGACAATTCGCCTAGGGGAACGCTGCTGACGTGCTGGCGGAAAAGACAATTCGGACGCGAATCTTCACAGTTCCCAACCAGCTCACATTTCTGCGCCTGATTTTCCTGCCTTTTTTCGTGATCGCCATCAAGTACAGCAACTGGAAGGCGGCACTCGGAATTCTGGCCGCCGCGGCCATTAGCGACGGGCTAGACGGCCTGCTGGCGCGTGGGCTGAATCAGCGGACGCCGCTCGGCGCCTACCTGGATCCGATCGCGGATAAACTGCTGCTGTCGTCGTCTTACTTCGTGTTGGCGCTCAAGGGCCGCGTTCCGTGGTGGCTGACGATTCTGGTGCTGGGCCGCGACGTGCTGCTGTTGATGGCCTGCGCGGTGATTCTAATTACAGTCGGGTACCGTGCGTTTCCGCCAAGCCTTTGGGGCAAGGCCACCACATTCTTCGAAATTTTTCTGATTGTGGTCGTGTTGGTGGCCGCGCTGTGGCACGACCGCACGTTGGGAGACTTGCGCTTCGTCTTGAGCTATGTCGTCGCCGCGTTCGTCCTACTCTCCGGAGTCCACTACAGCATCGTCGTGTCTCGCCGGCTTCACGCTGGGCAGTAGCCATTTCCTGCGGACGGGCAAAATCCGTTTTTCACTACGTGTGCGTCAAGATCGCGAGCCGGGGTACTACAAAAAAAAGGGCCTGTAGAGATTCAGAAGCACCAGCGCGAAGCTCGCGAGTACCAGGAGCACGCTGGCCCAGCCAAGAAAATACGCTCTCTTACGTTCTTCTGCCGAAGTGGGCGTACGGTCGGCCATGATTTTGCCCAGAACGAAGCCAGCAACGAAGCCGCCCGCATGCGCGTAATTGTCGATTCCTGGGAAAAATAGACCGAAGATCGCGATGTAGACCAGCCACCAGATGATCTGGCCGCGCAGCACCCGCATGGTGCCGGTCTTGTGTCCGATTGTGAGTGCGAGCATGACGCCGATAACCCCAAGCAGCGCTCCCGATCCGCCAATACTGAAATTGCCGAAAAAACTGCTCACGATATAGCCAAAAATTCCCGTCGCCACGTAAATAAAAAGAAACCGCCCCGAACCGTACAACTCTTCGACCATCGGTCCGACGTCCATCAGCACCCACATGTTGAACCCGATGTGCAAGAGCCCGGCGTGGAGAAAAACCGCCGTCACGAATCGCCAGGGCTGCGTCAGGTTGCTTGGACCGCCAAAGAAACCGGCGAGCGGCATCGACGCTCCGAGTCGCTGCAGCACTTCGCCATTGATCCCGCCGAAGCTGAACAACGAGCCGAATCCCCCGCCCTGCGGCATCTGAAAGCCGCTGATGTGCACGGTCCAGAGCAGGCTGACCACGTACATAATGCAACTGAATGTGAACACCGCGTAGGTGGCGGGCGACGTCTCCGGCAAAATCTTGCTAAGGGACCGGCTCGCCGCGGCTAGCGAAAAGCGCAGGCTCGCGCCGCACGCGTGGCAGCGAGTGGCGCTCGAACCCACCAGCGTCCCGCAGGCAGGACACAGTTTCGGACGGCCGTTTTCCTTCTCGGCTCCGCCGAATGCGCCGCTCATTTGTCGCTTGAACTGGTCGATTTTCCAGCGCAGGCGTGGTGAAAGTGGCAATCGGTTTCCTTGCGAAGAATTGAATCGGGTTCCTATAATACCGGATTATGAGAAAACGAGCGAATCAGGCGGCAGCGTGACTTTATCCTCGCGCGAATCTCGCTCGCAAGCCCCGACTCTTTGTTTCCCATTTTCTTCTTTCGTCCTCTTGAGACGTTTCAGATTTCGCGCTTCGAGTTTCGAGGTTTCGCCTGCGGTGCTCCTTGTCGCGCTCGTGTCGTTTGCAGTTGCCGGCTGCGCGCATCGCAACGTCTCAGTCCAGCCGCCGGCCAGCGCGCCGCAGCCGTCGGCGCCGTCAACCTCATCCGGTCCGCCACGTGGGACCGTAAGAGCGCCAGTGGCAGCGCAACCGCCCATCTCAGGCGCATTCGTCGAGAACGGCGTTGCGTCCTGGTACGGCCCCGGATTCGACGGCCATCGCACCTCCAACGGCGAAGTCTACGACATGCACCAATTCACTGCGGCCCATCGGACGCTCCCGTTCAATTCCGTCATTCGTGTAACAAACCTCACCAACGGCAAGCAAACGGAAGTGCGCATCAACGACCGCGGCCCGTTCGTCGGGAACCGGATCATCGACTTATCGTACGCGGCGGCGCAGGCGATCGGAATGGTGGGGTCGGGCACGGCGAGTGTGCGTCTCGAAGTGGTTACCGGAACCAATCCATCGGCGGGATTTTTTGGCGTGCAGGTGGGCGCGTTCCTGCGCCCGGAAAACGCCGAGCGATTGAAGGTCCAACTGGAAACGCGCTACTCACCAGTGGATGTGGTCGCGTTCGATTCGCCCACGGGTGTGTTTTATCGCGTTCGCGTGGGGCACTTCGACACGGAAACGAGCGCGCGCCAGCTTGCGACGCAACTGCACGACACGGACCAGTTCACGACTTTTGTCGTTCGCCTCGATTGATGCCTTCTGTACGAAACTCAACCAATGAAGCCCCGTTTGAAATCGCCAATGTTTCGCGCTAGCTTCGTTTCGTCCATGACGAGCGCGTGTCGAGTCAACAAAACAAATGCGGGCGTCGCCCTCATCGCGTTAACCGCCCTCCTAACAGCTGCGCTCGCAGCGCAAGCCAGACCGCCTCGCAAAGCCCCGCAATTGCGACCGCCACAAGGCGCCGCTCACCTCACATCTATTGACGTGATCCTTCCCGCACGCCTCGTCGCCGGTGCTCCTGCAACTCTGGCGACGCTCGGTGCCGACCATCGCCTTGTCGCCCACGTCCCGGTTGAGTTGGAAAATGGAACGGTTGTTGAAACCGACGCGACCGGCCGCGCAAACTTCACCGCGCCGTCCGGAACCGTCCTGATTGCGAAGGCGGGTGGCGGGGCCGCGGCTACACTAATCGAAGCCGCGTCGAGCACAGCGGCACAGCGAGATATGAGCGCCCCACGCTTCGCGGCATTGCACAGCCCCATGAATCTGTGCGGAGGCGGTTTCGACGGCAATGCAGAAGCGAATCACATCACAATCGATGGCGAGCCCGCGCTTGTGCTGGCTGCTTCACCTGAATGCCTTGTGGTGATTCCCGACTCAAAGGCTGAGCCCGGCCCCGCAGCAATCGCGGCCGACAGCGCGACTCCGCCGAGGCAAGCCTCCGTCAGTCTCGTTGCGCTTGATTTCAAGCCGCCCGATCCGCCGCTTACGCCGGGTGAAAAGGGATGGATCGCGGTCCACGCGCGCGGCTCAGATCAAGGCCTTCGCATCATCGTACAAAACGAATCACCTGACGTGCTCCGCTTTGTGAAAGGGGATGTGCAGGAGCTGGCGACCAGCGGCGGCCGGCAGAACGTGTCGCGCATTCAGGTGCAGGCGGTCCGCTCCGGCGATTTCTCGCTCAGCGCACGGATTGTGCCTGCGCTAAACGCCGAAGACGCGCGACGATTTCTCCAGGCTGGCGAACCACTCGCGCCACCCGATGTGGCACACCGTTTAAAGAAAATGGAACGCGACCTGACGCATCATTCGAAAAATACGGCAAAGGTTCGTGCTGAATTGGACGGGATACTCGACGCAGTTAGCCCGGGCGATCTGCACACGCTTCTCAAAGCTGCCCGCTCTTCGCTCTAGCTGCGCAGGTGCTCTGACGCAGTTCTGCCTACTTAGTCGCCGCGGGTTCCAGAGTCTTTGCTTCCGAGTCGGCCGGCGCCGTCTCCGCCAACACCCCTTGTGTCGCCTGCTGCAGCGAACCGCGCACGCGATCCAGTCGCGCGTCGGCGTCGTTGTAGCTTTGCTGCGCGTTGCGGATGTGCGTGCCCACTTTGTCGAAGACGCCGGAAAATGTGTCGAGCTGTTTCCCGATCCCATCCAGGCTCGCCTGAATGCGCCGCGCATTCTCCTCGATCTGAATTCCGCGAAGTCCCATTGCGATGCAGCTCACGTACGCATACAACGTGTTCGGCGAGACCGGAACCACATACTTGCCGCGGCAGTAGCCGTCCAGGCGCACGCCCTTGGCGTCCTCGGTCATCAGCAGTTCGTAATAAACCGATTCGGACGGTACGAACATCAGGGCCAGATCGAGCGTGTGCTCGCCGGGCAAAATATATTTTTGTGCGATTGCGTCGGCATGCTTGCGCACCGCCGCATTGAAATCCTTGCGCGCGTCTTCGCCTTCTTCAACGATTCGCCGGTACGCTTCCAGCGGGAATTTTGAATCGACGCAGATCAGCCGCTCGCCCACGCGCACGATCGCGTCCACAATGTCGCCTGTCGAAAAACGGTATTGCGTTTCGTAGCTTTGTCGAGGCAGTGCATCCTGCAGCAGCCGCTCGAGGCCCACTTCGCCCAGGATTCCTCGCGTCTTGGGGGCGCCCAGCACTTGCATCAGGCTCTGCGAAATTTTCTGCATCTCGCTGCCGGCTTGTTGCAGGCCGCCAAGCTGCTGGCTCATCTGGCGCACGGCCTCCGTCGCTGTCTGAAGCTGCTTCGAGACGTCGCGCTGCGCGTCTGCCGCCAGTTTGCCCGAATTGGAAATTCCGCTCTGTAGCTCCTCCCGAACGTGCCCGAGCTGCTGATTCACCGTCTGCACCAGGAAATTGAATTGCGCGGAGAACGCCTGATTCTGCGCCACGAGCGATGCCTGCACCTCTTGCCGCGTAGCGGCCATTTGCTGCTCCGACCGCCTCCCAGCCGATCGCACTGCCAGCGTCACGATCACCACCATCGCAACGAGCGCCACCGTGGCCGCAGCTACCCACACCAGGGGATTCCCTACCATGTTCGGCTCCCAAACTGATCCGGAGATTAATCCGCGTAAGACTCTAACGCCGAGTGAGGACGAGGTGAAGACTTTTTGGACGCTTTCATCGGAACGAGCATGCACGCGGTCGGAAAAACGCGGTGCATCGGATAGAATTGACTGTTCTTCTCAGCTTTCCCTCAGGAGCAAGGTCATGATCGAAAAAGCAATCGAGATTCGAACGCTGGACGGCGTTGCCGACGGCCTTCTCATTCAGCGTGAAAGCGGCGGTCGCTGGCCCGGTGTCCTTTACCTTACCGACATCGGCGGCATCCGTGACGCGAATCGCGGCATGGCCAGTCGTCTGTCCGGCGAGGGCTATAGCGTCCTGCTGCCGAATATTTTCTATCGCAACGGCCAGCCGCCGATTTTCAAAGCCGGAGTCAAGTTTGGCGACGAGGAGTTCATGCGACGGATGAAGGAAATTAGCGCTCCGTTGACGCCCGAAGGGATGGACCGCGACCTTTCGGCGTACGTCGAGTTTCTCGCGAAACAGTCAAGTGTCAGCGGGAAGGCCTTCGGCGTTATCGGCTTTTGTTTCTCCGGACGGATGGCATTGCGCGCCGCTGCTCTACGTCCAGAGCAGATTGCCGCCGCGGCCTCATTCCATGGTGGTGGGCTTTGCAAGGACGCGCCCACTAGCCCGCACACGCTTCTCCCGCCCATCAAGGCGCGCTTGTACTTCGGTCACGGAATCGACGATCGATCCATGCCGAAGGAAGCGATCGAAAATCTCGACCGTGCCCTTGCTGCCTGGGGAGGCCGCTACGACAACGAACTGTATCAGGCCCGCCACGGCTGGACCGTTCCCGACAATCCCGCATACAACGAGGCCGAAGCCGAGCGAGCCTATAAGAAGCTGACTGATTTGCTCAATTCAACTCTTACGCGAACATGAGCGCGGGAACAAGGCGCCGCCGTGTTTTTTGACTTCGTCGGCCTTTAGCGACCGCCCCCGTTCTCTGCGATCGCCGCACGAATCGTTACTGTCCCGGCCGAACCGTTTGCACTCCGAATCCCCGACTCTATAGAATCCTCGTTCCGCATTTGCGAGGGGAACTATGAAACGGTTCGGGCACCTGCCCATGGCAAAGCTGGCCTACGAAGACAAAATATTCATGGAAAGCCTGGGCGCGCGTCCGCTTCGCATCCTTGCGGAATATCTCGATCCGCTCGGCCGTCTGCGGCGAGCGAAGGTGGGCGACACAATCGTCATGTTCGGTTCAGCGCGCATCCATTCGCGCGAAACAGCGGAACGAAAGTTTCATGAAGTCCAACATGCCGCCCGGGGCCGTCGCAATGGCGAATGGCGGCTCAAGGTCAGCGCCGCGCGCTCCCTGCTCCAGATGTCGCGTTATTACGAAGACGCCCGCCAGCTTTCTCGCCGCATCACGGAATGGGCCATGACGCTCGGCAACGACCCGCGCCGTTTCGTCATCTGCTCGGGCGGCGGTCCCGGCATCATGGAAGCCGCCAACCGCGGAGCGGCCGAAGCCGGAGGCCACACGGTCGGCCTTAGCATTCAGCTTCCCCACGAACAGCGCCCGAATCCTTATATTTCGCCGGAACTGAATTTCAACTTCCATTATTTCTTCATGCGCAAACTGTGGTTCGCACAGATGGCCAAAGCGCTGATCGTTTTTCCCGGCGGCTTCGGCACGATGGACGAGCTGTGGGAAATGCTCACCCTGATGCAAACAGGAAAGCTATCGTCCCATCACCTGATCCTGATCTACGGCCGCGAATATTGGGACAAAGTTCTTAACTGGCGCCACCTGGTCCGCAGCGGCACCATCAGCCAGCGCGAATACGAGCTCCTCGAGTTCGCCGATACTGTCGACGAAGCCTTCGAGCGCGTCCGCGCTGACATGGAGGAGCACCACCTCGTCCTCGCGGAAGAGTCCTAACCGGGGCGTGCATGGTTATTAACTGGTGGTCTCGCTATCTCGCGGCTCTGGTGTTAGGGCTCTCAGCGCTCGTGGTTCTTACGCTCGGCGCACTTTCCCACTTGAGTGCGATCGTCGTCACAGCCGTGGCGGCAGTTCTGGTTTTCGCTGGATTTCTGAGCACGAAGCAATCGCTGCCCGACAAGAACCCTGCAAAACAATGGCTGTTGTTGGCGGTGGGGGTAATGTTCTTGGCGGAAGTCTCGGGCTCGTTCAATCGGTACAGCAGCATTGGCACTGGACTGACCGCTTGCCCCTGGTAGTTCCCTTAACCTTGGGCGCGTCCACTATTTGGCTCGTCTTGAAGTTCTGGCACAAGCTCGCGCCCTCTAGTCGGAATTGAGATAGGCAGCGTATGGCCTGCTTTGGACACAGACTGCACGTCTGAGGACTTCCGTGCAGGAGAATGGCGTCGTTTATTGGAACCGGCGTCAGTTCTTCGAAACTTCCAGATCGGCAACGAAAACGTCGTGAAAACGCCGCTTCTCGTGCTGATCGTGCAGCATTACGACCGGGCACAGGCGCAAACGTTGCCGGCAACCGCGGCAAATCGCCATTTCGCCGTGCAAGTCCTGCACGAATCCGTCCGAAAAGTGGTACTCCGAATGTGGACGCCGGGCATTCTTGATCCCCTTTGTCCCGCAATGAGGGCAAGTGTATTCGATGGGGTCTTCCATCGGGTCGCGGTGCAGAGCGGCCCAACCTGTGTAGCGGACTCCGAGCGTTTCAGCGGAATTACGGCTCATGGATGCTTACCTCTACTTCTGAGGGAATATCCCCCAATGACTACTACAATTACGTTAGACGCGCCTTCTGCCAAGAGTGATGCAATGATCCCCTGAAAATCCTTGATCCAGCCGTACCAGGCCTTTTCCGCGCGAGATAACTCTTTTATTTGTGCGCCACCGTGCTTTCTGGGCCGAAGAGACGTCCGAAGCGAGCCGATCGCCGCCGGGAAGGGTAGAAAAAGGGCCGTCCTCTAAGCGCTTTGTGGAACTCGCGTGATGAATCGGTGTCTATCCCTCCAGAGATCGCGACCTCCGTAAACCGCGCAAGCACGAGACGTCCGGGCAGCGCTCACGAAACGCTAAGTCCTGAATCGCGACGCATTTCCGAAAGGAGGGGTGTCTCCATGTCTCGACGCAAACCAGAACGGACAGGACCATCGGCAGAAACCAGACAGGGGCAGTTCGGCAGTCTCTCGCAGTGCATTATGGACGTCGATCCGAAAGTGCTCGCCCGGGCCCGCCTCAGGCGAAAGGCAGTAGCAGCCTCGATTGCATTACAAGCGGTATGCGTGGCGGCACTGCTGATTTGGCCGCTCATTGCTGCCCCGAACGTGCTGCCGCACTCCTATGTCGTAACGCCCGTGCCGCCGTACGCGGGAACCGCAAACGCACAAACGCTGCGGCGTCACGTAATCGCGCATCCAAGCCGGCCCCTGTTCGCGCATCCGATCGTCTTTTCCACGCCCACCACTCACGCAGTGATTCGCGATCAGTCGGGCGAATTGGCGTCAGAGCCAGTGGATTCTGCAGTGGACGCCGGAATCGGCAACGGCCAGCGGGGATTCGGCATTCCAGGCATCGGCACAGCTATTCCGACTCAGCCCGCGCGACCTGCGCCGCCAACCCAATCCGTGGTTCGCCTCAGCGAAGGAGTAATGGCCGGACAGCTCATCCACCAGGTTCAGCCGAATTACCCGCAGCTTGCGCGCGACTTGCACCTGTCCGGCGCCGTCCACCTGCAGGCAATCATCGACACGGACGGTACGATTCGCGACTTGGAGATCGTAAGCGGGAGTCCAATTCTTTCGCGAGCTGCCCTCGAGGCAGTACGCCAGTGGCGCTACCGCCCAACGCTTCTGAACGGCGTGCCCGTCGAGGTCGAAACCTCGATCACGGTAAATTTTGTGCTGTCTCAGTAAGCGCGTGTTCAGGCTTTTCGAGATGGTGAGCGTTGCCCCAACTTCACGATTGCGGCGGCCCGGCCTCGCCGGCCAACGATTTGCGCAACACCTCGGCCGATCCGCTCAGCAAATTGCGCAGCGCCGCAACTTCCGACGTGATGGCGATGCGCAGCGCGGGCGGAGCGTCGGGCGCGAAAAGCGGTGAATGATTCGACGGCAGCGGAATCCCCGACTTCTTTGCTTCCGCATACTTTTCCGGATCGGCTCCACCCAGCGAGTAGAAGAACGACGGAATCCCGGCCTCAACGAAGTAGGAATAATCTTCGGAAGCCATCACCGGACGGATCGGTTTGACGTTCTGTTCACCCAGAGCTGTTGCCAGAACGGGCGTCAGGCGCTTTGCGAGCAGCGGATCATCGTAGAGCGCATCCGTCGCTTCGTAGTGATCGATTTCGGGCGGCCGCTGCGCTCCGGCTGCCTCGGCTTCGCCTTTTACGATCCGCGCTATGGCTGCCAGAACCTGCTTCCTCACCGCGGGGCTATAGGTGCGGACGGTCAGCCCCAGTTCGGCGTGATCGGGAATGATGTTGTTCTTTGTGCCCGCGTGAATGTAGCCGACCGTTACCACTGCGGGCTGTCCCGGCGTTACTTCGCGCGAAACGATGGTTTGCAGCGCCACAACCGTGCGCGCCGCGATCACAACCGGATCGATCGAATCCTCCGGAGCCGCGCCATGAGCTCCTTTTCCATAGATCGTCACGCGCAGCGAATCCGCGCTGGCCGTGAAGTATCCCGATGGCGCTCCAACCTCTCCGGCCGGCAGCCCGTTGCTTACATGCAGGGCCACGCCCGCATCCGGCCGCTGGAAACGAGTCAGCAGGCCGTCGTCAAGCATCGCCTTCGCGCCGGTGATGGTCTCCTCTGCCGGCTGGCCGATCAACATCAGCGTGCCATGCCAGGTGTCTTTCGAGCGCGCCATGATTGCCGCCGTGCCGTACAGTGCGGCCATGTGCAAATCGTGCCCGCAGGCATGCATCACGGGAACGTCAACACCCGATGGGTCCTTCGCATGAACCTTGCTCGCGTACGGCAGTCCCGTTTTTTCTTCCACGGGCAGCGCGTCCAGTTCGGTACGCAGCATGATCGTGGGTCCGTCTCCGTTGCGCATGATTGCGACGATGCCCGTGCCGCCCACGTGCTCCGTCACTTCGTATCCCAGCGTGCGCAATCGCGTCGCGAGCTTTGCTGCCGTCTGCGTTTCCTCGCCGGAAAGCTCCGGATGCTCGTGAATGTCCAGGTAGAGTGAGTACGCCTCGGGATAAACGGCCTCAACCTCAGCAGATGCTGTCTGCGAAATCTGCGTCCCGTCTACGATCGCAGCAGTTCGAGCGGGCGCCGCCGCGCGCGCGGGTCGCGTGAAGGACGTCGGTGCAGACGCAAGCAAGCACAAAACAGCGAAGAGTATCGCGGAGATGGTCTTCATGGCCGCGCATCATATACGCATGCGCGTCTCGCAGCAACGGAACGAACGCACGCGCGCACGAATCATTTCCAACCAGCGAGAAGCCGACGAGCGTTATAGAAGAGGTTCCGCGACGTTGCGAGCGATGATCGCGCGCGTTTCATCGCGCAGACGAACGATCTCCTGCCAGTCATTCTCGGTTCCCTGCTTCGGATAAATCAGAGGCCCCAATATGACCGTCACGCGTCCGAATTTTGGCAGATAAGTCTTGTCTCGAAGAATTTGGCGCGCACCGCGGATAGCCACCGGGCAGATTGGCCGTTGCGAGTCGACCGCCGCTTTGAACGCGCCCAGTTGAAACGGCCGAACGCCAGCCACGGGGGTAAAAGTTCCTTCGGGATAGACGACCAGCGATTCGCCGCGGTCCAGCGCCTGATCCAGTTCGCGCGCCTGGTGAACGCGCTCGTCCGGACTGTTGCGATTGAAACGATATTGCCCGCTGCGCTGTACGAACGTTCCAAAAATGGGCATTTCCACTGCGTCACCCTTCGCGATAAAACGCACGGTGGGCGGCAGCACGGCCGTTGCGACCACAAGATCGAGATAACTCGAATGATTCGGCGCAAAAATCCACGGTCCTGAATTCGGCAGTTCCCGAAGAAGTTCGCCGCCTGCAACGCGGGTGCGAACAAAAGCAGCTCTCAGAAGAATTCGCGAGCCGAACTGAAGAATTCGCGCGGCGTGTTGCTGGTCGCGCGTGAATCTCATCAGTATCCATGCGGGGACCACTACAACCGCAACGGCTGCCATTGCATAAACGCCGTAGGCGAACGCCGCAACTTTCTTCAGGCCGGTCCGCAACGCGTTCCAGCCGCGTGGCAAAGCTCCCTCAATCACTAGCTTCGCGATTTGCACCCAAGGCGGCCGCAATTTCTTGCCCAGATTGCCTTCCAGATATCGGCGCTTCGCCTCCGACCGCCGCAGCTTTCCACTCGACGTTTTCGGGATCGATTGAGGCGGCACGAGTTCCACCAAGTCAGGTGGCAAACCCATCGCCTCCTGCACGGCAGTCGAGATTTCCGCAGAGATGCGTTTCGTTTCCGCCGCATTGCGAATTTCAGCGACCACCACAAACCGCTCCGTCCCGCTGCGCTCATCCGCTGCTCCAAAGGCAACCACGCAGCCGGGGCGGACGCCGCTCACATGCCCAACGATCTGTTCGATTTCGTGAGGGTACAGATTGCGGCCGGCTTTGATGATGATGTCCTTCGCCCGCCCGGTAATGAACAGGTCGCCGTCCGCCAGATATGCAAGGTCGCCCGAATCGTGCCAGCCATTGCCGCGCATCATCTCGCGCGTGGCTTCGGGATTCTTATAGTAACCGCTGGTCGACGCAGGCCCGCGGAACCAAAGATGCCCTTCCACGCGTTCGCCCGCTTCCTCGCCGGCGTTGGTGACGATGCGGCATTCCACGTCGCGCAGCGGCCTTCCCGCTCCGACAAACTCCAATACGCCGGCGTCATATTTGCTCGCGGGAACGGCGTGCCCCGACGATTCGAATGTCTCGCGCCCGATTCGATCGACGCGATATCCCGACTTGAGGTCCGTTGCAGAAATCGCCAGCGAATTCTCCGCCAGGCCGTACACCGGCAACAGCGCCTCGCGGCGAAGGCCGTATGGCGCAAATCGGACGGCGAACCGGTCGAGCGTCGCCGCTTGCACCGGCTCCGAGCCGTTCATTGCCGCCCGCCAGCTGCTCAGATCGAGCCCTTGCAAATCTTTATCCGCGATCTTGCGAACGCAAAGCTCGTACGCAAAGTTAGGCCCAGGGCTGAGCGTTGCTTTGTGCCGATGAATGGCCCGCAGCCACCGTTCAGGCTGACTTAAGAACGCGAGCGGCGACATAATCACTGTCGGGATCCCCGCAAAAAGTGGCGCCAGCCACGCGCCGATCAATCCCATATCGTGATAGAGCGGCAGCCAACTCACTAGGATGTCGTTCGGCGTCACCTTCACGCCGTCGATCATCGATCGGATATTCGCCAGCAGGTTCGCATGCGTCAGCACGACTCCTTTCGGATCGCCGGTCGACCCGGAAGTGTATTGAAGAAATGCAATGTCCCCGCCGCGCGCATGATGAGCCAGATTTTCGACGGGGCGCCAGTTGTTCGCGTCACCTCGAATCGTTGCGCCATCGCGAAGCTCAGCGGCATCCTGCAATTGCCCTTTACCGCTTTCAGGATCGGACTTCGTTCGGCAGAGCCGCTGCGCATTGATAACCTCGCGCAACGACGGCACGTTCGGCTTCAGCAGACGCGCCAGGCCTTCCGCCTGCCGCCAGGTGACAAGAAATCGCGCTTCCGCGTTGCGCAGAATATTCGTTTGCCGTGTCGCATACTCCGCAATCTTGTCCGCGCGAAACGGCGGATAGATCGGCACCGGGATCCCGCCCGCCAGCAGCACGCCAAAGAAAGTGGCGAAAAATTCCGAGCAAGTCGGCAGCATGATCGCAACCGTATGCCCCAGTTCGAGCCCTCGTCGCCCAAGCTCCCCCGCGACGGCAGACGCCCGCTCGTAGAGCTCTCCGAACGTGATCTCGCGCGGTTCCGGCGCATCCTCGTAAATATGAATGTGAGGAAAGTCCGCCTGGCCCAGCGCTCGCAGCCGCAGCATTTCCGTCAGCGTTTCCGCCGACTGTACCTGCTGTTCCAGATCAGGCCGAAGTCTCGCAGCCGTGGCATCCTGCGCGCGAACTGCTGTGGAAGCAGCACTCGCCGCCGGCAGATTCGCACGCGCGACATTCGCCGCCCCAGTCGCCGCCGCGCCCGCCCCCTCTCGGACGATTGCCGCAACCAGGTCCGCCACAGTATTGGCTTCCGCCATCACGCTTTCTGGCAAGCGAACGCCGCAGGCATCGCCTAGCCTGAGCATTAATTCCACGCGTTCGAGGCTGCCCAATCCCAAATCGCGTTCCAGGTTGGCCCGTAGGCCGCGCGCTGCCAGCTCGTCGATCCCTCGCGATCCGCCTAGTTCGGTCAGCAGCTTCCGAACCGTTGCGAGAGCCTCCGCTTCAATAGCGGCTTCGCGATCAAGCTGTGGGTTTGTGGCTGACATCGGCTTTTGTGGTGTGACTACGAATCGCTGACCCAGGTTGTGGTGGCGTGTTACGCCGCAGCACTCGCAACGCCGGATGATCCGCGCGTCCGCGCGCTGTTGCGATTCACTGCGCGAAGCCTATCACTCCAAAACGGACGCTTCAACGTCGTTGCCCAGCGCGCTCCGGCAATCCACAGGCGAACAAATCCCGAATATCCTTTCGCGGTACTTTCGTACTGGCACCGATTGAACCGACCGATCTATCGACGCCGGCGCGCGTCCGGCGCATCCTACATGTGGATTCGTGGTGCGGGCTTCAAGGGTTGGCGACGCGGACCTTGAGCTCGAGTCACCTCGAATACCGCACCTCCATCACCCCCATGCCCACGAGCGGCCGGCACCCCCACCGGCCGCTTACTCTTTTCAAGCCTGTTGCAGAGCCTTCGCGCACTTACATATCGTGACGTTCGGCCGGTTAACTCAATTTGGTGCGCCTCACCCCTCAGTTACGTGCATTCAGCTAAGTGCCGCCGCGTTCACCCATTTTCTTAGCCTGACAAGCCGCAGACGGCACGTCCGCTTCGGGCCTCTGAACGTACGCCGCCGAGTCCATTCGCAATTCTGTTCACAGCGATATTTCGTTGACACAGCGTCCTTCTTGGCGCTATAACCTCCCCCCAGTTGGGGTGGGCCACCTAGGGTGTATTCCGGTTTTGAATTTACGCTCGTGGTCGATTTTGCTGTTTAAGTCTTTTGGCGTTTTCTTGCGCCAGACCTCCCGCCGCGGCGTTTGACCATGTCGTGAAGTGTCCGCACCCTTGGGCAGTTTTCTGTGAACGTGTGTACTCCGGCGCAGCGGAATCACGCGCATTCTTGGAGGTGAATTGTGAAAGCGATTGCCGGCCGTTTGATATGGGGCGCCGTGTTTATCTTCGCAGTTCTTCTGGTCATTCCAAATGTCTGGGGCCAAGCCACAACCTCTTTGCGCGGCACGATCAGCGATCCGAGCGGCGCCGCGATTCCAAGTGCGACTGTCCATCTCACGAACGTGGCGACTAATTTGCAGCGCACCTCGACTTCAGATCCCCAGGGCAATTACGTGTTCTCACAAGTCCTGCCCGGCAGTTATAAGCTGACGGTGCAAGCCCACGGGTTCGCCACGTACGAACAGAACGGCATTCAACTCCTTGTCAACTTACCCGCCACGGTGGACGTCAGGATGAAGGTCGGCCAAGCTGCGGAGACGGTCACGGTTACCGAGCAGGCGCCTCTCCTTAACACGACGGACGCCAGTATCGGCCAGACCATGGACAAAGGCGAGATCGGTTCTCTGCCCCTCGAAGAAGGCAACGTAGTGCAACTGCTCAGCCTGCAGCCTGGAGTTGTCTATACCACGAATCGAACTGATAGTGACAACATGACGGACACTCGCAGCGGCGCTGTTAATGGAGAGCGCAGCGACCAGAGCAACGTCACGCTGGACGGAGTCGATGTCAACGACCAGGGCAACGGTTTCGCTTTCACGTCCGTGCTACCCGTCACGATTGACTCGGTCCAGGAGTTTCGCGTTTCCACCTCGAACTACGATGCGCAGCAGGGCCGTTCAGCGGGAGCCGAAGTAGCGCTCGTCACCACCGGCGGCAGCAACACGTTCCACGGCGACGCGTATGAATTCAACCGCACTGCATTCGGCGAGGCCAACGATTACTTCATCAAGAAAGCGGAGGCCGATTCTGGCGAGGCCAACAAACCGCCGCAGCTTACTCACAACGTGTTCGGCGGTTCGATCGGCGGACCTGTGCGCAAGAACCGCCTGTTCTTCTTCCTAAGCTACGAAGGTCACCGGTTCGCCCAGGCGACCAGCCAGGTGCGCGAAATTCCCACCGCGAGCCTTCGCGATGGTGTCGTGCTGTACCCCTGTGCCGACGCGTCTAAGTGCCCGGGAGGGTCAGTGGCGGGCGTGAGCGGCCAAAATTATACGTTCGCTTCCGGATTTAACGGTCTAGGGCCGGCTCAAATCACGGCGATGGACCCGCTTCACATCGGCCCAAACTCTGCGGCGCTGGCTTACTACAATACTTTCCCTCTTCCGAACGATAACACAGAGGGCGATGGGTATAACTTTTCAGGATTCCGATTCGCAGGACCGAACCCAGCGAAAACGGACTGGCTGATCGCTCGCATCGACTACACGATCACTGCCAACGGTAACCACACTCTCTTCTTTCGAGGCAGCGGTAGAGACGACTCCGTCGTTACGTCCCCTGAATTTCTTCCCACTAGCACCGCTGCAGAGAATGCGCAAATCGACCTGAGCAAAGGCTTCGTCATCGGCTACACCGCGATTCTCCGCCCAACCGTCGTCAACAACCTGCGCTATGGTTTGACCAAGCAGAGCCTCGGGAACGTGGGCGACAGCACGCAGCCCTGGATTTTCATTCGCAACCTCGATCAAGGCATCACTCGATCGAACAATTTCACTTTTCCCGTGCATAACATTGTTGACGACTTGACGTGGAGCAAGGGCAACCACTCGCTTGCGTTCGGCGCGAATCTCCGTCTGATTTACAACGGCATCACAAGTCTCGGAAGCTCCTTCAGCGACGGTGTCGCGAATGCCTCGTGGCTCGATACCGCCGGTATCGCCAATACGGGCAGCCCATTAGACCCGGACGCTAACGGTTTCCCGGCCGTCGACGATTCGTTCGACAACTCCTACGATTTCCCGCTGATGGGCATGATGGGAATGGTTAGCGAGGTGGACGCCACCTACAACTACCAGCTGAACGGAGAGACGGGGACCGCCCTCGCCCAGGGCGCTCCCGTTGCGCACAACTACGGTCTCCATGAGTACGAGTTCTACGCCCAGGATTCCTGGAAGATTAAACCGAACCTCACGTTTACGTATGGCCTCCGCTATCTTTTCATGACCCCGCCGTGGGACACCGATGGACAGGAGGTCGCGCCTTACTACCAGAACGCGAATGGTCAGCGCGTTGATTCTTTGACCCCTTGGTTCCAGCAACGCTACCAGAACATGCTCAACGGCATTCCGTCCAATCAGGATCCCCTTGTTTATTTCGACGTTGCCGGTCGCACGAACGGGCGCCAGGACCTATGGCCCAATTCGTCCAAGAACTTTGCGCCTCGCATCGCGTTTGCCTACAGCCCTCGCATCAGTTGGTTAGACCCCATCTTCGGTACCAACGACAAAACAGTCATTCGCGCGGGCTTTGGAACCTACTACGACCATTTCGGTGAAGGCATGCTGAGTACATTCACGGGCGGCGGTTCATTTGGGCTTTCCAGCACTCTGACCAACCCAGCCGGTCTCGAAACGGTCAGCAGCACGCCGCGAATCACGGATATGAATACGATCCCGACCACCGACAACAAGGGCAGCGCGATCTTCGTTCCTCCTCCGCCCGCTCAATTTCCGCAAGCATTCCCGAACACGCTGGACACCGGTGGATTCTGCATCTGTTGGGGTCTCGACAGCTCAATCAAAGCGCCGTATTCGTACGCAATTGATTTCTCGATCCAACGCGAGCTTCCCGGCAACATGAGCCTCGAGTTGGGTTACGTGGGACACCTTGGCCACCGCCTGCTCATGCAAGATGACCTTGCTATGCCGCTCGACATAGTCGACAAAGGTTCCGGAATCGATTATTTCACCGCCGTCGATGCTCTCGCCAAGGTGTATCGCACGGGCATGCCGAGCGACTCCTTTACTCCCTCCTCCGTACCGTCCAACGTCGTAAAGTACTGGACAGACATGCTGCAGCCCCTGCAGCCCGGCGACCAGTACGCAATGAGCTCGTGCACGTCTTCTGGTAATACCGTCGGCACTACCAGTCCTGTCGCAGCGGCTTACGACCTGTTCTGCGGCGGCAGCACGAACGAGACGACTCCGTTGTTCAGTTTGGACTACTTCGGAATCCCGGGTACGCAGGTCAATGGCAGCGGCGACCCGATTAACTCTTACCTGCCCTCGACAGGAGCGAACACGTTCTTCAACCCGCAGTATTCCTCCTTGTACGCGTGGCGTTCGATGGGCTTCTCCCACTACCACGCGTTCGAGGTCACGTTGCACAAACGCATGGCCCAGGGCATCCGCTTCGATTTCAATTACACGTTCTCGCGCTCCATCGACTTGGCTTCCGACGCCGAGCGCGTAGGTGAATGGGGCGGCCTGGGCGGCAACGTCATCGACGCGTGGTCGCCGGATCAGCTCAAAGGCGTCTCGGATTTCGACTTGACGCATCAGATCAATGCCAACTGGACGTGGCAATTGCCTTTCGGGATGGGCCGACAGTTTGCCAATTCCGTCGGCAAAGGTATGGACGCGCTGATCGGCGGATGGAACATCAGCGGCATTACCCGCTGGTCCACCGGATTCCCCGTAAATGTCGCCCACGGATTCGAGTGGCCGACAAACTGGCAGCTCAGCGGCGAAGCCCTCACACTGAGCCATCCTTCAACGCAGCGCGGGGTCGTCAGCTGCAGCTCTTGCGGTGACAACGGCGACTTCAACGTGTTCTCGGACCGCGATACCGCAATCAGCTCGTTTGATTATCCTTTCCCCGGACAATCCGGCGACCGCAACACAGTCCGAGGCGACGGCTTTTTCAACGCCGACATGTCTCTTACGAAGACCTGGAAGATGCCTTATAACGAAAGCCACGCAATCGAGTTTCGGTGGGACGTCTTCAACGTCTTCAATACGAAGCGATTCGACGTCGCCAGCGCCTCACTCGAACTGGACGAAGCGAGCACGTTCGGCGATTACACGCACCTGCTCACCACGCCGCGCGTGATGGAGTTCGGCCTGCGCTACCAGTTCTAACCGGTACGCTCCAGTTTCAGCAAATAAAAAAGGCCCCGACAAATCGGGGCCTTTTTCTTCCTATCGAACGCACACATCCGCTCCACGTTGAGCGCAGCGAAGCATCTCTCCTGCGACGGAAGATACGAGGGTTCGCGACGCAAGCCTTGAACTCGAGTCACCTCGAATCCGTACTTCATTATCCCAATGGCGACCCGCCGACGCTCGCCGCTTGCTCGCTCAGCCGCATCGCACATCCGTTCGTTTGCATATCGTCATGTTCGGCATCCCTTTTAAGTCAATTCGGCCTCATCTTCCGGGCAAGCGCACTTCGTAATGCCTGCACTCTCTCCTCATTTTCGACTACTTGCATTTTCGATGGCACCGATATTTCGTTGACACTGCCCGCGTCGGCGACCTATAACTGTTGCGGCCTGGGTGGGCCACCTTAGGGGTGTATTCCGGTTTTCATTTGCGCTAGTGGCGAGGCTTCGCTGTTCAAGCCCTCTTGGATTTTCCTGGTCTTGGGCTTCCGCTACGTCGTTTGATCCTAGTCCTGAGTGCCACACCCTGGGCGATTCCCGTAGACGCGTGTGCGCCCCGGGGGCTGCGGTCACACGCGCATTCCTGGAGGTGAGTTGTGAAAGCTATTGCCGGTCGTTCGACATGGACCGCCGTGTCGATCCTCGCAGTTCTTCTGTTCATTCCGGCCGCTTGGGGCCAAGCCACAACCTCTTTGCGCGGTACGATCAGTGATCCAAGCGGAGCCGCTGTTCCGAACGCCACCATTCAGCTGATCAATGCCGACACGAATTTGCAACGAGCCACCACTTCCGACGCCCAGGGAAACTACATTTTCTCGGCGGTCCTTCCCGGCAACTATGTGCTCGACGTCAAGGCAACAGGATTTGCGACCTATCACCAGGCCGGAATCCAGCTCCTCGTTAACCTGCCTGCGACCATTACGGTAAAAATGAAAATCGGACAGTCCACCGAAACGGTCACCGTAACGGAACGAGCGCCGCTTCTGAACACCACCGATGCCAGCGAAGGCAATACCATGGGAGGGCGCCAGCTTCAGCAGTTGCCGATCGAAGCGCGCGACGTTGTACAACTGCTTAGTTTGCAGCCGGGTGTCGTCTACGCCTCTGACAGGCAGGATTTTCTCTCGAATCAGAACGACACTCGCCAAGGCGCTGTCAACGGCGAAAAGAGCGACCAGAACAATGTCACCCTCGACGGTGTCGACGACAACGAGCAGAACACCGGCGACGCATTCCAATCCGTCTTGCCCGTGCCAATCGAGTCTTTGCAGGAGTTTCGCGTAACCACCTCCAACTATGGTGCAGATCAAGGTCGTTCTGCCGGTGCGCAGGTCGCCTTGGTCACGAAGGGCGGCACGAATCATTTCCACGGTGCGCTGTACGAGTTCAACCGTAGCGGCATCGGCGAAGCCAACGACTATTTCATCAAAAATTCGGAGCTCAGCAGCGGGGATGCCAACGTTCCGCCCCACCTGGTCCGAAACGTTTTCGGTGCAGCAGCCGGTGGGCCCATCAAAAAAGACCGGCTATTCATTTTCGCGAACTATGAAGGCCATCGCCTCAGCGAAGCAGATAGCGAAGTCCGGACTGTCCCGTCGGCGTCGCTGCGCGACGGCGTGATCATGTATCAGTGTGACGGCGGATGCGCAACACCCACCACAGTTACTGGTGCCAGCGGTAAAACGTACACGACGCCTCACGACCCGAATGGGGGATACCTTTTCGCGCTTGGTCCCTCGCAACTCAGAGCGATGGATCCGCAGGGGATCGGCCCCGATCCGGCCTCACTCGCGTATTACAACACCTACCCCGTTCCGAACGATCAAACGGTCGGCGACGGCTACAATTATATCGGATACCGGTTTGCTGCGCCTTCCAGCGAGCGCGACGATTGGCTGGTCGCGCGAGTCGACTACAACATAACCTCAAGCGGAACTGAAACGTTGTTCTGGCGGGGTAGTGGCGCCGACGATACCGAACCCGGTGATCCATTTCTGCCCGGTACGACCCCGGAGCACACGCTGATCGACCGCAGTAAAGGATTCGTCGCCGGACTCACTTCAATCCTGCGTCCGAATCTCGTTAACAATTTCCGCTGGGGCCTGACTCGCCAGAGTCTGGCCAACGCGGGGGACAGCAGCCAGCCGTGGATCTACGTGCGCGGCCTGGATCAAGGGATCACGTACAGCAACAATTTCACCCTGCCAGTGAACAATTTCAACGACGACGTTACATGGACGAAGGGCAATCACTCTCTGATGTTTGGCACGCAGATTTTCATCGTTCGGAACTCGGACCAGAATTTTAATAGTTCCTTCAGCTACGCCACGACGAATTCCGATTGGGTGGATGTGGGTGGATTCGCAGGCAAAACGGGGAGTGCACTTAACCCCGCGAATTCCGGGTATCCCGCTGTCGCTGACGCGTTCGACAATTCTTACGATTGGCCGCTGATCGGTATGATGGGCATCGTCACTGAGGACAATGCCCAATATAATTACCTCCTGAACCCCGACCACACCGGAACCGCACTCCCTCAGGGTGCCCCGGTGGCACGGAAGTGGAATTCGGACGAGTACGATTTTTACGCTCAGGACTCGTGGAAAATTCGGCCGAACTTCACAGTCAATTACGGCCTTAGATACAACCTTATGTCTCCCGTGTGGGAGGCTGACGGGCAGCAAGTCACTCCGACGCTGAGTATGACTCAATGGTTCGATCAACGCGGCATCAACGCGCAACAGGGACTTGCTTCCAATCTCAGCCCAAATATTTCGTTCGACTTGGCAGGTCCAAAATACGGCAAGCCCGGCTATTACAGTTGGCAAACTAAAGACTTCGCTCCCACCATTTCGCTGGCTTGGTCTCCGAATGCCGACCACGGGTTGATTCACAGAATCTTTGGCGACCCGAACCGTTCCGTCATCAGGGCTGGCTTTGGCATGTATTACGATCATTTCGGCCAGGAACTGGTTCAGACTTTCGATCAGAGCGGAGGCGCCTTCGGGCTTGCGACGAACCTGGGCAACGGCGCCAATGAATTGCCTGTCGAGAATTTCCCACGTCTGACCAGTTTCAACGTCATCCCGACTCAGACGGTGACGAATCCGCCCGTTCAGCTTTACCTGCCGGCGCCCCCGGCACAATTTCCGGAGCAATTCCCGCTCGATAACTTTTGCATCTGCTTCGGTGTCGACAACTCGTTAAAGACGCCTTATTCGTACGCGATGAACCTCTCCTATCAGCGGCAGATCACGCCGACTACCAGCATCGAAGTTTCCTATATAGGACACCTCGGCCACCGGGGCCTTATCCAGGACGATGTCGCGACTCCGATGGACATCGTCGATCCAAAAACGAAAGTCGACTATTTCTCGGCCGCTAAAGCGCTGGCAGCTCAGTACAATCAGGAGACTCCGACGGCCAGCATCACACCGAGCATGATCGGGCCAACGGCTTCTTATTGGCAAGACATGATGTTGCAGCCGCTTCAGCCAGGAGGGGCTTACACCGAACTCTGCAGCTCGCCTCAGAACGGCCCTCCCATCGGCACAACTTCAGCGCTACAGGCGGCCTATGATCTCTGGAGTTGCAACGCAGGGAATGAGACGACAGCTCTTTCCGTTGTAGATACGGGCGGAATACCGGACGCGAACCTGCCGAATGTGTCGTATTTCCCATTCGCCGGCCCGTACTCCTACTACGATAACCAATACTCGTCCCTGTACGCATGGCGCACGATGGCGCCGTCTTGGTACCACGGCCTACAGGTCGTGCTACAGAAACAACTTTCGAACGGGCTGCAATTCAACGTTAACTACACCTATTCACATTCGATCGACTGGGGCTCTGATGCGGAGCGGGTTGGGCCGTACAGCGGCACCGGGCCGGGAGGAGTGATCAACGCCTGGGATCCAAACCAGATGAAAGCTTCTTCGGACTTCGACCTGCGGCATCAGATCAACGCCAACTGGATATGGCAATTGCCGGTAGGCCGCGGGCGAGCTCTTGGAAATGGTATGGGACGGGGATTGGATGCTCTGATCGGCGGGTGGCAGCTCTCGGGCTTGGCACGCTGGAGCAGTGGCTTCCCTGGCCAGGTGGACAACGGCTCGTTCTTCCCCACGGACTGGCAGCTGGAAGGCGAGGCCACCGCAACAGGCGCGCCCATACCCGAAGGCAAGACAGTCGTCGCAGGCAATGTAAACATGTTCTCGGACCCCACCGCGGCCTTCGGCGCATTTCGGCACGGCGAGCCCGGAGAAACTGGTTCACGCAACATCCTTCGGGGCGATGGGTATGCCGGCCTCGATGCTGGCTTGGACAAGACGTGGACCATGCCATACAA
>JBOGNK010000096.1:0-30108 GCA_050747085.1 Candidatus Acidiferrales bacterium
CAGCGCGAGAGATTGCAGACGATTTGCTGCAGGATCTCCACGACCATGGCGTTTTTGTATGCGAGGGGCCACGTCCGACTACCGAGGAACTCGCAACGGCGACGGCGAGGCGCGATGCCTTCTATCACCGCCTGATTTCCGAAGGCGACATGATGTGGGCGCGGGGACATTCTTTCCGGGAGATTTCGGACATACATCGGCGAGCTGCGCTCGCGATGGGCGCCGAGCGCGAATGGGCATACGTGGCCGTCGAGATGCAGGAATGCCCCGTTTGCGGCGAGAAAATCAAACGCGGAGTAGCGGTATGCAAGCATTGCCGCGCAATCCTCGATGAAGAAAAAGCAGCAAAACACGGCCTGCACAGAGACAATCCGGAATATCGAAATGCTATCGTAAGGAGCGACTCGGTGACTCCGAATGGCGCCACGCGACCGATCTCGCAAGGCGTGCCGAGTTCGTTTGGGCATTCATCAAGTAATTCACGACGATAGAGAGGGGCCGATGGCGATCCTGAACAGACGAGCTCTGCTGTGTTTTTCGACGCTGGGGGCACTCTTTTTGTGCGCTTTGACGCCGAGTACGTCGTGGGCGCAGGGCTCGCGAAAGGATGACATCGTGCTGAGCGCTTCGGGCCATCCGATCGCCGGCGCGACGATTCGTGTTTGCGAGCCGACTTCGACCGGCGATCCGTGCAATCCGCTGGCGACGATCTATACGGACGCAACGCTGACGACGACGACGCCGAATCCCTTCCAGAGCGATGGAATCGGCAATTATCATTTTTATGCGCCGGCGGGACGGTACATGGTGCAGATTTCCGGGCCTGGAATCACAAGCACACGAACATACCCGGACGTGATACTCGCACCAGATGTGTCGTCATCCGGGTCAGGGAACGATATCTCGGCGTTCGCACTGACGCTCGGTGGCAACTTAACTGTGGGTGGAAACGCGACCATTGATGGAACGCTGACGACAGCAAACTTCAATCCAGGAACATTCACGCCATCGTCGTTAAGCGTCGCCGGCAATGCGACAGTGCTGGGCCCGCGGCCACGCGTGGACGTCACCGCTTATGGAGCGAAGGGAGACAGTTCGACAAACGATACGGCGGCAATCCAAGCTGCCATCAACGCGGTGTGCGCTTACGGAGCGGCGCAAAGGCCGACTTTGTTCTTTCCACCGGGCATATATATCGTTTCGCAGCCGCAAGGAGGACCGACGAACACCACTCCAGTATTCAGCGGGTGGTGCTCGCACTTAATGATCCAGGGCTCCGGCGGGAACGCCACGGCACAGTTTGCGATGGCACCAATGAGCCGGATACTGGTGAGCGGCGGAGCCAATCCAGGTTCGGGTCCTGTATTCGAACCGACGTCTTCAGCGGGAAGTGCGTCAACGATCCGGGACATGAGCATCGATGGGTACAACGAAACCGTTTACCTAATGGGAGTTTCGGCGGAGGACCTGAATGGGTTCACATTCAGGGACGTTTGTCTGAGTACGCAAGCGACCGGAGACGCCGACAATGTGCCGTTAAAAATCTCACAAGCGATCCAAGTCAGTTTCATGGGCGGTTGCATTCAGGCAGGAAATGGGAGCTTGGACGATGTTCTCGTCATCGGGGCGGACTTCGGGGGAACGGAAAGGCAGCCTTCCGGCCTGCTTTTCTTCGATGGAACCGGCGGAAATTTCTGGATTGGCTCAGGAATTCATTACGATCAGCGCGTGAACACGTGCTGTTCGGGGCCTGGCAATATTCATGCGCGGAACATTCTGGTGGAAGATCCGACGAAAGCGATCTTTCGCGTAACGAACTCGACGGGGAATCCAGGCGCGAGCGCGATGCCGATTTTCAGCGACGTGGAACTGGATAACTTTGAGGGATCGGATGGCAGTGCTCCGTCGGTGGTGAACTTCAATTCGAGCGGTTCCGTACTATCGGGCTTACACATGAAGGGCGACGGGCCTGGGAGCAGCGGTCCGGTGGCCGCGGTAGTGATGCAGGCTGGCGGGCTGTCGAACTGTGACATACGCGGCGGGGGAATCGGCTTGAGCCTGACCACGGTCGTGGACGGCAGTGGGAATTTGCTGGGCGATTGCACAGGACAGAGTGCGACGGGAACAGTTTCAGTAGTAAATACAGCCAATACGAACCGGCTTCGCACGGATCTCGGCTCCTTCAGTGATGGATCGTCGCTCGAGGCATTCGCGGCGGGGAATTCGTTTTCGTCGCTGAATATAGATCCAAAGCAAGGAGTGATGCTGGGCGATGGAGCGAGCTATGGGTATACAGCGCAAGTGTACCAGCCCACTAGAGACACGGTTGATGTGGGGTTCGCCAGCACGGTGCCGCCGACGAGTGTTGGAGCAACGGCAACCACGGGTGGAGGCCTTGCAGCGGGAAGCTACTACTATTTCATCCGAAGTACGACGAGTTCGGCATGCAATGGGACAAGCATGTCTGCCCCATCACTGGCAAGTCCGGCCGTTACGCTGAGTGGGTCAAATAACGCAATAGCCCTTACGTGGACGGCGGCACCGGCGGGCGCAGCAACGAACGTGGGGTACTGCATTTTTCGCGCGACCGGAACACCGGCTTTGTACAACTCCGGCGCGCAGTACTGGAGCACTTTTGTCGCCGGCGCGAGTACGTCGGCTTTCACCGACACGGGCGCCGGATTCGGCTGTTGCAACCAGGTGCCTCCGTACAATGTGATGCAGTCGGTACACCGATTTACCCCAACTTCGCTTGGCATCGACACGACCAGTCCTCAGTTCAATCTGGACGTGAACGGCAGTGCCGCAGTGAACTCCCTGAATGGAGTACAGAAAGCCGAGCGATTTTCAGGTGCTGACGCAGCGGCGAAAATCAACGCGTGCCTCAAGGCGGCGTCGACAAGTTCGGGACTCTGCGACGCACGCGGACTAACGGGACAGCTGACGGCCTCGTCGCACATTACGATTCCGACGGGAACTACACTGTTGTGGGGGCAGGCGCAGCTGACGATCAACGACAGCAGTACAAAAGACGCAGTTGAACTGGGCGGCGATGGCGCGTCGTTGCTCGGATATCAGGAGACTGGGGCTGGAACGGTGCCGCGGCCGGATGGGTCGGGGTACATCGCCTGCGGTATTGCGGGGTGCACGACGGTAGACAATCCGAATGCGGGCACGCGAAACGTGGACTGGGTACACATCAATGGCATGTACCTGCAGGCGACCGGCGCGAACTCGACCGTGCTGAATGTGACGAGCGTCGGGCACGCAGACATCGAAAACAATCGGTTTGTATTGGGCACAGGCGGGGGATCGTACGGAATTTATGGAAATACGTCGACCGGAAACCTCGATTCCACGAACTCGCTGATCAAACACAACGAGTTTGATCCGCAGTCGCAGAACGACACCTGTTCTTATCTGGCTGGCGTGTTCAACTCGATCGTGTTGGAACAGAACTCGTGCTACCTGCCAGCGGAGAACACGGGAACGCAGGGATTCGTGTTCGCCAAGGATACGAACGGGAACTATCCGGACAACGACGAGTTTTATGGGAACGACTGCGAGGCGGCCACCACGTCGTTCGGGCAAATCTGCTTCAACATCATCGGCGCGCAGAGCGTTGTGATCGGCCCAAACAACCGATGCGAGAACGTGTACAACTGCTTCCAATTTCCGGCAGACGGCTCGGCCGTGGGCATTCACATTCTGGATCCTTATGTTTCGATTTCGTCGAATACAGTTATCAAGCCGAACGAACCGGCAACGGCAATGGTGGCGATCGACAACAACGGGCATAACTGGCAGCCGTCGATGCACTTCGGAATGAATGACCTTGCCGGACCGAACTTGATTGGCAATGCAGGATTTGAGGGATGGCAGAACGCTGCGACGCTTTATTGGTGGGGCGGAGTGAGCGGAACGAATATCAATCAGCCGGGTACCGGAGTGTATGCGGAGGAAACGAGCGCGGGTGCGAATCCTGCGGCTGATGCGTACACGCAGGGGACATCCAATGTGCGCGTGGGTGACGGAGCGACGGCGGGGCTCGGCATCAATTCGGAATGCATCCAGGTGGATTCGACGCTCGAATACACGCTGATGTTTCGCGTTGCGTCCGGGTCGACATCGAACACCTTGCGACCTGGATTCCGATTCTATTCGGATGCGAACTGCACGGAGACGGACAAGATCACCAACGTCGCGACGAACGCACGCGTTCTTACGCCGGCGAACTATGCGGGGGCATCGACCCTGGCCGGAACAGGGGCGAACTGGCAATCGACGAACGCGTCGCTGACGTACAACAACGGCATCACCTGCAACTGCAGCGTGACGGGAGCAGATTGGCAGGTTGCGACGGCGAATGCGTGGACCCCCACGCGAAACTTCGGCATCACTTTCCGCGTACCGAACGCTTATTCGAGCTCGAGCACGACGGCCCATTCGATCCGCGTGTTTCTGCTTGAAAACACGGCTGCGGCAAACAATTACGTTTACTTCGATGACGTGGTGCTGAGCCAAGGGCCAGTTTCCACCGATGTATTGCGAGTTGCCGCGCTGCCGGACAGCGGCAATGGCGGAACGGTGAACGCGTACGGCAGTTACAATTTCGCGGGCAACCTGGGCCTGGGCGCAAACACGGGATTCAGCGGGACCTTCACTCACAATGACACAGCGAACAGGACATACACGCTGCCGGATGCGTCGGGAACAGTCGCGCTGCAGACGACACTTCCGTCGTGGGGCTTCCAGCATTCAGGCGCTGGGCAGGGCTTTTCGGCCAATGGCGTCAAGGTGTGGGGAGTGGTGATTCCATACGCCGTGAGCTTCAGTCATATCGATTACGACGTCTCCACGCTCGATGCAACCGGAACAGACAATTACGACATCGGCTTGTACGGACCGTGTACGGTGAATGCAGCGAGCTGTCCGTTAGTGACTCACCTTGGCGCACAGAACCTGAGTTCAACGGGATACAAACAGGCAACCGTGACAGCAGCAACATTGCAGCCTGGACTGTACTGGATCGCGATTACCGGCAACGCTGCCACGGCGCAGATTGCAACGACTTCCGTCAGCGAATGGACAGCATGCCCGTCGACGAACTCGAGCACGGTCTCGAGCGGTGGGGTGCTCCCGTCGACGATTGCAACCCCGAACTGCACAGCACCTCAGTGGACGGGTGCGCCTGTGATAGGCATCGGTGTTGAATAAATAGCTGCGGATTGATGGCCAGCTGAAAACGCCGCCCACAATCAAACGATCGGCATTCCCGTTCTTCGCCTCGCTACTTCAGCGTGCAATTCCTAGGAGGGCTCCATGCCTGTAGTACCGACGACTGGATATTCGCAAGCGGAAGACGCCCTGAGCCTGACACGAGCGCTGCTGAACGATACGACGGCAGCGGTATTCACCGACGCGCTGTTAATGCCGCTGATGAATTCGGCATATCGTGGCTTACAGCGCGAATTGGCCGAGAACGGGGTGAGCGTCCTGATCGAGCAGCAAGACCTCGATCTCGAAGCGGACCAGACCACCGGAATCACAAGCACGGAAATCAGTGACGCGTCGAGTCCGCAATTGCCGTCGGACTGCCTGATGCCCCACACGCTGTGGGAGCGTGCGACCGCGAACACGACAGCCGTATTTGCGCCGATGGAAAAGTTCACGAGCGGCGGAGGCATGCTGAACCTGCAACCTTCGAGCTATCTGCGATTGTGGGAATGGCGGGAAGACAAGATCAACCTGATTGGCGCAACCCAGGCGATTACGGTCCGAATCCGATACGAGAAAATTCTGCCAGAACTGACACTTGGGACCGATCCCGTGCAGATTCGCGCGGCCAGCGATCCTCTGGCGTTTGCTACGGCGGCACTGGCAGCACGATCGCGCGGAGCGCGAGCACTGGCGCAAGATCTGCTGGCAACGGCGCAAATGGCAACGGAAAACCTGATCGAAAGATACGTCAGGCCGGAGCAGACAAAGGGTCGCAGGCGGCGACCATACAGCTTTCATCGACGGATTGTGTACCTGTAGCCGTCGAATTGCGATTCGCGCGAGTAGCTATCCACGGCCCGTCACGTCGAGAATGATCGTAACGCCGCGGCCGGCATTTTGTGCCGACGCGTGGATCGTCATTGTGGTGCTGCCGGGAGGCGTGTTGAGGCTGGCGGGAACGGAGTAATGCTTGCAGCCAGCAAGAAATGCGACCCCTGAAATAGCGAGGCAAAATCCAAGAATGACTACGGCCTTTCCTGGAATGAAGCGGCTGCTGACGAGCGGCTTCGCCCGATCGCTCGTCCGGAAAAAGATCAAGAGAGCAAAAGCGGCAAGGAAAGCCAATGAACCGCCCAACGCAATCGGGGGAATGGTGGGTGGGCCGCCACGGGGAAAACGGAGAGGTAGTAGCAGACCGTTGCCTGGAAAGCCGCCGGTGACCCCGTTGTACGTGGTCTGAAAGGTGACCGAAAAGGGGGCGGGAGTGCCCGGTGTAACGCTGACTGTGCTCGCGCTGGGTGTACACGTCGTAAGCGGCGGGACATCGGCGGGGCATGCAATCGCCACCGTGCCGCCAAATACCGCGTCCGGCACGACATTAAACTTATAGGTGAGCGTGCCGCCTTGAATGACAGCCTGCTCCTGCTGGCCATCGAGGGTGAGTTGAAAATCATCGCCCGTGCCAGAGAGAGCGGCAATAGCGGAGTCTCCCGCTGAATCGGCTGCTGCCAGGTTTGCGGAGCGCGCCCCGCTGGCGGTTGGAGCAAAATCGACATTGACAGTGCAACTCGTGCCGGCCGCGAGCGATGCTCCACACGTGCTACTCGCGTCCTGGAAGTCGGCGGTGTTCGATCCGGTAAAGGAAATCGTCAAACCGCTGACGGCGGCGCTCGTGTTGTTAGTGAGAATGAATGCCTGCGTTGGAGTGGATCCGCCGACTGGCTGATCGCAAAAATTGAATGGAGCAGCTTGCGGGCAGACGCGCGGAGCCGGTGGAGCGGACAACGTAGCCGGAGGAGTGATTGTAAGATTGGCGGGATTGGCCCCCATACTCACGAATTTGATAATCCGACCAGCACCCTGTTCAGCGACATAGAGATTGCCGTCGTTGTCGAAAGCCATTTCGCCAGGTGAGCGGAGGCCGCTTGCAGCGGTTGTGAGCCGCGACGTTTGCGCATCGACTCGAAGAATTCTGCCGGAATTCGAATCCGCAACAAACAGATTGGCGGCGGCATCGACAGCGACACCGGCCGGGCAAATCGAACTTGGCTGGGCTGGTTCGGAAGCCGGAAGCGCAGCGACACAGAGCGGCTTTGAAGCAGCTTCAGGTGTGACGCTCTGAACAGGAAAGCCGGCGATGGATTGTATTTCGCGCGTTTGGGTGTCGATCGCGACCACGGCTCCTGTCTCCGGCGATGCGACGAAAAGTTTGCGGCCGTCACGTGTGAGCGCGAGACTGGCCGCTCCAGCGACGTGAGCGAGAAGTTGAATCTCCTGACGACCTGGAAGAGATGCAACGGCTCCAGGGAGAAAATCGACCGCGCCTGCGCTGTGGTCTGCTACATACAAATCTCCGCCATCATTGAGCGCGAGGCCTAGCGGCTCGACAAGTTGCACGCTTTTGGACGCTGCCCAACGGCCGGCGATGCTTCGGATGACGCCTGGTTCAGGGCTGTCGGAGCCCGCGACACGGCGGATGGTGGAATTCAGGGTGTCGGCGATGAGCATTGTGCCGTCGGCAGCCACTGCGATTCCGCTACGCAGGAAGAGCGAGTCAGTTCTCACATTGAACTGGGCGGCGAGCGCGTTTCCGCCGTCTCCCAGAGAACCGGCGACACCAATGCCAGCTGCGAGGCTGAGGGTGGCGCCTTGCGGCGTGGACTCGGATATCGCGAGCGCGGAACGGTTGGTGAGAGCGAAGACACGGTTGGGGGCGGCGGCGTTTGTGAGGAAGAGGTTTGCGGCAGAGTCGAAGGACAAGGCACGTGGCGAAAGATTGCCGGCGACGATCTCGACTGCCTTGTCGCTCTGAATACCCGCGAGACTACTCGGCTGTTGGGAACGGGAAGAAGCGGCTTTTTCGGCAGAAGAGACTGCGGCCGACCGGTCCTGCGCAAGGACTCGAAAGGACACTGCCGCGAGCGGAATCACGGCAAAAGCGAGCAGGTATCGCCGCACTCATTTCTCCCTTCACTCTCGCCAGGGCGAGCAAGCCCGCCAAAGCGGGCCACTGTGACACGCAAGAAGCCTACCTATCGGCAGGCGGCGTGGCGTGTTTCGACGCGTTGGATTCAGTTACAAGCGTTCGGGTTGCGCGCCACTGGGAATGCTTGACGGCAAGCGAATCGAGCATGATAGCAGCGGCGAGTGAACGGTTCCAAAGCTATTTCGACGGGCCAGGCGGTCGACTAAGTCCGTCGAGAAACAACCTTCGGTGAGGGAAGCAGCGGAGAGAATTTTCCGGAGCTTGTGGCGGGAGCATATCCCGCGGCGATTACCGGCGGCAATTCTATTGAATTGTGAACAACCTACAATGACGTACACTGTGGCCGGGTTGCGAGTAGTTGGAGGTTCAATCGGATGCCATTGGTCAACGGCAGATTTTATATGAATCCTGCGTATGGCCGCGCACCTGAGCAAGCTCGCATTTGCGAAGGACACCAGAAATCAGCGAAGCAGACTGTCCACCCTGCGGGAGCCGCGACGTTGACACAGACATCGAGAGCTTTCATAAATAAAGCAATGCAGTCTGGCCGCGTAGTGCTTATCGCCGCGGCCCTCGCTCTCTGTCCAGCCGCTTTGGCGCAGCAAAAGCCGGCGTCCGAAGGCCCTACTCTCAGTCAACTTCAGACGTTCGTGTCATCCTTTCCCACACTTTCCGGCTGTATTCAGGCATTCCGTCTGTTCAGGGATGAGAGTCCCGCCGTCAACGCGGCAGCCGTCTTGACAGATTCTACGGAAGGCGGTTGGCAACTGGTCGTCTTCCGTGTTGGTTTGAACGGGAACGCCAAATTGAAATGGAAATCCGGCCGGCTCGCCGATTCGTTTGCCGTAAGCTCTGGCGACGAACTTGGTACGCCGATCATCGGAGGGGAACAAGTGGTGACGTTCTCCGGGTGTGCCGCTCATGCTTGCCCAGAGGTATTTGCTGTGCTCCTCTACGTCCCGTCGTTGAATACCACTTTTTCGGAAACGCATCGGGGAAAAGATTTCGTATTCTCCGCCGCAATTGGCGCGGCGCGGGTACGGCGCGTTCCGAAAATATTTGGACCGACAGATTTCGAATCGTCTACGCACCGGAAAACAGCAGTGATCCGCAGCTAAGCGACCACGCACTCGCATTACCCTGAATCGAGCAGATGTCTCTGCCTGAACCTGCGGTTGGCCTACGCTGCCAATCCTAACGGTGAAACATGTCCATTGAATCGTTTTCTCCACTTCCGTTGAATACGTTTGGGTCGTGGGTGACTTTGCTTGATCCATCCGATGTACCTCCTGGACTCTCACCCGACCTGGCCGACGTCGAGTTTTTCCCGGGAGGCGTGCGCACGCGAGCTGGGCTGACGGCTCAGTTCCCGGTGCTCGGGGGCGCACCGCAGGTCAACGGAGTGAAGACGTACATCACGACGAATCTCGTCCAGCGACTGCTGGCTCTTGATTCGCTCGGAAATCTGTACAAGGAAACATCTCCAGGAGTTTTGTCGCTGACGGCGTCAATCATCGAACCGAATACCTTTCTCGCGTCGACAACGCATTTTGGACGCGAGTACATGGCGCTTTCCGATGGAGAGCTAGGACGGGATCTGCCGCGGCAGTACGACGATTCGAGTGTGGACCGCGTAGGCCAGATCGGCCCGGCCGAAGGCCCGGCGGTGGCGAATTCGTCCAGCGTGGGCAATATTTCGCCGGGCGCACATCAATGCAGCGTGATCTTTGTGACGCGGCAGGGCTACTGGACAACACCCTCGGTGCCGGTTTCGTGGACGGCGGCAGGAAACTTCGGGGTAGCCGTTACGAATATTCCGACGGGGCCATCGAACGTCGTTCAAAGACTGCTGGCCTTTACTGCGAGCGCAGGCGCGAACTTCTATCACGTGCCGGCCACGATGGTGATCGACGACAACACGACGACTTCGCTTACGGTGGACTTTACGGAGACGATTCTGCTTTCCGGAACGAGCATGGATTACCTGTTTGGGCAGATCGAACTGCCTGAGCAAGTGGGCGTGATCGATTACGTGGAACGGCTTTTCTGGTGGGGCGAACGCGCCAATATGGACAACTGGCGCAACCTAACCTTTGACGGCGGATGGGATGCCTCGGGAAATGGGCGGCCGCTGGGATGGCAACTCGACCCAACATTTGGATCGGGCGGTAGCCGCGAACCAGGGGACGTAGTCTGGGGCGACGCGTACAAGATCACGGCTGACGGAACCACTGCGGTGCGCGGACTAGTTTCGCAAAACGCGATCGTGGATAGCTCGGGCGATCCTCTATGCGTCGGAAACAACGATTACTCAGTGCGAGCCAGGATCAAACGGTCCGCGGGACTCACAACGGGAACACTGCGGATCAACGCGTTCAGTCCAACCCAGGGGCAAATCGGCACAGGGCTTGTGGTGACCGCGGTACAGGCAGGGAACTCGTACCAGGAATTTTCAGCACAACTGTTTGCGCCACAAGCGTCGCTACCCGAAGACCTTACCCTGCGCGTGTACACCGACGGCACCCCAACCCCCAGCGGCGAGTTCTTCCTGGTGGATAACATCGAAGTATTTTTGACGAACCGAGCGATCAATTCATCGATCGTTCGCGCTTCCGCCACGGAGCAGCCCGAAAGTTACGATGGCGTGAGCGGACTGATGGAGATCGCTGTCAACAATGGGCAGGCGATACGCGCGGCCTTCGTGCTCCGGAACAACTTGTACTTTGTAAAAGAGCACAGCATGTATGTGACGGCAACGGATGGGGTAAACGAGCCCGCGCTGTGGACAATCGAAGAAGTGTCCACCAAGGTGGGCACGCCTTCCGTGCACGGGGTGGGACTCGGCGAGGAGTGGGTGGTGATCGCCGACAGATCGGGACTTTATTTCTTTGCCGGCGGCGAGCTAACGAAACTGTCGCAAGAGATTCAGCCGACGTGGGACGCGATCAACTGGCAAGGGGCGCAGCACCTGTGGGTGCAAGTGGACACACAGAACAAGCGCGTGCTAGTGGGTGTTCCGATGGGGAGCGCGACGCAGCCGAACCAGGTGCTGGTGCTTGACTACGCTGGCGGATTCCAGGATCCGCTGGCGGCGTTGCCATCGGCATATGAACGATCGCGGAAGTGGACGGTGTGGAATATCAGCGCGAATTCGTGTGGGTTGGTCGAGAGAGCAAGTGGGCAAGCGCAGATCTTTTTTGGGAGCAACAACTCGAGCGGCAAGATTTATGCCGCGACACCGGGGCAATCCTCGGATGACGGAACCGCGATCAACTCGTACTACACGACGGCGTTCCTGGCGGCGACAGGGCTAAGTGGCAGGAATTTGTTTGGCTATTTGACGGCGTACGTGCAGGGCGGTGGTTCTCTGACAGTGTCGGGATTCTTGCCTGGTAGCGTGTCGCAGATTGTGCTGGGGTCGTGGACACTGGCCTCACCCGCCACCCGCGATATGGAACAGTTCACAAATATATTGGCCGAACGCGCGGCATACCGAATCGGGACGAACGCCGTGGGATCGTGGTTCTCGCTAACGAAGCTGGTGCCCTGGGCCAAGCCGGATCCGTTCGCCGTGGTTCGCGGCACGAACTGACGTCCGATTTGACGATCAGTAGCTTTCACTTGGAGCTGGCGATGTTGAATATTCCACAAATTGAAGCGTTAAGGCGGTCGAATCCGCAACTGTATGAGGCGCTGAAACGGTTATCCGACGCGTCGCTCGGCCCGAATCAGGGTTGGAGCCTTGACGATCAGATCACAGATGGCGCGGACTACGCACGCGTGGCTTCCGGTGCGCTGACGGCCGGTAAGATCGACCCGGCGAAATCGGGCGTGCTGATGAAGGGCTCCGTCCCGCCGACGTGGTCAGGCGCGTTCACTTATGTATCGACGGTTTCGAGCATTACATGGTCGTGGAGCGGCCTGAGCATTTGTCGTGCGGATGGAAGCGCAACGGCGGTGCCGAATGGATCGATCGCGGTGAATGGGCTCGCGGCGGGCACAACCTTTTACTTCTATCCGTATTGGGACGAAACGGCGAACGCGCTGGCGTGGGTTGGCGGAGGAACAGGAAGCCCGGCGAACGCTTTGGCGGCGAAAACCAATGTAGCGGCGCAGCAACAGGCGTTACAAGGGAGGGTCCCATTGTCCCAGGGCGCAATTCTGGCGGCCACCACAACGAGCGGGGTGGGCGGCGGTTCGGGCGGCGGAAGCGGAAGCTGTCTTCGCGCGGGGACGATAGTGCTGACGCGAGAGCGGGGAAGCGTAGGCATCGAGACGTGCAGGATTGGCGAGCACGTGCGATGCCCGAACCCTGTGGGAAGAGGCGAGGCATGGACGCGCATCGTGCGACATGAGGTGCGCGACGCGGAGACTTTCATTCACCTGCACTTCTCGAACACCGAGTCGCTCGATGTAACGCCGCATCACGTGTTTACGCTGGTGGGAGGCTCGCCGGTGCGCGCCGACCGTCTGTGCCTGTGTGACATTTTTGTCGCACGCCTGGGGTTCGTCACGGTGAAGCGAATCGAAACGGTAAGCGAACCGGGACAGAAGGTAATGGTGACCTGCGAACCGACACCGGAGTTCTTCGCGGGCCGCCATGCAGCATCGATTCTGACTCACAATTACACATTCAGTTCCTGAGCGGTTGCATAAAGCACGAGTCGTTCCGGCTTCCGCGTCCGCAGCTTCGCACTTCAGATTTCTTCTGTTCTTAGGTGACATCGATGACGGGCAAACGATATTACGTGACGACTTTGCGCGCGTGTCAGCGACACACGAACCGGTTCAGCAATTCGCACTGGTTCACGCTGCCTTTGGCTCAACCTGTCGAAGCCGAACCGGGCGGCACCTCCAATAGCGGAGCTACGGTCACTCCGAATGGGAGCGCTCCGGAGGATTCGCCGATTCTCCTTTTGGTGGAGGCGGACGAAGGGGCGCACCTGGCTCTGGAGGATGATCCGGCGTTCGAGGCATTGCCGCATCCGCTGGCGCAAGCTGCGGTTTCCGAAAACGCTCGAAGCGCCCTCGCAAGCCTTGACCTCCCTTCCGACGCAACGACGTTCGATGTGGCCGAAGCGGCTTCGCGCTTTCACCCGTTGCTCCGGCGTCGCGTGTTCTGATACGGCGCTCCATGCGACGAATAAATGTGTCCAGGAATGGCGGACCACAGGGCCGTAGATCCGATTCCATGTTGATTCGCGAATACAAAGAAAGCGATCTTGATGCGCTGCGGCGAATGCATGCGCGACAAAAGTTCGATTATGAGTTCCCCGATCTGGCGGACCCACTCTTTCTGTCGAAGCTCGTAATTGAAGACGGTGAAGGGAAGCCGGTGATGGCTTCGCTGGCGCGGCTGACATGCGAGATGTATCTGTTGCTCGACCCGGAAGCGGGGACTCCGCGCGAACGATACGCGAGGTTGCTCTGTTTGCATGCGACGGGTGAGGGGGACTTGCTTGCCCGAGGACTGGAAGATGCGCACGCGTGGATTCCACCTTCGATCGCGAAGCGATTCGGGGGCCGGCTTACTGCGTTGGGATGGGTACGCGATGATAGATGGACTCCTTATTGCCGGAGATTGAATACCTGAGGCTAGCGCAGAACGCCTAAGAACGGCGCGAGCGTGGTGGGCCTGCCTCGTCGAGCTTTTTAGAAACTATTTGACTGCGGCGATCTCGCGCATTTTCATCGCTAAATCCGACGACATTTAAAACTTCATTGGAGGTGTGCCTATGTCTCGCGGAGCACAACAGACGACGCGTGCGCTGACCGATCAGCAGCTCGCGCAGCAGAATCAACTGATATCGCAGGCGAATCAGCAGGGAAGCCAGGACCGTTCGCTGATGGTGCCGACGATCCAATCGCTGCTGAACAGCCAGGGGTATACGCCGCCGCAGCAATCGGCGATCACGCAGCAGAGCCTGGGCGCGGCGAATACGGCGTTCGACGCATTGCGCCAGCGCGCGACGAATCGCACGGCTGCGACGAACAATTCAGCCGGGTACGGTGACTTGATGGCGCAGCTCGGACGCGAGCAGGCGCAGACTGACGCGAGCCAGGCGCAGCAGAATCAGATCGCGTTTGCGAACCGGCAGTTGCAGGAGCAGCTTGCGGGGCTCAGTGCACTGGGGCAGACGTATGGCGTCGATACGAATCTTCTCGGACGCGCGATGGGAGTGCCTGCGGAGTTGCTTGGCGTGCGCGAACGGGCGTCGAGCGGGGCGTCGGTTCCCGGGCTCAGCAATCTGTTCGGTGTGGCCGGCGGCATCGGCGGTGGAATCGGTCGAGTGATCTCTAACCTGTTCGGGGCTTAGAGAAAATCTCGGGTGCGAGACTAGCTGACGGCACGCGACCACTGCCGCTCGGTTATTCGCACCGAAATTGTCCGCAGAGGATTTTAATGCCACTCATCAACGGACGCTTTTATACAAACCCGGCACACGGCCGCGGTCTGGAACGGGCTCGGCTGCGCGAAGAAGGTGCAGAGAACGATGAGCCGGAGGTGGTGTCAGCCGCTAAGGCAGACGGCCGTTGGGTTACCATCGACCATCGCCACATCCTCATCACGAAGCTGCTGACCATAACGCGCACGATTCATCTCATGAGGGAAACCCGGCGAACATCGACCGCCGCGCTCGCATCGCGGAAGTTGCGAAGCGGCACGTTGGCGATACGTCGATGCCCTATACGACGGGCCACCCAACGTGCAATCTATTCGTGCAGCGGACCATCGCCGAATCGGGTGCGCCGAAACCGGTCGTGAAGAAAGCAGATGGCACTTGGAGTGCACCAAGCGCGGCTGAGTGGGCTAACCCACCCATACCTGGCTGGAGATTTCTACGGTCTGGTGAAAGGCCTGGGTCGGGCGATGTAGCTGCTTGGCCGTTTCACTATACCGAGCGCAACCGGCCATTCGGGTATAGTGATCGCCGTTAGCACCAGTGGACGTGTGACAGCAATTGCGGCTCATGAGCGCCGGATCGGGACCGACGATACATTCAATCCATAGCGCGAGCATCCAAAGATCACGTACCGGCGCTACGTTGGAGAGTAGGCCATGATTTGGAGTAAGAAGCTCGGCGAACTGGTTCTGGCAGCTATGGCGGCTGTGCCGTTGCAAGCAGCGGCGGCGCAACAGCGGCCGGCGCACTCCGATAAGAAGACGGCTCCGACGGTGGTCGTCTGGATCCGGGAGATACACCACCAGACGCTGTATTGGGTGGGTAGCCGCCCCGTCCAGCGTGCGCCGCTGTCGGGAATCGTCGCCGCAACCGAATCACTGAAAAATAACTATTCCTTGGTTGTGATCATCGATTCGCATGTGCCGATTGAGGAGATGGCGGAGTTCAGCGGTTTAACAGCGAAGTTGGATGTCAGCGATGTCCGATACTACGTCTACGATCCGGATTACCCGAAGGCTGGAATGTCGGAGATCGTGTGGCGTACGCAAACGATTCCGCTGCCGGGCACGCCGCCACGCGAGGCAAGTAGTCGAGCAAGCACGCAGTGATCGCTGACACATCGATGACTTTCAGTTTAGACCTGTAGAGCGCGCTTCCACTGGTATCAAGACGGGCAAGCAAATTCCCACGAAGTGAAGTCGCCCGCATTGGGCAACTGCCTCCAGGACTCCGGTTAAAATGCGGAAACTACTCGATCCGTACTGGATTTCGTTGATTTTCAGCATCCTCGTGCAGTTCGCGCTTTTCCTGCGATGGCTTTACCGAAGGATTCGCGACGATGAGTTGAATCGCGCGTTCGTTCACGACATGGCGACGAATCATCTGCCACACATCTATCAACTGTTGCTGAAGCTTTGTGAAAAGCACGACGTTGACGTGGAGCCGCCGCCACCGATCCGCTGGATCCAGCTGGACGAAACAAGAGAGAGCCGACAATGACCGGCGAACTCATTCGAATGGCCCGCGACGCCGCGAACCGGCACGACCTGGATTCCGACATTGTGTGCGCCGTCATCGAGCAGGAGACGAGTTGGCGAACATACGAGATCCGCTACGAGCAGGAGTTTTTCGACCGATACTGTTTTCCGCTGTTCAAGAACCCGGAAATCACGCCGACGGAGGCTCGAGCGCGAGCGTTTTCGTGGGGCCTGATGCAGGTAATGGGGCAGACGGCGCGAGAGTTCGGGTACGCGGGGCCGTTGCCATCGCTGTGCGTTCCACAAACGGGAATCGAGATTGGCTGCAAAGTGCTGGCACACAAGATCGCGGTGAACGAGGGCAACGTCCGCGACGCACTGAAAGCGTGGAACGGCGGCGCAAATCTGAAGTATGCGGATGAAGTGCTGGCCAAGTCCGCAAAATATCGGAACAGCTAAGACTTCGAGGGGATTCTGGAAGGTATCGCTTACCGACATACCGATAGCTCCACTGCGGCGTAACTGAGGAAACGATGCGAACGATTTCAACACTTATCGTGTGCGTGTGTCTTTGCTCCATGGCGACGTTTGGACAGGGATCGCAACGGCAATCCGTGGCAATTTCGGTGCAGGGAATTCCGGTCCCCGGCGCGAGTGTGTGGGCTTGCCAGCCTGGCTCGACAGCTAACTACAACACGACGCCGCCATGCACCTTGGCGAACATCTACTCGGATCCATCACTCGCTGCCCAATTTCTGGTCACGCAGCCGGTGGTGGCGGACGGCTTGGGCAACTACACATACTACGCACCCGCCGGAACGTACGTCGAAGTGATTACGGGATCGAATACAACGGGATATAGCTCGAAAATCGTACTAGCTTGCGCGCCGAATTCCACGGCAGCAGGCTGCTCAGGCGCAGCAGGGAATCCAGCTGGTTCTGACACCCAAGTCCAGATCAATAATCACGGAACGTTTGGCTCAATCGCGGGCTTTGGGCTAGACAGCAGCACGACTCCCGCCGTCTTGACCATGCCCTTCAGTGAGTCGATCAAGGGGCCACTTCCACGAGTGGATGTGACGGCGTACGGAGCCGACCCGACGGGTGCCACTGACTCGACTGTGGCGATCACAAACGCCGCCGCGGCTGCGTGCAATGCGGGATCGACGCTGAGTTTTCCTCCGGGCACGTACATTCTGACGCAGCCACAACTGCCGTCGACTTCTCCGGTGATTCCTATCCCGTGCGGGCATATCGATATTGCTGGTGCGGGCGATCGCGGAACGGCACAATCGGAAGAACCGCCTCAGGCGAAAATTGCAGTAACGACCGTCGGATCCAGTCCGAATGCGGCGCCGGTACTCGGATTCAAATTTCCCACGAATACTGGAGGCATCACTATCCAAGATTTGCAGATCACGGGCTACAACCAAGCGCTGTCGTTTTACGCCACACCGGGTGTCGAGCTGAAGAACGTCTGTGCGACAACAGGGTCAACGGGACTCGCGGATAACGTGCCGTTGAAAGTGACGAACGTTTCGGGATTCCGGATGACCGGCGGGTGCCTGGATAGCGGAAGCGCGTCGCTGCCGATGGCGCTGTTTACGGGCGAGACGCCACTCGGGTCAGAAGCCTCGGTTACTAACTACGTACAAATCGAACACGTTCGGGGATCAGGCGGGAATTTTCAATACATCCAGCGGACGGACGCGAATGGCGCGATACCCGAGAATTTCGTTTTCGACGACGTTACTCCCGTTGCGAGCGACACAGACTTTCTGACTGTGACGAACGGTACTGGAGACTTGGGCCAAACAGCGATGCCCGAGTTTGGACCCGTGTTTGTGCTGAACAGCTCGATGCCTCAAGCAACCGGTTCAGGAGCGATCATCAACTTCAATTCTTCAGGTTCAAATCTGAGAGGCGTTCACGTCTATAACTCCAGTGGTAGCCCAGGAAGCGACTCACTCGCGGCCGTCCGAATGACGGCTGGATCTCTGACTGACTGCGAGGTTCATGGAGCAGTGGGGACAATTGTCGAGGATAGCGCCGGCAATCCCGCAGGGTCGTGCAGTATCGAGACGCAAGGCGGCCTGGACTTCATCGACGACGGAACGATCGCGCCGACGTCGCGGGTGCGCAGTGAAATTACAACGGGAGCAAATCCGACACCGAGTCTACGGTTCTACCTGAGTCCGAATTCGAGGGCCTCTTACGGTGTCGACCCGGGGAGCGGTTTCCTTTTCAACGACGGGACAAGCAACGGGTTCAACGGAGCGCTTGCACAGACCACAGAAGGAAGCGTCGACATCCAGTTTGCTAATTTATTCGCTCCGACGAACGTATCAGGAGTTGCGACACCAGGTGGTGCGCTACCTCCGGGAACGTACTATCCGTTTGTCGGAACAACAAGCAACAACTGTGCGACCGTTTCGGCACCGAGCGTCGTCGGTGCGCCCGTGACTGTCAGCGGCTCAGATGATGCGATCACGCTGACGTGGGCGGCCCCTCTTCAGGGCGCCTCGACCGTGACTGGATATTGCGTCGCGATCGCTTCGTCCGCAGAGAATGCGAATGCGGGCCTTAGCTATGCCGGAGCGTACGTGCCAGGCGCGGGCACGGTCAGCGGAACAGTTACGAGCGTAACAGGCGCGATGCAATTTCCAATGGGAAACGTCCTGAGTTCTTTGCATCGCTTCACGCCGAACGGTCTGAGCCTTACAGGTGGACTAAATTTTTACACCGATAGCGGTTCGACAAACGCGTATGCCATTACGACGTCGCCGCCGACCAGCAGCATTCCGGTCGGGTCTGTGTTCAGTTTTCAAACGGCGCACGCAAATACTGGGGCGTCGACACTGAACGTCGATGGCCTGGGTGCTGTAACCATCAAGAAGAACGGTGGCACGGGAACTAGCGTAGGCGCAAACCTTGCAGCGGGCGATATTGAGAGCGGGCAGATCGTGACAGTTATGTATGACGGAACCAATTTTCAGATGCAGAGCACGCTCGGAAACGCATCTTCTGGTGGGAGCGGATCGCCTGGAGGGACAGACACAGAAATCCAGTTGAACAGATCGGGGACGTTCGGCGGTGAAACGGGTTTTGGCATAGACAGCAGCACCTCGCCTACCGTCCTTTCCGTTCCGTGGAATCATTTACACCTTGGAACAGCAAACTACGATGATTTCAACACGACAGCGCTGACTGCGAACCGGACGACGACTGTTCCCAACGCAGACACGGTTCTGCCACAGGCCTTGCCCGCCACTGCTCGCACCGTTGTCACGGGCCTCGACGGCACAGCAGGTACTTTGTCGACCGCAGTGCAAGGTCAGTGCACTGACATACAGAGCGGGACAAGCTATGCCATCGCGTCGACCGATTTCGGATGCCTTGTGGTCGGATCGAACGCGTCCGCGGAGAATTACTCGCTGCCACAGGCCGGATCAACCGGGTTCGCAAATGGCTTCTACTTCGTCTTGCAAAATGATGGCGCGGCAGGGCAGGGAACGATTACGCTGACGCCGGCGACGTCTACCATCTCGTCGAATGGGAACGGGGCCGCAGCCTCTTTGACGCTTGCCGCAGGATTCCGCGCGTATATATGGTCACCGGACAACGCGAACTACGACGCCTATGTTACTTCATTTCCACAGCAGTACGGGGAGCAGGGGCAGGCGGACGACACCGGGGAGACGGCGGCGATAACGACGACAACGCTGCTGACGCCGACGGGAGACGGAGGCTACGACTTCGCGGCAAGCCTAAGTTGTGATGCGTCGAGCACGGGAACGGTGAGCGTGACGGTGGGCTGGACGGACCCGAGCAGCACGAGCCAAACGGCGACATCGAGCACGGCGACGTGCAATGCGACGAGTTTCGTGCAGATGCGGCAGGCGATGAACGTGAAGGGCGGGACGGCGATCAGTTATTCGACGACGATCACGAATTCGCCGACCTATACGCTACGACTGAAACTGGAGGGAGCGTACTGATGCGGAGTTGGCCGATTTTTGTGCTGCTGGCGCTGTGCGCGGCGGCGCCGGCACGTGGGCAAAGAGATCCGCTGAACGCGGCTTACAAGCCGACTGTTGATTGCACGCCGGGAGACTATCCGTCGAACGTGTCGCTGACGCAGGCGGCAGTGAAGTTGCGGCAGACCGCGGACTCGCCGACGAGCATAACGGGGTACGGGACGACGCCGCTGCCATGCGTGACGATCTATGGGACGCAGAACGCGTTCGCCGATTTTCAGGCACACATTCAGGCACCGGGCGGCGGCTACGCAGGACTGACGTTCACGATGTCCGCGATGAGCAAGAGCACAGGACCGGGCGGCAGTTACACCATTCCGGCGCCGGCAACTTCGGGTGCTGGCGACAACGATATTGTGGTGTATCGGGAAGCGTACGCACCTATTCCGAGCGCGAATCAGACAGGGCATATCTGGTTCGGAACGGCCGCCAACATTCCTGATGTTTTGGTTCCCGCGATAGACCCCTACTGGCATCAGACGACCGCTGCGTTTCCCGTCGCCGTAAGCGCGGGTAACAATCAGAGCGTTTGGATCGACGTGCTTGTGCCCTCGGCTGCGCCCTCGGGGTGGTATTCGGGGACAGTCACCATCAGCGACAGTTCGGCGGGGACGATTGCGACTTTGCCGGTTTTGCTGGCGGTGTGGCAGTGGCCGAGCGCGGACGGCGGGTTCATGCCCTCGACGCCGACGCTGCGAACGATTCAGATTGCAGACGACTTCGACGGAGGCCTCTGCAATCCACTTATGGCCTACACGACTTCGGCGACCTGTACAAGCAGCTATTCGGGTACGGGAAACAAAGGGCCACAGTATGCGCTGGACGACCTGATACCGTTGATGTTGGACAACCGGACGTCTCTTGCATCATGGTCCGGCTTCCACAGCAGCATCAACACGATCGGCACGATCACGGCGCTGGAGACGGAGTATGCGAACGGGGCAACGACGACGCGGCTGAACACGCGTCTGATAGGCGCGCAGGATCGGGATATCGGCTACGGGAAGCCGAACGGCCCTTCGGGGTCTCCTTCGACGTGGGTGGGCACGTTTGTGACAAATGGATGGTTCAGCACCAATCAAACTTTCCAGTACCTCTCAGACGAGCCGAGCGGCTCCGCATGGACATCGCTGAACACAAGCGCGACGAACTGGCGGACAGCGACGACGCCGATGATGCCGCTGCTGGTGACGACTGATTTGGCCAGCGCGACATCGAACAGTGCTTTGAATAGCATCGACTGGATCATCGTGAACAACGACCACCTGGAACCGGGCGGAAAGGGTGGCGGCGGGAACACTCGGTCAACGTACAACTCATGGCTTGCGAGCGATTGCTGTTCGGGCAGCGGGCCGGCACGTCAGATTTGGGATTACGCTTCGTGCGATCCGAACTGCGGAGCTGGCACGCATGGAGAATATCCAGGCTACGCGGTGGACAACCTTGCTCCGGCAGCCGAGGCCGAAGCGTGGATGGTGTTCAACAACGATCAGATCGGATGGCTATATTACAGCGCCGATGGTTGCTTCTCGGACACGAACCACTGCAGCAGTCCGTGGGGATCGCAGGCTACTTCGGTTCACGTCTACGGCGACGGAAATCTTCTGGCCGTGGGCACCAATTCGACCAACTGTTCCGGATGCGGCGGGGCATTCGTCAACGTTTCGCAGCCGATCTGGCTGCCGACCATCAGGTTGAAGCTTCAACGCGACGGCGTGCAGGACTATGAATATCTGCATTACCTCAACTCGCTGGGCGGAGCGCATGCGACGGTGGTGACGAACGCGATCAACTCCTGGATCAACAACGGCTACTGCTTTAACGCGGACGCGGTGGCGGGCGCGACGGTGAGCGACCATTCGGGATATTGCCCGGCGAGTGGAAGCACGACGTTCACGGGAGATATTACGGCGGCGAAGATCGCGCTGGGAGCCGGCATGCAGGCGGTATCGTTTCCGGCGGGTGGAGGGCCGCTGTTGCCGCCGCTGAATCTGGGGATAGCGGTTTCGCAGAAGCGGAGCGGGAAGGCTTCGGGCAGTTCCAACGGGCTGAAAAAATAACAACGGAGGAAGAGGATGAGAATGAGGAAAGCGGCTCTGGCCGCAGTGATGGCAGTGTGTTTCGGCTTTGCGGGATGTAGTGCGTATCAGGCAGCGCAGCGCGCGCACGACGTGGTGGCGGCTGTGGTTGCGGTGGCGCAAGCGGATCTGCCGAGCTTGCAGGCGGCAGGGGTTTTCAGCACATCGGATGCGACGGCCGTGGGCAACTATCTGAGTCTGACGACGATGCTGGACGGGCAATACCAAACGTGCATCAACACGGCGAACAGCGCCACGCTGAACAAGAAGGGCAAGTTTGTGACCTGCCTGGACACGTTCGCGCAGGGCCTGAGCGATCCGAAGGAGCTGGCGCAGTTGCGGGTGATGCGGCCGGGAGCGCAGCAACAGGTGCAGCTGTGGATCACGGCGGCGAGCATAGGGGTGTCGAGCGTGATCGCAGCGCTGGGCGGGCAGGCGGTGGCCAGCCCGCAGGTGAGCGAATTGCGGCCGTCGAGCGGAGTACAGTTGGCGTTTGACCGAAGGGTGGAAGCGGTCGCCGGACTGTAGCCACAGAGGACACAGAGGACACAGAGGAAACCGTGTTTGGAATCGATCCGAAGCAGGTAAGTTGGATGGTGGCGACGATCCGGTGGACGGTCGCCGCCATTCAGGCGGTGGCGGCGAAGCTGGGGGTGGAGCTGCCGGCCCCGCCTCCTAATCCGTAGATTCTGCGCGAAATAAAACTTTCTTTACAAGTAACCCAAAAAACAGTTGACAGCTTTTGAGGTCGAGCGTAGTCTGCGTTTCGTAGTTCGTTGCTACCGCTAATGCATATTCACTACTCGTTAACATAAACAACCGGGTAGTACTAGAGCGGGTAACGGGTAACACGTAAAGCAGCATAACCGCTCCGTAGCGTCCAATCAAGAAGAACCGACGGGGAGACCTCGTGCCCGTCGGTCAAAAGTCGCGCGCCCAACGCGCGGCCAAAGCGCCTGAAGTCCCACAGCCGCCGGCATCTCCCCGTCGAATTCCTGCAACGTCTCCGCATCGTGCTTCTGACGAGCAAAAGCGCGCCCTGCTGGTGCGCATCGACACCTACCGTATTGAAAACGTTCTGAGCTGGCCACAACTGGCAAAGCTATGCGGCGTTTCCATTCCTACGATCTATAAGGCCATCGAGTACGGGCAGGCTATGACCGACCTGACCTACGGCCGCATTCTTCGCCACATCGGCCCCCATCTGGGGATTTCGCAAATCGAGGCTTCCCATGCGGAGTAATTGCGGCCTGATGTCGAGCAGCGCTCTGGCGACGCCGGCGGCAATTTCGAGCCGATGCGCTTCGTTCTCGATCCCCTTCGCTTCCTTCTTGAGATTGGCGGCGTGGTTTAACCGCTTCAACACGAATTCCTGCACGGATTCTTCCGCCGCGGTAACAAGCCACTCCATGGGCAATTGCGAATCGATCATGACGCTCTCCTATGAAGATGAGGCGCGCAGCCTGAACGCGAGTTCAGGGGCGGTCAAGTATCAATTTAGGCAGTACGGTACTGATAGTCGTAGCAGTACTAGGCGTATGACTCGCGACGAAACGAAGTGGATTCTCGTCGCTGCGCTGAATGAGGCGCTGCGCGAACGGAGGACAGCATGAAGGTCATTGAAGAGCGCTGGGGTGAGTTGCAATCCGTTCCACTGGGAACGGGCAGCCACGAAAAGGAGACCGGATTCTGCGTGATGGAAGCGGTTGCCTACGTCGCCGGCGAAAAGTGGAGTGATGCGCCTGAATGCGCATGTTCGAGGCGGCATGAAATATCCGCGTGAGTGGCAATTGGAAAAACTGAAACGCGAGATCGAATGTCAGCTTGCGAGGAAAACGGCATGATTCCCGAACTGGCAATCCGCGCGCGCATGTGTTCGAACTGCCTTTCCTACGACGAGATCGACGCGTTCTGCCCCATGTGCGGCGAGTGCAGCCGATGCTGCGAGTGCTCGGCGCTGGCGATTCGCGGAAGCATTTCGCGGCCAGCCTACGTGGGCCAATTCACCGACGAGTACCGCAAGACGCAACGGCGGCTGCGCGCGTTCGGCCTGGCGCTGATGGCTGCGGCGATCAGCGCGTTTATTTTTCTGTGGAAGATCGGGGTGATCCGGTGAATCAGGCCGCCACAGTGCTGCCACGCGAACGGTTCGTCGAGTTCGACGAAGAGAACCACGTCTACTACGTGGATGGCGAGGCGTGGCCCAGCGTGACGCAAATCCTGAAAGAGGAATCGGTGATCGACGACGAGTGGTTCACCGAATACGGCCGCTGGCGCGGATCGGCGGTGCATCGCGCGACGCAGCTCCTCGACGAAGGGCGGCTCGATCCGAAGAGCGTAGTGGAAGAGCTGCGCGGTTACGTGAAGGGATGGGCCGCGTTTTTGAAGGCAACGAAGTTTCGGCCGGCTTTGGTCGAGCAGTACGTGTGGAGCGACAGCCACCGCTATTGCGGAACGCTCGACCGCTCGGGAGGCTTCGCCGGCCAAGAGCCGGGCATGGCGGCCGTGCTGATCGACATCAAGACGTATACGCCGCAGGACTGGGCGGCTTTGCAGCTGGCGGGGTACGGGCATGCGGTCGAACCGCGAGAAGTGTTTCGGCGGATCGCCGTGCGATTGAAAGCGGACGGCACCTACGAGCTGCGCGAGTTTCCGATCCAGGACTATCTCTCGGATGTGAACGTTTTTCTGGGAATGACCGGATCGGTTCGATGGAAGCAACTGCACGTATAGGAGAAGAAACGATGGTAACGATGCCGATGGATGCAACACGAGGCGACGCGCTGGCCGTTTCAGCGGCGGTCGATCAGGGCCAAATTGCAGCGTATGAGCGAGACGGCCGAAACCTTCTCGCGAAGGTGGAAGGCGTAACGATCACGGACCAGGATAGCTACAACTGCTGCGCGGCGCTGGGACAGGAGGCGGCGCGGCAGGAGAAGAACTGGGCGGAATGGATCGAGCGGCCGTATCGCGTGGTCTACGCCGCCTACCAGCAAATCCAGGGGCTCAAGAAAAGCGTTGGCGACACGTTTGCCGGCGCGAAGCGGCTCGCAGGACAGAAGGTGGCGCAGTGGGATGCCGAACAAGAGCAGCTGCGCCGGCAGGAGGAACGCCGCATGGCCGAGCTGCAGGCCCAGGAAGAGGCGGACCGCAAGATCGCGGCCGCCGCGCAAGCCGAACAGGCCGGCATGAGCGAACAGGCGGTGGAGCAGATCCTCAACGAGCAGTCGGTTGCGCCGCGGCCGATAGCGGCTCCCACGTATCAGCGTGCGGCGGGAACTTCGGTGCGCGACAACTGGTCGGGCGAAGTGACCGACTTCCACGCTCTGGTGAAGGCGGCGGCGAAAAACAAGATGCTGCTGCCCCTGCTGCAAATCAACCAGCCAGCCCTCAACTCCCAGGCGCGGATCCACAAAGCCGCGCTGGCGGACGTGGTTCCGGGAACGCGCGGCGTCAACAAGGGCGCCGTGGCGTTCAGTAGGTAGCCCATGTCGTCACAAACACTCACGACGTTCGATTCGCTGCGGCTGGTCGGCGACCCCAAGCGAATGATCCAGGACGCCCAAAACGCCGCCGACGCGCTGATGGAGGTGGTGAAGCGGAAAAAGGACGATCTCGAGGTTTCGATCAGCGGCCGCAAGCATTTGAAGGTCGAAGCCTGGGAAACCCTGGCCTACTTCTGCGGCATTTCGGCCAAGATCGTGGACACGCGGCCGGTGTACGACGAAATCAGCGAAGCGCAGGGCTTCGAAGCCCAGGCGGACGCGATTCGCCTGGCGGACCTTGCGGTGATTTCTTCGGCGCGGGCGATGTGTCTGAACAACGAAGACAACTGGAGCATGCGCCCGAAGTACGAGTGGGAGAACGGCCAGAAGCGCCAGGTGGGCGAAGTGGCCGTGCCCACGTTCCAGTTGCAGAGCATGGCGCAGACGCGTGCAATCGGCAAGGTGCTGCGGAACGTGTTGGCCTTCATCGTGGTGCTGGCAGGCTACGACGCGACGCCAGCCGAGGAAATCACCGGCAATGAGCGTCACGAAAAGGCAAACGGCAAGGACCCGCAGCCCAAGCAGGACGCGCAAACCGCGACGCGGATCAGCGACCCGCAGCGCAAGCGCATCTTCGCCATCGGCCACGAACACCAGGTGCCGATGACGGAAATCAGCAGAATCATCGAACGTCATGGATTCAAGCGCGCGTTCGAGATTACGAAGGACAAGTACGACGCTGTCTGCGAAGAAGTCTCGCGGTGGAGTCCGCAGGCGGCGGCCTAACGGGCGACGTTGTAATTCCCAGACTGCGCGGGGCGGCTGGGTGGTCTGAAACGAGCCAAGACGACGTTTGGAGCGCAACTCGTTCCCCGCAAAGTTTCCCAACGATGGGTAGTGCGGATACCTGGAAATACCACCGCATCCATCTTTGGCGCTGATCCGTTGGAGCTAGGTGCCACCTCGATGTTGAGGAAAGGCGAGTCAGCGTAACCGGGAATAGCTCCCGCGCACGGCCCCGATGCGAGTGGAAATCGGGCAAAGCCGGGCGCGCCGGCGGAGGGCGTGGAAGCCGCCCAAGTTTTGGGATGGTGAAACGGAAAGGAGAAGACGATGAAAAGGGGAATTATATAGATGACTCCCACAAGAAACAAAAGGAGATAGAGCGATGGCTTTCTGGAAAACGGATGATTTTCTGCCGCACTATGACGACTGGAAAACGAGCGAAAAGATTGAACGGGAAGTGCGCGAAGAACGCGACCCTGATGAAGCGCGAGACGCCGCTATTGACCGAAAGCAAATGGAATCTGAAGAGCGGTCATCTCTCGCGGCGAGAGGTCCGTGGCCGCGCCCTAAACCGATTTAGACGAATTTCGCGCGCGAGCCGTCTCGGCGGCTTCCCCGCGAGAACCGGGCGGCTTCGCGAGGCATCTCGAGCCGCCCGATGAAATCCGACCAGGAGGCCGGCGCGTGAAGAAAAAACGCAAGCTGCGAGTGGGCTATACGATCGAAGTCGAAACCGAAACGGATCACGCGGCGATCTCGGCCGCGCTGTCCTCGGTTCCTTCCGCCGCTCAGTACTCATCGGTTAACATTATCGGAACCTGGCTGCCGGCAGAAGTGCCGATGCGGCCGAAAGTTGGCGAGAGAACTAATGGCGTGGGTGCATAAATCGGCTAAGGACCTGACGGCGGCAGGATATCAATTTCGCTTCACCGCCAATTGCCGATCGAAGAAATGCGGACGCATGCTCTTTTTCTACACGACGCCGGGCGGCGGCACGATTCCGGTAGACCCAAACACGTTTCGACCGCATTTCGAGACTTGCCCCGAGCCGCAGAAGTTCCGCAAAAAAGCCAAGAGCCCCGACGCCGAAGAGATTGCGGCGTCGAAACCCGACACCTCCAGACCGAGCGACCCCCTCCGCAACTTCCTGTCTCGCCCGCTGCCCGAGATTCCGCAGCGAGGACTGTTCGACGAAGCAGAGCGCTAAAAAATTTTGCCTGCGATCGGCACCCTAGAAAGCGGGCGATAAACCCTGTAGGAGGGCCTGAAGGGATGAGTCTTGAAGCTTCGGCATGGGCGAAGGCGCAAACGCATCATCCCGACGGCAGCCCGCTGCTCGCGCGAGAAAAGCTACTACTGATGGTCCTGGCCGACTACCACAACGCGCACTCCCGGTTCGCATGGGTAGGACTGGCAAGGCTGAGCCAGGAGACCCTCAGCTCACGCCGCCAGATCATGCGCCTGGTCCAACAATTCGAGAGCAAGGGCGGCCTGCTCCGCGCCGAGCGCGCCATCGCGATCACGAAGGGCGACAGCGGGAAACAGCGAGCCCCGAACCGCTACATTCTTGGCCTGGATGCCGTCTCGCGGACGCTTGCAGGTAGTGACATGGTGTCACCACCCCCTAGTGACACCACGACACCACCGGTAGTGACACCAAGTCACCAGGTGGTGACAAATGACGCGGGGGGTAGTGACAAAAACCCGGGTTTTGAGGGTGCGTATCATATAGAACCAAAAGCAACAGGTAATACAAAATCTAATACCCCCTGTAGTCCCCCGCCGGAGCGGGGGACACCCCGCGAGCCGAACAAATTCCGAATGCACTGCAACGGCGGCGACGTGTTCGTCTACGTGCCGCTCGGCCGGCGGCTCTGGCGAAAAGGCGAGCAGGAACGGTTCGCCCGGAGCTGCGGCGTCGAGGGCCAGGCCGACTTCTACGGCTACGACCCGGACGCGGTGATGTACTGGTTTAAGGCGAAAGGGTTTCGCGTCGAGTTCACGAACCTGTTCGAGCAGAAGGAGACGGCGTGAACCTAAGCGGCCGCCAGCTTCCCGGTCCGACGATGCTGTACGGCATTCCGTCTTCGGATCGCACGCGGTATCAACGCGTGTGGCGACGGCTGCGGCGGCGGGATCGCAGCTTCGCCGAGCACGAGCGAAAGCGGGACCGGGCCAAGCATTGGCGCAACCGCGAGACCTACAACGCGAAGACGCGTGCATGGAAGGTGAAAAACCGCCAGCGCGTAAGCCGTTACAACCGGCAGTACCGGAGAGACACGGGGCACCTCTGCCACTTCTGCGGAGCGAGCGGAAGTTCCACCAAGAAGCTCTGGCCCATACTGCGCGCCGTCGAGGAGCACGGGCAGCTTGTCGAGCGCAAGGTGCGCGTGTGTTGGTGGTGCCGGCACGTCGCGCAGCAATCGCCGCGCGCGAAGGGCGAGTGCGGCAGATGGAGGGAAGACAGTGCGCCCACGTCTGCACCGCGCCGGCAGCGCTGCGTAACCGGGCCCAAGCGCGGCAAGATGGGCAATGCCGAGTACTTCCAGGGAGGAACGAATGGCTGACAGCTTCTGCCTGCCGTGCCAGTCGCGTGGCTTCAAGACCGCAGCGCATCGCGTGGTGCGCGACGACGAAAGCGGCAAGGTGACGCCGAAGTGCGATTTGTGCTGGCGACAGAACCGTCACGTGGTGGCGCAGCAGAAAGGCCCGACGCTGGCGCAGCTCGCGGAGAAGGCACTGTGCGTGCGGATCGGCTCGGCCGGGCCCCCGTTTTCCAAGAAGCAACTGCAGGAACTGACGGAGATCGTGACTGGCGAGCCGCCGGCGCGAAAGGAGGAAAGGGTGGAACGAGTATCGGCAGTGGATTGGGCGGCGGTGGACCGCGACGATGCCGCCGGCATGGCGACCAAGGACATCGCGAAAAAGTATGCGGTGTCGCCGCAGCAGGTCTACAAGCGGCGATACAACCGAGCGAAGGCGTGTGCACAACCAAAAGCAAAAACAGCCGCGGCTAAGACTGCGATCGCGAAGGCGGGAGCAAAGAGCGCAGTCGAGGACGCGATCGACCAGCTGCGAACGAAGGTCACGGAGCTGGACACCAAGAAAGCTCAGTTTGAACGGATCATCGTGTCGCTTCGCGAATTGGAAGGCTTGTCTTAGCCCCGACCACGGGCAAAGGAGAAAGCATGGCAAGCACGAAAGCAGCGCCCGATGAAACGGCTGCGGCCGGCATCGAAGGCGCTTTTCAGCTGGTACCGCTCGCGCGGTTGGTTGAATCGAAAACGAATCCGCGCCGGCACTTCGCCGGCCTGGACGAACTGACGGCCAGCGTGAAGCAGCACGGAGTGCTCACGCCGCTGCTGGTGCGGAAGTCGCAGTGGCATCGGATCGACGAAGAAGAATCGAGCGAACTCGAGATCATTGCGGGCGCGCGGCGTTATCGAGCGGCCAAAGCGGCAAAGCTCGAAGCGGTCCCGGTCCGCATTATGGAGCTGACGGACCAGCAAGCGCTGGAATTCCAGGTGATCGAGAACCTGCAGCGCGCCGAAGTGCATCCGCTGGACGAAGCGATCGGCTATCAGCAGCTGATCGAGTCGGTGAAGACGGATGCGGAAACGGGCAAGCCGTACGA
>JBOGNK010000097.1:0-4448 GCA_050747085.1 Candidatus Acidiferrales bacterium
GTACCACCGCACCCACCGTCGCGGCCGCCAAGCTCCACCAGAAGCCGTATCCTCCTACGCCGATTTTGGTGAAAATCCACCCGCCAATCACGGCGCCAATCAGCCCGAGGATGACATCAACGATGCACCCGAATCCGCGGCCTCGTGTTAGATGCCCGGCGATCCATCCCGCGAGCAATCCAATGATGATCCACGCGATAAAACCGTTGTGCGACACCTCGACATAAATCGATCTCGTCTGCTGCAACGAACTGAACATCGCGCCATGAATCATCTATTTTCTCCGAATGAGCGTCTTAAGTAGGTACGCGATCCAACAACCGACGTTTCATTCCCGGCAAAAGACGTATGCCAGGCATTTGTAGACCAGCTTCGCCGCCAGGAAGTCCGAAGCGTGACCCCCTGGCTGAGGCAGTAATTCAACCACGTCCATGCCGACAATTTTCTTGTGCTGCGCGACGGCGCGAATCAGTGAAGTCACCTGGTACCAATCGAGCCCCCCCGGCTCCGGCGTTCCTGTCGCAGGCATAATCGACGGATCGAAACCGTCAAGATCAATCGTGAGATAGACCTGCGAGCTCAAATCATCCAGGACTTTCGCGATCCATGTCTTCGCCGGGGTGCGCACGATGTCCTTCGCCCAATAGATCTTTGTGTTCAGCTTCGGAGCCGCCTGTGCTTCTTCCACCGATAGCGACCGTATCCCGACCTGCACCGCCGGACAAACTTCGAGCGATCGCCGCATTGCGCACGCATGACTCGCCGGGTTTCCTTGGTATTCGTCGCGCAAGTCGGCGTGCGCGTCGATCTGCAGCACGCACAAATCTTTGTACTTTTTTGCTGCAGCGGAAACCAGCGGCGGCGTAATTGAATGCTCTCCGCCGAGCACAACGGGAAACTTCCCGTCTTCCAGAAGCGCAAGTTCCGCCGAAAAAAGTTCCGTTAACACCTCGTCGAGCGTGCCGTCCATTGTGTCGATCGGCGGGAGGGTGTGAATCCCAATTTCCTTGTACGGCTCAAGCTCGATCTCTTCGTCGTACAGTTCCATGTTCTGGCTGGCCTTGATGATTGCCGAGGGCCCATTCCGGGTTCCGTGCTCGTAGGTGGTTGTCCTTTCCAGAGGCACGGGGAAAATCACCGCCCGCGATGCTGCATACGAGGAACTCTCTTCGGAAAGGCCGCCGAAATTGTCAGGCGGCAAGGGCGTATATCGACTCATGTCCGGTCGCTGCTCCGCGAAACTTTTCTAAATTCCCCTTCGCCTTCGGCGCCGTTTGTACTATGAATATGGCTCGCAATATGGTTTTGTTCCGCTCGCGAAGGCGCAGGGCGAAGATACATTACCCGTGAGGGGGATGAATGGCAAAGAAAAAGGGCGCGACGGGACGCATTCTGCATGACCCGATCGAAGACCAGCTTACGCCGATCTATCCGCTCGACCTTTCGCGCGTTCGTACGGTTGACGATCTGGTGCGCGCGATGGGGAAAACGGCGTTTACAGCGCGCCAGATTGGCGATGCGGCGGATGTTCTGGAATCCATGGCGCGCGACAAAGATTGCTTTGTCGTGATGACCCTGTCCGGGGCGATGACCGTCGCGAAAATGGGTCTGATCTTCTGCGACCTGGTCGATTCTGGAATCGTGAAGGCAATTGTCTCCACTGGCGCGCTGATGGCGCATGGCCTCGTTGAAGCAACCGGCCGCTCGCATTTCCGCTACGACGAAAAAATGTGCGACCGGGAATTGTTCGAAGCCGGCTATAACCGCGTTTACGATTCGATCGAGCCGGAAGTGAACCTCGATGCCGTCGAAGAAGTTGTGCAGGAATTGCTCGAAGATTGGGACGTGAAAGAGACGGTGAGCAGTTGGAAAGTGCATCGTCGCATCGGCGAGCACCTCGCGCGTACCGCGAAAGGCCGCGGCATCCTGAGATCCTGCTACGAACGCAACGTTCCTGTTTACGTCCCTGCGTTCACCGACTCGGAACTGGGGATTGACTTCGCGCTACATCAGCGAATGCGCAGAAAAGACGGCCGGCCGCTTCTGACATTCGATTCATATGACGACTTCGAGCACTACGCCAAAACCATGCTTGCGACTAAGCGCATGGGCATTGTCACCATCGGCGGCGGGGTCCCGCGGAACTGGGCGCAGCAATTCGGTGTTTATGCCGAACTTCTGGCGCGGCGCGGCTACGAAAAGCTTCCTTTGAAGCGTTACAACTATGGCTTGCGCATCTGCCCGGAGCCGGTGAATTGGGGCGGACTTTCCGGCAGCACGTACACCGAGGCTGTTTCCTGGGGCAAGTTTGTTCCTCCCGAGGAAGGCGGTCGCTTCGCCGAAGTACTGGACGATGCCACTGTGGCCCTTCCGCTGATTGCCGCTGCGGTTCTGCAGCGAATCGGCTATTTCAATCATTCGAAGCTCGGCTCAGCCAAATAGCTTTTTAATGCAGGGCAAGGTGCGCGTCGACGTGATTGGGCCTGACGACAAGCCAACGTACGAATCCGGCCGGTGGCTTGAGTTTTCAGGCCATTTTACTGGAAAGCTCCTCGACGCGAGCTCGCGCAGGCGCAAAGACGAACCCGCCCAAAACGACAAGCAGGCCAGAGACGAGGATCATGTCGGTGCCTACAAACCAACCGATCAGTTTCGCCATGACGGCGGCGTCCACTAACATCGCGAAGCCGCCAATCAGAACGATGGGCTTCCGTATCCGTGTGTCCGTGAATGCCGCGATCAGCACGATGACGCCAAGAACGATCCATTCCCATCCCAGCGAAAGAAAAATGGCCCTGAGCGCGCCTCTGAATCCCGCATCTATCGGAGCTACAGCCAGTATTTTCGAAATTCTGGGATAGCCTGCGGCGAGGTGTAGGCCCGCACCAACGAGGAGGATGAAGCACCCAATACCCACTAGCCATTGTGCAGCTTTGATGCGACCGTTCATCGCACTACCTCCATTCGAATCGCATGTTCAAATACATTTGCATCGTGAAGTCAAAGGTCAATCATCCCTGTAGGAGTCTAACGCTCGCATTGTTTCGTTTTCGACCGTCCTGGCGCGCCTGTGCCAAGAAGTACAATGATCCTTATTCGCTTATCCGACTCTCGTTGTCGTCACACTCAGCAAGTCAGCCGTTTGACTTGAGCCTGGCACCGCATTGTGCACGTTCACTTAACGGGAATCTCGACAGGAGAACCAGCCGGTACGAACGTGAATCCGCCAGCTATGATCAGGAGCGAGGCGGCGCCGATCAATTCGTTGCCGATGAAAAGGCCGACAAACGGCAGCGTGAAAATGGCTTGCAGGAGGACCGCAAAGCCGCAGATCAGAAGAATAGGTTTGCTCGACTTCGTTTCCTGGAACACGGCCAGCCATGCAATGATTGCCAGCACGAGCCAGGTCCAAGCCATGGAAAGGAAGGCCACACTAAAAACGGACTGCAAAGGCGCCGGCAGATTGGACGCAGCTACTGCAGGCGACGACACTTTTAGGTATGCCAGGCAATGAAGAATTACGCTCGCCATGAGAACGAAGCAACCCAAGCCGACGAACCATCGTGCGACTTTGTTCCTGCCGTTCATGAATCCTCCCGTTCGCTAACCGGCAAATTGTCCGCTAGCGTGCGCGAATGGCCCAGGCTACGAAGCCAATGGCCAGCAGGTAAAAAAGAAACATCAGTCCGAGATACGTCTTCGCTTTCGGATTTGCGCCGCGGAACTCATGCCACACGAAGATGCCCCACAGCGCCGCGACCATCGGCGCCGATTGCCCGATTGCATAGGATGTCGCCACGCCCGTGTAATTCGCGGCTACCAGGCTGAACACAGTACCCGTCGTCCAAATGAAACCGCCAAACAGCCCGAGCAAGTGGCCGCTGGCCGGCGCGTCGAAGAAGCCGCCAAATTTCACCGGCTCGCCGACAAGTGGGTTGGCCATAAAAAGGAAATTCCATACGAAGCACGAGAGCAGCGCGCCGAGCGTTAGAAACACGACAACGCCGTACGGCGTGAGCGGCATGCCGGCCGTAAGGGCACGCGTCGAGAATGGCGCCCAGAGTCCCATTAGAATGCCCGACACGACGCATACAACGATGCTCTTGCGGGACGTTTCGCGGCTGACGCCGAGCTGGCCATAAGCCTTGCCGTCGAGAACCACGGCCAAAATCGCGCAGAACACTCCCGCCACGAGCATTGCGACGTTTCCCTGCGGCTGCTGCACGTAGCTGAGAAAGACGCCGACCACAAGCGCGATGCCGATTGAAATAGGGAACGCGGTCGCCATGCCCGCCATGTCGATGCCGGCCACGAGCAGCAGGTTCGCGAGGTTGAAAATCGCACCCGCGGCCATCGCCCACCCGATGTTCGAAGCATCCGCGAGATGAACGTTGAACGTAAAGCTCGAGATGTTGTGGCCGCTGCTGCCGATGGTGAACGCGTACAGC